>NZ_CP060398.1:642353-963530 GCF_015840915.1 Synechococcus sp. CBW1002
CGGCGGCAATGCCCTGCAGCAGATAGACGTTGCCAGCCCAGCCCAGCGAGCCGCTGAGTCCATTGGCGGCCAGACCGACCCGCAGGTAGCCGTTGCTGGGGGAGCGCACGCTCTCCGGCACCAGGTCCGGCAGGGCCCTGCCGTCAAGGTAGGTAGTGCTGCGGTCGCCGCTGAATCCGGCGAACAGACTCCAGCGCTGGCTGAGGGTGTCCTTGAACACCCACTCGACCTGGCCCAGCCCCTGGAACTGGGTCGTGGAGATGCCGTTCGTGGGGGAGGGAAGCTCGATCAGGTTGCGGCGGCTGTAACCGAAGGCGCCGGTGAAGTTCCATTGATCGGCCAGGGGCACCGTGTAGCTCACCGACGTGATCACAGCCCCGAGTGAGGGCGTGTTGTCTGTGCCGAGCTCGCTGTAGATCAGCAGGGTGTCGCCGCGGGTGGCCAGGTTGGCCTTGGCGATGGTGCCGATGGCGCGTGCCTCACCGGAGCCGTTGGAGCCGTCGTTGCGGAGGGAGAATTCGCCTTGCCAGGGCTGGTCGCTGGGCTGGAAGCTCACCGTGAAGACCGCCTGGGAAGGGTCGCTGCCCAGGCGTGAAAGGTTGCCGCGCACGTTCGCCACACCCGGCAGGCGCTTCAGCAATTGCAGTTGCTGCTCCACGGTGGGCAAGTGCAGCACCGAGCCCTTCAGGGGAGCCAGCAGCCGCGACACCTTGCGGCTGAGGCGGCCGTCGTCGCTGTTGACGCGGAGTTCCACCACTCGCCCTTCGACCACCTCCAGGTAGCCAGGGGCTGGTGTGGCTTTGACATAGACACGGCTGTTGAGATAGCCATCGGCCACCAACCGGGCCGTGAGGACTGCAGCACAGGTCTGGAGCCGTTGGGCCGATGCCTCGCCGGCGCCGCACCCGGCCAGGATTGTTGAGAGATCAGAGGCGTCGTAGACGGTGAGCCCCTCCACCCGGGGCTCTGCACTGCTGCCGAAGTCGCCGGGTACGGCTGGTGGTTCGGTGCCGGGTTGATCCGGGGAATCGGGCGTCTGGGCCGGGGGCTCGCCATCGATCGGTTCCTGAATCTCCACCGGAACCGGTTGCTGCTCTCCCCGGGGGGCCGGACGCTGTTCCCCGGCATCGGGTCCGGGCAGCCGAATCGGACTGTTCTGCAGCGGCGGCGCAACCAGCTGGGCTAACAGGAGGAGCATCTGATGCCCACAGAACGCAATTCCAACCGGGAATTGTCAACGGAAGGATCGAGGGTGGTGAAGGCTGGTGTGCCGCTGTTTCGATCGACTGAACGACTTCAAAGCTGTGCGGCAGGGACTCTGCCCTTCAGGCGGTCGACGGCAATTGGACAGGCAGAGCCCGGCGGGGCATGGGTCATCCGCGATACCAGGGCTTCTGGCGCGGGCATTCCCGACAGCCATGGTAGCGATTGCTACTCAAGGGCAGACAATCGCAGAGCCTGCTGTTAGAAGAAGATGGATAGTTTCGGACGTGCTCAACGCGAGCGTGCTCTAAAATTGAGCTCATAAGTCAAGTTTTTCCATCCTATGCTGAACTCATTGGCAATAGGCCTGACGAGTCGCGGCAACCTTTACGGCCTCAGTGGGGGCTTTGGCGCCTCGCGGCATCAACGACAGCCACCTCCCCCCATGACGGCAAAGCCTCAATTCCGCCTGTGGGCGTTGGGCCTCGGGGCCGGCCTGGGCCTCACGGGGCTGCTCCTGGGCGCTGGTCGTGCGGCGGCGGAGGTGAAGGGAGCGGCAGGAGCGAGGAGCCTGGGCACGGTGGTGAATGGGGTCAGGGACGGCAGCTGTGAAGCCGGCCTGTGCGGCGTGAGTGGCGGAACGGGGGCAGGGCGCAATCTGTTTCATCGCTTCGGTGCGTTCGATACGCGCGGCGGCATCACGGGAGTGCGGATTGAGTCGGGTGGATATAGCAATGTCATGGTAGGGGTGATTAATTCTCTGGGCAGCTTTATTGATAAGCCGGTTTCACTGAGCAGCAAAGGAAATCTGTTCTGGCTGTCTCCTGGCGGGATCACGATCAGTGGCTCCGGCGGATTCCAGAATGTGCAGCATCTCAATCTCAGTACCGCCACGGCTCTGCGGATTGGATCTGGCCTGTTTGATGTGCTGGGAACAACGCCGGCCCAGGCGGCCCTGCTCAGTGGTGAACCGCTGCGGGGCCGCTCTGGCCTGGTGACGGACTCGGCCAGTCTGGCGGCGCTGGGGTTGAGTAGCAATGGCGATCTGAGCCTCGCTGGCGGCACGCTCACGGTGGATCAGAGCCTGCTGATGGATGCCCAGGGCGGCAATGTGATTCTGCAGGCGGCGCGTCTGCTGGTGAGTGGCGGCGAGATCGAGGTGGCCGGCCGTGATGTGAGCATCAGCTCCAGTGAGCTGAACGTGAGCAGCGCCGATGGCGTGGGCGGGCGGATTGCGGTGGAAGGAGAGGTGGTGAGTGTTCGCGATAGCCGCATCGATTCGAGCGGAGCCACCGGTGGCGGAACCGTGGTGCTGGCGGCGGTGGGAGATCTGACGCTGGAGAACACCGATGTGCTCGCCACTGGCGGCGACGGCGACGGCGGTGAAGTGGCGAGCGAGCCAGAGAGCGCTGGCGATGGTGCCGGAAACGATCCGGCCACGATTGTTGCGGCCGCAGAGGAGGAAGAGGCGTCGGCCAGTGAGGCCGGCAGCGATGGATCCGAGACCGGTGGAACAGAGACCGGTGGAACAGAGACCGGTGGATCAGAGACCGGTGGATCCGAGGCCGCGGCGGATGGTGCCAGCGAGACAGGTCTCGAGACATCTGATGCGGATAGCACGGACGCCCCGGAAGCAGGACCAGATGTCGCCAGCGAGGGATCGGCAGCCTCAGCCTCGGAACCGTCATCCGAGGCGATGCCTGAGGCCAGCAGCGATGCAGCCTGGCCATCCGGTGCTGTAATCGTGGCTGAAGCCGGATCAGGCGACTCCGGACCAGCTGATGCGGGTTCGAGTGATCCAGCACCGTCCGCCCCGGTGGGTGTGGCCGCCGCCGCCGCCTCGACACCGCCGCCAGCGGTAGCTGATGGGATCCCGGCTAAGGCGGTGCTGGCCGATGGGGGACGGATTGAGCTGAAGGGGCAGCGGGTCTTGATCAGCGGCGGCATGATCAATGCCTCCGGCAGTGGCTCTGCGGAAGGCAGCACCGATGGCGGTAGCGGCACGGTGGTGGAGAACAGCGGCACGAGCGGCAGCTGGAGCTTTGCGCCGCAGACCGGCACCACAGACCTGAACGCAGCGCTGGCGGAACCACCACCGGACGCCGTGACTGTGGTGGAAGCTCCGCTGCTGGAGGCTGCGGTGCTCGAGCCCCTGGCCAGTCAGGTCTCCGCTGAGGACATGTCCACGGTGCAAGCTCCCCTCGTGACGGAGGATGTGATCGCGTCCCTGAGCAATGACGTTTCTGCTCTGGATGTGACAGCCGTTACGGCTGAAGCGCCGGCTGCCGCCCTCCTGGCCCCATCGACCCCGTTGGTGTCACCAACAACACCATCGACGACAGCTCAGGTTCCACCGGCCAGTGGCCGGGGGGGGCAGGTCACGATTGCCGGTGGCACGGTGCTTCAAAGTGGCGCCATTCGGGCCAGCGGCAGCAGCGGCGGCAGTGTGGTGCTGACTGCCGCTGAGACGTTGATGAGCTCGGCGGAAGTGCGTGCCACCGGTTCGGCGGGCAACGGTGGTGTGATCCAGCTGGAGGCGGGCGGCAACGTGATCCAGTCGGCTGCGTCCGTCTTGCAGGCCAGCGGCACGGAACTCGGAGGCAGCATCACGGTGTCAGCGGGAAGGAACCTGTTCAGCTCCGGCACCTATGAGGCGATCGGCACGGGCGAGCAGGCCCAGGGCGGCAGCATCGAGATCAGTGGGACCACAATCCAGCTGCAGGGCGCCAGTGCCGATGCCAGCGGTGACGGTGGCGGCGGTTCGATCCAGGTGGGGGGAGGATTCCGGGGAGCGGCGCTGCCGAGCGGAGCCGCGAATGCCCGATCCACCACGGTCACCTTCTCCACAACATTGAACGCAGATGCAACCGGCCAAGGTGATGGCGGAACGGTGATTGTCTGGTCGGATGATACGACGCGTTTCTATGGCTCCGTATCGGCCAAGGGCGGACTACAGGGCGGTGATGGCGGCCTGCTGGAGGTGTCCGGCAAGGAACTGCTGACCTTTGGTGGAACGGCCGATGCGTCAGCGCCAAAGGGTAAGGCAGGCACCCTGCTGCTAGACCCCAAAAATATCATCATTGATGCCTCCGCGACCCCAAAGGAGGGAAGCTATTTGGTCACAGATCTGGTGGATCCGAATCCAGTGAAGTATGGGGGATTTGGACGTGATGTACTGGTGCTGAGCGGTGGAAACATTCTGGCTTTCGACCCTGACGATGATGCAGTCGCTGCCGATGCAGGAGCGGTCTATCTCTTTAATGGCCAAACCGGGGCCTTGCTGTCGACGCTGCATGGTTCTAATCCTGATGATCAGGTGGGAAATTATGGCGCCGTTGAGCTGAGCAATGGTAACTTTGTGGTGCTTAGTCCTGACTGGGATGCCCCATCAGATTCTGGACTGATCTCAGCGGCAGGGGCCGTGACCTGGGGGCATGGGACAACAGGCGTCAGTGGGGCGGTGAGTTCGACCAATTCCTTGGTGGGCTCGAATAGATTTGATTATGTCGGCGAGTATGGCGTGACGCCATTGAGCAATGGTAATTACGTGGTAAACAGTCCTTTCTGGGACGCTCCCTCCGATTCGGGTCTGATCTCAAATGCAGGGGCCGTGACCTGGGGGAATGGAGCAACAGGCATCAGTGGGGCGGTGAGTTCGACCAATTCCTTGGTGGGTTCGAATAGATTTGATTATGTCGGCATGTTTGGCGTGACGCCATTGAGCAATGGAAATTACGTGGTCAATAGTCCATACTGGGACGCTCCCTCCGATTCGGGTCTGATCTCAGATGCAGGGGCCGTGACCTGGGGGAATGGCAGTGTCACGGGAACGCGGACGGTGGGTGTGGTGAGCTCAGAAAATTCACTGGTGGGCTCGAATACGTTTGACTATGTAGGGATTGGTGGCGTGACAGCGTTGAGCAATGGCAACTATGTGGTGAACAGTTACTTTTGGGATGCCCCATCCGATTCTGGGCTGATCTCAGATGCGGGGGCCGTGATCTTGGGGCTGATCTCAGATGCGGGGGCCGTGACCTGGGGGAATGGGAGCGGTGGCACGGTGGGTGAGGTGAGTGCAGGGAATTCACTGGTGGGCTCGAATACGTTTGACTCTGTAGGGACTGGTGGCGTGACAGCATTGAGCAATGGCAACTATGTGGTGAGCAGTCCGAACTGGAACGCTCCCTCCCGTTCGGGTCTGATCTTCGATGCAGGGGCCGTGACCTGGGGGAATGGGGCAACAGGCATCAGTGGGGCGGTGAGTTCTACCAATTCCTTGGTGGGCTCGAATGAATTTGATTATGTCGGCGAGTTTGGCGTGACGCCATTGAGCAATGGTAATTACGTGGTAAATAGTCCATCCTGGAACGCTCCCTCCGATTCGGGTCTGATCTCAGATGCAGGGGCCGTGACCTGGGGGAATGGCAGTGTCACGGGAACGCGTACTGCGGGTGTGGTGAGCTCTGAAAATTCACTGGTGGGCTCTCTTGCTGGGGATCGAGTGGGCCTGGGTGGCGTGACAGCATTGAGCAATGGAAACTATGTGGTGGCTAGTCACGAATGGAATTCCCTCACTGCTTCTAATGTCGGGGCTGTGACATGGGGGAATGGAAGTGTCACAGGAACGCGTACAGCGGGTGTAGTGAGCTCAGGGAATTCACTGGTGGGCTCGAATACGTTTGACTATGTAGGGATTGGTGGCGTGACAGCATTGAGCAATGGCAACTATGTGGTGAACAGTTACTTTTGGGATGCCCCATCCGATTCTGGGCTGATCTCAGATGCGGGGGCCGTGACCTGGGGGAATGGGAGTGGTGGCACGGTGGGTGAGGTGAGTGCAGGGAATTCACTGGTGGGCTCGAATACGTTTGACTCTGTAGGGATTAGTGGCGTGACAGCGTTGAGCAATGGCAACTATGTGGTGAACAGTTACCTTTGGGATGCCCCATCCGATTCTGGGCTGATATCAGATGCGGGGGCCGTGACATGGGGGAATGGGAGTGGTGGCACGGTGGGCGAAGTCAACGATACAAATTCATTGGTAGGCTCTACCACTAATGATCGGATTGGCAGTTTCGGCGTTGTAGAAGTCGGAACCGGTAATTATGTGTTAATAAGCCCAAGCTGGGATGACCCATTTGGTTCTAGCGGGTTGATTACAAATGCTGGTGCTGTGACATGGGGAAGTAGCAGTGGCAGCACGGTGGGCGCGGTGACTGCCGCCAATTCACTGGTGGGCTCTTTTTCATTCGATAGTGTGGGCCAGGGTGGCGTGACAGTCTTGAGCAATGGCAACTTTGTGGTGAGCAGCCCCTTCGTAGATGCCTCATCCACCTCTGGGCTGATCGAAAACGCGGGTGCCGTGACATGGGGGGATGGCAGTGTTGGCTTGTCTGGGCCTGCAACCAGCTTGAACTCGCTCCTCGGTACGCAACCGTACCAAGGCTATGGGACAGTTTGTGGTGAAGGCTGTGAATCACAGATTATTGGGCTTGATGGTGATCGATTTGTTGTTGGCTCACCATCCACAGATTCCGCCACTGCGTTCGGTGTTGGCCTGCTGCAGGTGGCGGAAGGCAACATCCCTTCTGACATGCTCGGCTCTGATCAGATTCTGACCCCAGCGCAGATTGAAGCGATCGCAAACAGCGGAACGGATGTGATCCTGCAAGCAAATAATGACATCACGCTGACTCCAGCATCCGACATCAACATCGACAATCCTGAAGGGATTGGTGGCTCCCTCTCTCTGCAGGCCGGGCGATCCATCGTTCTGAACTCCAGTATTACTACAGACGGCTCAGATGTAAGCTTACTCGCCAACGATCCATTGGCAAATTTTGAATTTCGAGATCCTGGAGAAGCAGAAGTTTGGATGGGCGAAGGCACAACGATCAACGCAGGCACTGGCAATATCGACATCAAACTTTCCCCCTCTAGATATGGAGAAGGTGAATCAGTAGATGCAGATGCGGGCAATGTCACGCTCCAAGCCTTATCCGGCTCAACTGTGCGGATTGACGCTCAAACCGATGCCGGCAACATAATCAGTCTCAACGAACAGATCAGCGCAAGTTTCACCAAGGATGATTATAGTGTCTTTGATTCTATTGTCTTGAACATTGGGGAAGGATCGTTGCTGAATAATGGTGGCGATTATGTTCTGAGCGTTGATGCGGAGTTCGGAGCTCGCTGGCTTGTCTATGCAGCCGAGCCCTCCGAAGAGGTGAATGCTCTTCCACGTGGCTTCAAGCAATACGGCAAGGTCGAAGGCGATAGGACACCGATTGCAGCGGCATCAGGAAATGGAGTGATTTATGGAAATTCACCAATTATCGAAATCAGCCTTGAAGGCTCAGTTTCGAAAACGTATGACGGCACACCTGACTCCACGCTGGAAGGAAGCTCTTATGTTGTGACAGGCATTCTAGATGGTGACAACGTCGACTTCTCGCTCCCTGGTTCGGGTCTGTTCGTGGACTTAGAGGGGCAGGGGGTTAAGAATGTAGGTACAGGGATAAATGTACAAGTCTCTGGACTGGCCATCGTCGACGAAGAGATAAACAAGGTTTTTGGGTATCAGCTCGCGAGTGAAACCATCACTGGTGCCATAGGTGAAATCACGCCAAAGGCTCTCACGGTGACGCTGAGTGCGCAGAGCAAGGAGTATGACGGCACCACAACAGCAGAGCTGGCCAGCGAGGATTACCAGCTGACCGGTTTTGTAGACGGGGAGGGAGGAGACCTGCAGTCCCTGCCGACAGAGGGTCAGTTCAATAGCAAGGATGTGTTGGCGGCAACCCGTGTGTCGGCGGAGTTGACAGCAGAGAACTATCAGGCGTCAGAGGGAACAAGTCTTGATAATTACAGCGTCGATACGAGTGCCGAGGGAGACGGAAGCATCACGCCAAAGGCTCTCACGGTGACGCTGAGTGCGCAGAGCAAGGAGTATGACGGCACCACAACAGCAGAGCTGGCCAGCGAGGATTACCAGCTGACCGGTTTTGTAGACGGGGAGGGAGGAGACCTGCAGTTCCTGCCGACAGAGGGTCAGTTCAATAGCAAGGATGTGTTGGCGGCAAGCCGTGTGTCGGCGGAGTTGACAGCAGAGAACTATCAGGCGTCAGAGGGAACAAGTCTTGATAATTACAGCGTCGATACGAGTGCCGATGGAGACGGAAGCATCACGCCAAAGGCTCTCACGGTGACGCTGAGTGCGCAGAGCAAGGAGTATGACGGCACCACAACAGCAGAGCTGGCCAGCGAGGATTACCAGCTGACCGGTTTTGTAGACGGGGAGGGAGGAGACCTGCAGTCCCTGCCGACAGAGGGTCAGTTCAATAGCAAGGATGTGTTGGCGGCAACCCGTGTGTCGGCGGAGTTGACAGCAGAGAACTATCAGGCGTCAGAGGGAACAAGTCTTGATAATTACAGCGTCGATACGAGTGCCGAGGGAGACGGAAGCATCACGCCAAAGGCTCTTACGGTGACGCTGAGTGCGCAGAGCAAGGAGTATGACGGCACCACAACAGCAGAGCTGGCCAGCGAGGATTACCAGCTGACCGGTTTTGTAGACGGGGAGGGAGGAAACCTGCAGTCCCTGCCGACAGAGGGTCAGTTCGATAGCAAGGATGTGTTGGCGGCAAGCCGTGTGTCGGCGGAGTTGACAGCAGAGAACTATCAGGCGTCAGAGGGAACAAGTCTTGATAATTACAGCGTCGATACCAGTGCCGAGGGAGACGGAAGCATCACGCCAAAGGCTCTCACGGTGACGCTGAGTGCGCAGAGCAAGGAGTATGACGGCACCACAACAGCAGAGCTGGCCAGCGAGGATTACCAGCTGACCGGTTTTGTAGACGGGGAGGGAGGAAACCTGCAGTCCCTGCCGACAGAGGGTCAGTTCGATAGCAAGGATGTGTTGGCGGCAACCCGTGTGTCGGCGGAGTTGACAGCAGAGAACTATCAGGCGTCAGAGGGAACAAGTCTTGATAATTACAGCGTCGATACGAGTGCCGAGGGAGACGGAAGCATCACGCCAAAGGCTCTCACGGTGACGCTGAGTGCGCAGAGCAAGGAGTATGACGGCACCACAACAGCAGAGCTGGCCAGCGAGGATTACCAGCTGACCGGTTTTGTAGACGGGGAGGGAGGAGACCTGCAGTCCCTGCCGACAGAGGGTCAGTTCGATAGCAAGGATGTGTTGGCGGCAAGCCGTGTGTCGGCGGAGTTGACAGCAGAGAACTATCAGGCGTCAGAGGGAACAAGTCTTGATAATTACAGCGTCGATACGAGTGCCGATGGAGACGGAAGCATCACAACTCGCCCACTATCGACTTGGCTTGGCAGCGGAGGTGGCCTTTGGAGTGAATCTACTAATTGGGATGCTCTTCCTACCTTAGGCAACGTAGATTCAGTGCTTATTGGAGAAGGCAGCGGATCGATTGTTTTTGATTCCAGCGCTGGCTTCGTGTCGTTGCAGTCTCTGGATATTGGAGGCGTACTCAGAGTGGAGGGTGGATCACTTGCCGTTTCCGGAGCCACAGAGATATCAGAAAGTGGCTCCTTTAACTTCCTGGGAGGAGCCTTCTCTACCGCTGAATTGCTGAATTCTGGCAGCGTGCGCCTGGCAGCGGCTACCCCTGGAGCAATCAGCTTAATTACAAATACCGGGGGAGACATTGTTGCTGATTCTGGTCTTCAGGTTGCAACCTTGAATCTTCCCGGGGGATCAGTGAGTGGCTCTGGCTCCCTAAACGTGACAGATAGCTACTCACAATCAGGAGGTCTGATCAGCGGCTTTGACACTGTTGCCATTAACCAGACCAGTGGCGAACTAAGCCTGTCCCAGGGTCAGATTCTGTCCCCAGGAGGGTCAATTGCTTTAAATAGCAATTCAGGCTCTTTGCTTTTGGAGAACACTTTACTGGATACCAGTGGCGCCGCCGATGGAGGCCTGACAAGCCTGGATGGCAGGACAATTGATATACTAAACAGCGACATAAATACTTCTGGAGAAAATAACGGAGGAGCGATTGACATTGGCTTACGCTCACTGCCAAGTAATGTGGTAGTTATTGGTTCCAACTTAATCGCTGATCCCCCCGCGATTGGCGGCTCCTTGCGGATCAATGGATCCAGTATCGACATCAGAGGTGGCAGCCGCGGAACCATCCTCAACGTCGTTGGGCTTTCAGGTGGCCTGGTGCAAATCGGATCCTTGGACACGAACGCTCTCAATATTGATGGCGGCGTCACAATTCAGCTTGGTCCAACGGCTTCCAGCGCCTTCCTGACAGGCCCGCGACCTCCTGCCACCTTGTTCAACGACGCCACCATCCAGATCATCGGTGGCACACCGACTCCGACTCCGACTCCGGGGCCTGGACCTACGCCAACCCCCATCCCAGCCCCGGGTCCTACGCCGACCCCACTCCCCACGCCAACGCCACTTCCTGGGCCTGGACCTACGCCAACGCCCATCCCAGCCCCGGGTCCTACGCCGACTCCGCTCCCCACGCCAACACCTGCGTCGAGCCAATCGCCCAACCCCAGTCCAGTGCCGGTCTCGTCGTCACTGCTGGACCAGGTCTTGAGCGTTCAGTCCCTGATTGAGCAGCCGCCCATCACCGATGAGGAGGTGATTCCCTCTCTGGAGGCATCAGCACCGTTGCCGCTGGGGGGAGGGGGTGATGTGACTGTGGAGCAACCGATTCGAATCACCCTGGAGACGAGTTCCTTCCTTTTCACTGACGAACTTGCGGAGATGCCGGGTGTGCTCAGCGATGCCTTGCTGGCAGAGTCGATCCTCGACCTCCGTCCTGACGATGGTCCGGCAAGCGGAGAGCCTGTCACTCAGGAATTGCTCGCGGCACTCCCCTTCGACACCGTGTTTCAGGTGGATCTGGAGGCAGATCTCACGTCAATCGATCTAGAGGGCGATGACTGGCTGGCCCGGGCGGATCTGGAAACGGATGCGTTCAGCCGTTCGTTACTGGAGGCGCAGGCTCTCCGCTCCGCGGATGTAGTGACCTCCACTCTCGATCTGCTCAATGGACTGGGATCTCCCCTGCAACTGGCGGTCTTGCCGATGACGAGTGCCGAGGCAATTCAGGCTTTCCAGATGGGGGAACAGCGCTCCTCCGATGACACTGCCGAGAAGCTCGCCCTAACGGGAGGGCGCCGTGTCACGCCCCTCACAACTGAGGAAGTGCAAAGTGTGCTTCAACGGGTTCAGCGCGCCTCCAATTACGCGCCTTACAAGTTGGGAGCGCTGCGGATGAGTTTCAGCAGCGACGCCGCAGCTGGAAGTCTCAACGGAGAAGGCTTTCTCGACATCACGCTCGTCCCGGCGGAGGGCGAAGTGGTGGGCCGCCGCGTCATGGTGGATACAGGGCAGTTTGGCGAGCGACTGCGGCAGTGGTACGGACAACTGGCCAAACAGAGTCCGATGGACCTAGCCAATCCCTTGGCGCCCGCGCGCCAGCTCTACGACGTTTTGATCCGACCAATGGAACAGGACATCAACGCTCTGGGGCTCACGACGCTTCTGTTATCGGCGGATGCCGGCTTGCAGGCGGTTCCATTTGCGGCCCTGCACGATGGCCAGCAATTTCTGGCGGAACGGATCGGCATTGCGCTGACGCCCTCGATCGGTTTGATGCCACTGGATGTACCGCCGGCGGGGGAGAAGAGTCAACTGCGCACCGGCGCGTCCCGTTTCGACGGGCTGGCACCGCTGCCGCTGGTGCCTCAGGAGCTGGATCAGCTTGCACTCGAGATCCCGGGACGCGCTTTCCTGGATGCAGCTTTCACGCCTGAGCTGTTGCTAGAGAAGGCGGGTGATCCGGCCTTCCAGCAGGTTCATGTGGCGACCCACGCCGAGTTCCTGCCTGGCGGGCCCGCCAAGGCACAGCTTTACTCTGGTGTTGGGCCGATGAGCCTGGCGGAATTCTCCAGCCTGCGCCAGCGGCGCGATGGACAGCCGCTCGACCTGTTCACCCTCAGTGCCTGCCGCACCGCCCTGGGAGACAAGGACAGTGAACTCGGCTTTGCCGGACTGGCCTTGCAGGCGGGCTCCCGCAGTGCGATCGGCACCCTCTGGTACGTGGACGATGTGGCCACATCAGCCCTCTTCGTGCAGTTTTATCGCTACCTCGATGCGGGGATGCCGAAGGCGGAGGCCCTGCAGGCGACCCGCAAGGCGTTCGTCAGCGGCGCGGTGCGTCTTCAGGGGGATGCGGTGATCGGCACTGACGGACGGGCTCTGCTCAGCGGGCTGAGCCAAGCGCAACAGCGACGCGTGGAGAATGGCGTGACGCATCCCTACTTCTGGGGTGGAATGCAGTTGCTCGGCACCCCTTGGTGATCAGCCATGGCCCGCCTTTTCCCGTCTTCCCGCCCATGGGGGATCGCCCTGCTGCTGGCCTGCCCAGTCCTCGCACAGCTAGCCCCGGTGGATTCATGCGAGGGCCGAAGTGCGAGTGCTGTGGGAGGGGATCCTGCAGGTGGCCGTGCGCTCGGCTCTGCAGGATATCGATGTGAATGATCTGAGGGTCAGTCGGCTGTCGCAGGTGCGACCCCAGATCGAGCCCTTGCAGGTGTGTGTGCAAGGTGGTTGCCGGCCGATGCCGAAGCAGGGCATCGGCGCCAATGACACCGCGCCGCCTGGCTCGCCATCAGCCCCGCAGAACGCCGAACAGCTGCCGCATCCGTTGCAGCACACTCACTTCCGTGGGTCGGTTGCACTGCTGCATCAGCTGATCGAGGCCTGCCTGCCGCTCCTGCACCATCCGGGCAATGCGCTCCAGAAGCACCGAATCCTTCTCCAGCAGCGGTTGGAGGTCACGCCGTTCCACCTCCAGCAGCAGGGTTTCACTGGTGGTTCGCACCGAGGCGCTGCGGGGCGCGTCGGTGAAGAGGGTCATCTCGCCGAACACATCGCCCGGCCCGAGCGTCGCCACCCGGTGGCAGGTGGTACTCCCATCCGACTTGAGCACCTCCACGGACCCGAAGACGATCTTAAAAAGAGTGTCGCCACGATCGCCTTCGCGCACCACGGTTTCCCCGGGGCCGAAGCGCAGGCAGTGGCTTTCCCGGGCCAGGTGTTCCCGTTGGTCCGTGTCCAGGCTGCTGAAGAGGGTGTGCTCAGTCAGCAGCGCCATCCGTGCTTCCGAATCCAGAGGTTCCGCCGGAGGGGTGCCCCGGTCGGGCCGCTTGGGCCGCAGTTCGCGGACCGGATAGGGAACGCTGTGGCCGGCGCGCTTCAGGGCATACCAGATCTGGGAGAGCAGGTCGCTGCGCACGTCGTACCGGCTGGCGTCGGTGGCGTCGAAGTGCCACACCATCAGGTCGTAAACGATGGCGCTGTCGCCGTATTCGGCCACCCAGATCCGTGGGGGAGGATCGGCCAGCACCCGGGGATGCTCCTGCAGCACCGCCAGCATCAGCTGCTGCGCCTGGGCCGGCGGCAGGCTGTAATCCAGCCCCAGGCTGAAGCCGTTCCCCACCGGATCCTTCTGCCTGTACCGGCGCAGCACGGCCTGCGACACCGTGTCGTTCGGAACGACGACGCAAGCCCGATCCAAACTCATCAGATGGGTGTTCATCAGCGTGAGTCCCACCACCGTGCCCTTCGCCTCGCCCAGGTCGATCCAGTCGCCTTCGCGGAAGGGAGGATCCAGCTGCAGAGTGATGCCGGCGAACAGGTCCTTGAGGGTTTCCTGCGCCGCCAGCCCCACCACGGCGGTGAGCACGGCAGAGGTGGTGATCAGCCCCACCAGATTGACGCCGGCGTAGTCACGCAGCACCAGCACGGTGACGGCCGCTGCCGCCAGCAGCAGCAGCAGATCCCGCAGGATCTTCGGAACAGGCGGCCACCAGCCGAGGGCCGGCGGAACCTGCAGACAGCCCCAGAGCGCCAGGCGGATCAGGGCATAGAGCACCGCCAGCGCACCGCCCGTATCCAGCCAGCGCGCCATATCCAGGCCCAGCAGATCGATCCCCTGCAGGGGTCCGCGCAGCAGACTGGCGACGGCCTGGATCCCGAGTGCAACCAGCGGGAGAGCCAGGGGAAGAGGGGGCATGTGTGGCCGCCGCCGCACCATGGCGGCAAGGGCGAAAAGACCCACTGCCAGCCCGATCGTGAGAATGAGGCGGTCGAGGGCGGGCATGGCCATTGGCGCAAACCGCGATCATTCTGGTGCGAATGTTCCCCATGTGCCGAGCGGTCGTGAATGATCCCGCAGTGACCTTCAACCTGTTTCTGATGCTCGCCATGGGGCATTTAGTGGGGGATTTCGCGCTGCAGAGCGATCGCATGGCGGTCGAGAAGTGCCCAGGCTGCGATGTGGTGCTCTCCTGGCGCTGGTGGCTCACCGCCCATGCCGCCATCCACGGCTTCCTGGTGGCCTGGATCACCGGCGTGCCACTGCTGGGTCTGGCGGAATGGGGAATCCACACGTTCATCGACCTGGGCAAGTGCCGCGGCCTGTACCGGCTCAACACCGATCAGTTTCTCCATATTCTCTGCAAAGCCCTGTGGGCGGGGCTGGCCACAATCCCTATGTTTGCTTCAGGGTGGAGGGGATGAGAGAGGCTCGAATCCATGGCAGGTCGCCCTGAAGGCAATCCATCCACCTCCAGGCCTTTGATCCGGCAGCGCCACGCCCTTCTAACTGGCCTGCTGTTACTGGTGGCTGCCAGCCAGCTGCCGGAGGTACTGGCCCAGTCATCCCTGCGGTCCACGTTCCCCGGACGACGCGTCGGAGGAGGAACTCGCGGCGAGTGCAGTTCCAGGCTGGTGGCCAACCTGGTGCCCTCCACCAGCGTGTTCGCGCCGGGCTCGTCCCTCCAGATCGGTCTGCTGGAAGGGCCGACCGCCAACCCGCGTCCCGTGCGCCTCTCCTTCCGTCCGCTCAACAGCGATGCCGCCCACTCGTCGGGTGTCGAACGGCTGCTGCCGGCGTCTCCTGCGGGTGTCACCCTGCTCGCTGTGTCGGCACTGAAAGTGCCCACCGTTTGGGAATCGGCCTACAAATGCGAGGAAGGCAGTGCCACCGCAGCCAATAATCCCCTGGCCTTCGTCCAGTCGGAATCTCCGCCAGCGGTGAGCCTGCTGGTGGCTGATAACGACAGCACGCCGGAGGACAAGCCCCTGCAGACTGCCCTGCAGCAACTGCGCAGGTTCTGTGGCTCCACCGTGCCGCGGGCCCAGGTGGCCAAGGCCTTCGGGATGACGGATGTGGTCAATGGGGAGTGGCCGGCGGAGCTGCCGGTGCGCTGTCTCTGAGCGCTGCGCCGCGCAGCTCCCAGATGTCGAGTGGCTCCTGCCGGCCCTTCACCTGCAGCTCGCCCCAGTGCTCCCACTCCAGGGCCCAGTCTTCAGGCAGTAGCGCCCGGGTCGCCGATGACACCAGCACCCGGCAGATGTTGTCCTGGCGGGTTTTGTCGATGCTCTCCAGCCGGGAGGCGCAGTTCACGGTGTCGCCGATCACGGCATATTCCAGGCGTTCACTGCTGCCCATCGAACCGGCCAGCACTTCCCCGGAGTGGATGCCGATGCGCAGGTGCATCGCCGGGGCCCCTTCGCGGGCCAGCTCCTGGTTGATGGTGTCCAGGCCGTTCTGAATGTCCAGGGCGGTTTCGATCGCGGCACGGGCATCGGCCCTGGGGCTGTTGCTCACCGGTGCTCCGAACACGGCCAGGAAGCCGTCGCCGGTGAACTTGTTCACCATGCCGCCCCGTTTGGTGATCGCCGGAACGCAGTAGGCCATCCCCCGGTTCAGCCAGCTGAGCAGTTCAGCTGGCTGGAGCTGCTCGGACACGCTGGTGAAGCTGCAGGTATCGGAGAACAGAATCGTGACCGGCAGCTGGCGGCCCTCGAAGCGTCCGTCGCTCAGCAACTCCTCTCGCTGCTCCCAGAGCTGCTTGGCCACCGCCGGGGAGGTGGTCTGGCCCAGCAGCCGCTGAATCTGCTGGCGTTGCTGCTGGCTGGCGGCGCCGCGGCGCAACCAGCCGGCACCGGCCATCAGAGAGAGGCCGGCCAGGGGGGTGACGGCACCGATCCAGGCGTGCTGAAGCCAAAGCAGTGCCATCAGCCCCCCGGCCAGTCCCAGCCCCACCAGAGCCACCGCCACCACACTGCGCCGCAGGGTCCTGAAGGCCTCCCCGAGGCCGATCCCGAGCACCACGGCCAGCAGTTCCAGGGCCAGGTCCAGCTGGCCTGAAGAGGTCCAGACATGCAGCCGCAGATCGCCATTCTGTCGTTCCAGCAGGGCCGCCACCCGCAGGGCATGGATCTCCACGCCTGGCATCAGCAGCTGCTTGGCACCACTGGTGAAGCGGGTGTGGGGAATCTCGAACAGATCCCGCAGGGATGGCGCCGTGCTGCCGATCAGCACGATGTGACCCTGGATCTGCGTCGCCGGTACCTGGCCCGCCAGCAGGGCCTGCAGATTCCAGGTGGGAAAGCTGCCCGGTTGGCGGAACGGCAGCATCTGCTGGTAGCCCGCTGCATCGAGCCCGCGGTATCCGCCGGACTCGGTCTCCAGCCAGGGGCCAGGCGCCGAGCCCTGATCGAGAGTGCCGCGCAGGGTCTTGCTGCCGCTGGCCACCTCCGCCAGCCGCAGGGCCAGGGACACGGTGGCTTCATCCTGCCCGGCCACGTGGACCAGATCGCGGCGCATCACCCCATCGGCATCCACCACCAGATCGTTGAAGCTCTGCCGTTCGGGGGGAGCTCCGGGGATCGGCTCGATGCCCTCGGCCACGTTGAAGATCGTGACCAGACGGGGCTCGCTCTGCACCAGCTGCCGCAGGCAGGCCTGGTTCGGCCCCATGCCTTTGTCGCGGTACAGATCCAGGCCGATCGCCACCGCCCCCTCCTGCCCCAGCCGCTCGATGGCCCGGCAGAGCAGGCCATCCTCGATCGGCCAGCCGTAGGCCTGGATGTCGGACTCATCCAGGCCGATCATGGTGATCGGCAGAGCCTTGCCAGCCGGCGCCGGGCGTTGACTGGTGACCAGGTCGTAGAGGAGGAGATCAAGGGTTTCGGCGATCCGGCTGCGCTGCAGGCCCAGCAGCAGCAGGGCCGCCATGCCGTAGGGGGCCATACCCTTGAGCAGGGTCAGGATGCGGCTGCGGATCCGATCACGGCTCGGCAGGGCAAAGCTCCAGCGACCCATGCCGTCGATCTTTCAGAGGAGGAATGCCCCGATTCTGGCGCCTATGTCCGATGCTGCCGCCATCGGTAGGACTGGACAGGCTGGGCAATCCAGGAGATCGCCTGCCATTGGACAGTGGTGGAACGGTTCCTGCAGCTCCTGAAGAGCAGCCCATCAATATCCACCCATCCTTCAGCCATCGAACGGCTCGATGCTGTGCTGGCGGGCGGCGACTCCGCGGAGGATCTGTCGGTGCTATCGCGCTTCATGGCAATCGCCGATATCATGAAATCGCTGAAAACGGCTGATCGATCCCGTTGGCCATACCCGTGGCATAGGTCTGGCTCGGCTATTTCTTCCTCACCGGTCTGTCGAGCCTCGACTACCGCCTCACCGATGGCTGGGCTGGATCCCGAGGGGGAAATTGCCACTCACAAGGAGAGCGGACTGGAGCGTCTGTGCGGCTGACATAATCAGTTCGTCTTTCGTCCGTCGGAAGTGATGCCGGAAGTGATGCCGGAAGCCTCCCCTCTGCCAGCGCTGTCAGGTGGGCGGATCATCTTCGGCTCACTGAATCATCTCCAGATGTTGAATCCTGCGATGGTGGCGGTGTTGCGTCGCCTGTTGCTCCAGTGCAAGAGCTGCACGCTGCTGCGGTACAGACAGGTCACCGATCCCTGCTGGCGCGGCCGATGGGAAAAGCTACGCGGCTTGCGGGCCTGCCTGGGCCGTTGCTAGCGCTGGACACCGTCAGCTCTGCAGGTAGGTGGTCTGGCGCAGGCTGGTTTCGAGGTGATCCATCAGGCGGCGCACTTCGCTGATCCGCAGGTCGCCGCGGCCGATCGCCGCCTCGCTGGCCACCCGGAGCCGCTCCAGCAGCAGCTCCGGGTCGTGTTCCATCGCCTCGAGCACCTCGGCGTTGGTGTTGCCGCGCACCACATGGTCGACTCGGTAGCCGCCGCCGGCCCCGAGGCGGATGTGCACGGCATCGGTGCTGCCGAACAGGTTGTGCAGGTTCCCCATCACCTCCTGGTAGGCCCCCGCCAGGAACAGGCCGATCCAGTAGGGCTCACCGGGATTCAGATCGTGCAGTTCCAACAGGGGCTTCACCTGGCCGCGGTCGATGAAGCGGGCCAGCTTGCCGTCTGAATCACAGGTGAGGTCAGCGAAGCTGCCCAGCCGGTCGGGCCGTTCGTCGAGCCGGTGGATCGGCATCACCGGGAAGAGCTGATCAATCGCCCAGGTGTCGGGAGCGGAGCGGAACACCGAGAGATTGGCGTAGTAGGTGCTGGCCAGGGCCGCCCGCAGGGCGCGCAGATCCTCGGGGATCGGCCCGCTGGCCGGCAGCTGCCCGGCGATGGCCTCGGCGCAGGCCCAGCTGAGCTGTTCGGCCATGGCCCGCTCCGGCAGGCTGAGGTAGCCGAGCCGGAAGGCGGCCAGAGCGTCGTCGCGGAACTTGATCGCGTCGTTCCAGGCCTCCTGCAGCCGCTCCAGCGGGGGAACGTCCCCGGGTTCAGCAGTGGTTGCGGCGGTGGTGTCGAGGCCTGGGGCTTCAGCCTTGGCTTCGCTGTCCCTGCCCTGCACGACCCCCGTGATGCCGGCCAGGGTGTCGCGCAGGTTGCGAACGATCAGCGGTTCGTTCTCCTGCGGCGGCGGCACGGTTCCCGGCACGCCGCTGCGGCCGAGCACATCGAACACCAGCACCGAGAAATGACTGGCGATGGCGCGGCCGCTCTCGCTCACCAGGGTGGGGAGCGGAATCCCGTGCGGTTCGCAGCACTCCCGCACCGTGGCCACCACGTCGTTGGCGTAGTTCTGCAGGGAGTAGTTGGTGGAGGCGGCGGTGGCGGTGCGGCTGCCGTCGTAGTCGATGCCGAGGCCGCCGCCCACATCGAGGAACCCCATTGGTGCCCCCAGTCGGACCAGCTGCAGATAGATCTGCCCGGCTTCCTGCAGGGCGTCCTTGAGGACGGCGATGTCGTTGATCTGGCTGCCGACGTGGAAGTGCAGCAGCTTCAGATCCCCCAGCAGGTCGGCCTTGCGCAAGGCCTCCACCGTGGCCAGCACATCCGGGATCGACAGGCCGAACTTGGCCTTCTCCCCCACCGAACTGCCCCAGCGGCCGGTGCTGCGGGTGGAGAGCTTGGCCCGGATGCCCAGGAAGGGAGCAGCCCCCAGCTCCTGGCTGGCGCGAATGATCCGTTCCACTTCATCGGCCTGCTCGATCACCACCACCGGCTGGCGACCGAGACGCCGGGCCAGGATCGCCGTCTCGATATAGCGCTGGTCCTTGTAGCCGTTGCAGATCAGCAGGGCCTCGGGGTCGTCGAGCAGCGACAGGGCAATCAGCAGTTCGGCCTTGCTGCCGGCCTCCAGGCCGAAGTGCCAGCGCCGTCCGCTCTCCACCAGCTGCTCCACCACATGGCGTTGCTGGTTGCACTTCACCGGGAAGACGCCCTGGTAACGCCCGGCGTAGCCGTACTGGGCGATGGCGCGGGCGAAGGCGGCATGGAGGCGCTCCAGCCGGTCTTCGAGGATGTCGTCGAAGCGGATCAGCAGGGGCAGCGACAGGTTGCGGCCCTGCAGCCCCTGCACCAGCTCGACCAGATCCAGGGATCCGCCCCTCTCCCCCTGGGGCTGCACCAGCACATGGCCGCGGGCATTCACCGAAAAGTAGGGATCGCCCCAGCCGTCGAGGCCGTAAAGGGAGGCGCTGTCGGCGGGGGTCCAGGTGGGAGGCCCGGACGCCGCCATGGCCAGCTCGCCGGCGAGGGAGGGTTGGGCGAGCACCATGGAAACGGCGACGGAGCAGCAGGCGAAATCTAGGCAGTGCGGACCTGAAGCCCTGAGCGGCGGCCGCGGGACCGGTTGGCTGAAGCGGTGTGCTTGCCAAGCGGCAGGGCCGGCGCGGACGATGGGCCCGATCCGATGTTTCCGACTTCATGGCTGCCGAACGCACCTTTGTTGCCATCAAGCCCGATGGCGTGCAGCGCGGCCTGGTGGGCGAGATCCTCGGCCGCTTCGAGCGCAAGGGTTTCAAGCTGGTGGGCCTCAAGCAGCTCACCCCCAGCCGTGAGCTGGCAGAGAACCACTACGGCGTGCACCGTGAGCGCCCGTTCTTCGCCGGCCTGGTGGAGTTCATCACCAGCGGCCCTGTGGTGGCGATGGTGTGGGAAGGCGATGGCGTGATCGCCAGCGCCCGCAAGCTGATTGGTGCCACCAAGCCCCTCGAGGCTGAGCCCGGCACCATCCGCGGTGACCTGGCGGTGAACATCGGCCGCAATGTGATCCATGGCTCCGATGCCCCGGAAACCGCTGAGTTTGAGATCGGCCTGTGGTTCCAGCCCTCGGAGCTGAGCGAGTGGACCCCTTCCGACCAGCCGTGGCGTACCGAAGGCTGAGGCTGCCGCCTCGTTGCGGAAGGCGGTGAATGGGCCCTCTCCCCGTGCTGAGCACCCAGCACCCAGCACCCCGGACACCTGCAAGTGCAGCTGGCCAGTGGAGGCAGCCTCCGACTCCGTATCGCGGGGGAACTGGGCCTCAAGCCACGTCCATGGGAGAAGGCCCCGTTGGCGGCGGTCCAGCTGTAGGGCACCGGTCCACCACTGGTGAGTGTCAGTCGCGGCCGTCGGGTGGTGCTGTTCAACGGTCTGGTGGGCGTCGTGCCGCTGGGGCGGTCCGATGGTGAAGTGTTGGCCCGAGCCTGTAACGGTGTTCGGATTGCGGGCCTTCGCCATTGAGGGGGCATCGCCCCGCCCACCTGAGCAGGGGGCTGCGCGATGCAGGGATGGAGAGCTTCACCCTGGCGGCTGAACCGGAGCCGCGTTCACCGTGCCTGACTGCCGGGCGCTCTGGGGAGAGGCACCAGGAGGAGAGACCGAAGGCGCCATGAAGCGGTCCCAACGAAACGCCTCCAGCAGGCAGGACCTGATGCCTGCGGGCAGGTCCTGCTCGACTGACTGGCCCTCCGGATCCAGGGCAAAGCCCAGCAGTTCCGCCGTGATCGCTGCCAGCAGCACGCCATTGCGGTGGTGGCCGGTGGCGAGCCAGAGCCCCTCGATCGGACTCGGGCCCAGCAGCGGCGCCTGATCCGGGGTGCAGGGGCGAAACCCCCACCAACGCTCCATGGGGGGCCACTGGCTCGCCTGAGGCAGCAAGGCCGCGATGCCGTCCTGCAACTGGCGTTGCCCGAAGGGCGTCAGCCCGTCGGCGAAGCCCGCCTCCGGCTCGCTGGTGGCTCCCACCACCAGCAGCCCGTCGTGCCGCGGCACCAGGTAGGTGCCCGGGCCGAAGATCACCCGCTGCAGGGCCTGGCGCGGCCCCTGCAGCGACAACATCTGCCCCTTGACCGGAAACACGGGCAGCTGGGGCAGCAGCCTGGCGCTCCAGGCCCCGCCCGTGAGCACGGCGCGGCGGGCCGGTAACTGGCGCTCGTCTCCTTCGGCCGTCCGCAGGCGCACTCCCGCCAGGGCGCCACGGCCGTTCTGCTGCAGCTCCAGCACCTCGCTGCCCTCCTGGAAGGCCACACCCAGGGCCACGCAGGCCCGCTCCAGGGCGCGCATCAGGCGGCGGCGGTTGTCGATCTGGCCGTCCTGCTCAAACAGCAGACCCGCCTGCCAGCGAGGGCCGATGCCGGGTGCCTCGCGCTCCAGGGCAGCGCGGTCGAGGGGTTGGCCCCAGGCAGCCGTGGGGTAGCGGTCCCGTTCGGCGATGGTGGGGAAGGGAACCACAATGCCGCAGGGCCGCAGGCCGCAGGAGCTGCCGCCGTCCGCTTCGATCTGGGCGACCCAGGCAGGGATCCGCTGCAGCGACTGCTGACCCAGCTCCAGCAGGCTGCCCTGCAATCCTTCGGCGTGGGGCGCCAGCATGCCAGCGGCCACGAAGCCGGCGGCTTCGCTGCGGCGCCGGCTGAGCACCAGCACCGCTGTGCCGCGGCGGGCGAGCTGATGGGCGATGGCCAGGCCCATCAGCCCACCACCCAGGATCAGCACGGGGTCGCGGTCGGCAGCCGCCTGGTCCACGGGAACGTCTGGAATCGGGCCCTCCAGTGTTCCAGCTGGGCCCCGCAGGGCGCGAGTCATGCACGCACCGCTCGGCGCATGCACCGCACAGCGCTGCGATCACGACCCGCCCGGAGGCTCCAGCGGCGCTCCCCATAGGATCAGCCCACGCATGGGATCTGGAGAACGGTGATGGCAGGGGCTGCTGCAAAGGCCACGGCTGAGGCTGCCTGGGAGGCGGTGATCGGCCTCGAGACCCACGTGCAGCTGGGCACCGACAGCAAGATCTTCACCTGCGCTTCCACCGCCTTCGGCGACGACCCCAACACCCATATCGATCCGGTGGTGTGCGGCTTGCCCGGCACCCTGCCGGTACTCAACCAGCGGGTGCTCGAGTATGCGGTGAAGGCCGCCATGGCCCTCAACCTCAGGATCGCCGAGCACAGCAAGTTCGATCGCAAGCAATATTTCTATCCCGATCTGCCGAAGAACTATCAGATATCCCAGTACGACGAACCCATCGCCGAAAATGGCTGGATCGAAGTGGAGGTGGCTGAGAAGGGTAAGGAAACCTACCTGAAAACAATCGGCATCGAGCGGCTTCACATGGAGGAAGATGCCGGCAAGCTCGTGCATGCCGGCAGTGATCGCCTGGCTGGCTCCACCCATTCACTGGTGGATTACAACCGCGCCGGGGTGGCATTGGCGGAAATCGTCAGCAAGCCTGATCTACGCACCGGCCGTGAGGCCGCTGAGTATGCCTCCGAGATTCGCAGGATCATGCGTTATCTGGGCGTCAGCGACGGCAACATGCAGGAGGGTTCCCTGCGCTGCGACGTGAACATCTCCGTGCGCCGCGGACCCGATGCCCCCTTCGGCACAAAGGTGGAGATCAAGAACATGAACTCTTTCTCTGCCATTCAGAAGGCGATTGAGTATGAGATTCAGCGGCAGATCAAGGCCTATGAGGCCGGCGAGCCGGTGGTGCAGGAAACCCGCCTCTGGGACGAAGCCAAGCAGCTCACCAAGAGCATGCGCAGCAAGGAAGGTGCCAGCGACTACCGCTACTTTCCTGACCCCGATCTTGGACCGATCGAGGTGAGCGCGGAGCAGCGGGAATCCTGGCGCGCCGAGCTTCCCGAACTTCCAGCCGCGAA
Organism: Synechococcus sp. CBW1002; assembly: GCF_015840915.1. Classification (NCBI taxonomy): domain Bacteria; kingdom Bacillati; phylum Cyanobacteriota; class Cyanophyceae; order Synechococcales; family Synechococcaceae; genus Synechococcus; species Synechococcus sp. CBW1002. The sequence goes on from NZ_CP060398.1 coordinate 665,874, forward strand.
GCGCCATCGCTACGCCGATCAGCTCGGCCTTTCGATCTACGACGCCCGCGTGCTCACCGATGAGCGCGCCATGGCCGAATATTTTGAAGCCGCCGTGGCTGCCGGGGGAGATCCCAAAGCCGTGACCAACTGGGTGACCGGTGACATTGCCGCGTACGTGAATGCCAACCGACTCCTGATCACCGAACTGCCGTTTCAGGCTGCCCAGCTGGCCGAGATGGTTCAGATGATCGAATCCGGAGTCATCAGCGGCAAGATCGCCAAGGAGATTCTGCCCGAACTGCTCGAGAAAGGCGGCTCACCCAAGGCGATCGTGGCGGAGCGTGGCCTTGGCATGATCAGTGATCCAGCGGCGATCACCGCCATCGTGGAGGAGCTGCTGGCAGCCCATCCCACCGAAGTCGAAGCCTTCCGGGGCGGCAAGAACAAACTCCAGGGCTTTTTCGTGGGCCAGCTGATGAAGAAGACTGGCGGCAAAGCCGATCCAAAGCTGGCCAACCAGATCCTGCTGGAGAAGCTGAAGGGCTGAGGCTTCAGGGAATACCCTTGCTCAACGCCATCTCTGGACGATCATCAAGAGATTGATCGTCGCCCAGCGGTGTTAACGACCCATACGAGCATCAAAGGTGGCGGCTGATAGCGACCACAATGGCTGAAATCCATTCTGATTTCATAGCAACCCCACCATGAGCGAGCACACCGATCAGAAACCGACTTCGCGGGAAATGGTCCGTGCCCATGCAGGCATCGTTCTTCAGCTGATCACAACAGTCAGCGCCGTTGTCATGGCGGCATCCCTGGTGCCCCTTGCCCGGCAGGCGAAAATCTGGGATGCCTGCTATTCCACTTCAGTGCAGTGGCACTCGCAGAGTACGCCGGATGACAACAGGGAAGTGATCAAGGCCTGGGCGACACGCTTCTGCAATGGCGGCTCCCTGAGGCCCAGAGAGTGACGTCCAAATCCCAGCAGGTGGTGAGCCTCTCTGGATGGAGCATTGCGTTGCCATCGAGAGCTGGCCCGCATCCATGCAGACGCGGCGATCGCGTTCTCGGTCGAGCCCGTGGCCTGGTGGGCGTGGTTCATCGTTTCTGCAGCTACGACGTGATCGTGGCTTCCGGGGAGCTGGGCCCCGAGGCCTGCGTGACACGGATGATCTCCGCTCTGACGGAGAGCTGAGCCTGCGGGCGTGCAGACGGCCTGCCAGTCCAGCAACCTGGAACAGTGTCTTGCAGAGTGAGCCGTGGCAACGATTCCTCCAGAGTGGCAGGAGTGGTTCCGGCTCAACCGCGACCGCGGCTGCGACCGCCTCGGACTGATCGAGCGGGGACTGGCCCAGGGCTTCACGGCGGAAGCCATCACCGCCGTCCTGGAGGGAGAGGCTCCATCCAGGACATGCCTTCGCTTGCCAGGGGCGGTACCGGCGGAGCCATCTCCGGGAGCTCCTCAGGCATCCTGGCTTCACTGGTTCCAGGCCCGCCTCACCGATCCACGCCAGCGTCCCCGCGCCTGGCGTCTCGATACCCCGCTGGCACAGGTGTACGAGATCCCTGGGTTCCTCTCGGCGGAGGAGTGTGACGTGATCCGGGTGGCGATCGATGGATCCCTGCAACCATCCACCGTGACCCAGGGGCCGGCGGACTATCGAACCAGCCGCACCTGTCACCTGCGGGATGGTGATCGCGCTCTGGCTGCGGATCTCGATCGACGCCTGGCGGAGCTGCTGGGTGTGGATCCGGCCTTCTCGGAGGGGCTGCAGGGGCAGCGCTACGCAGTGGGGGAGTACTTCCGCGAGCACACCGACTGGTTCACCCCCGGCACCGAGGAATACCGGCACCACACCCGCCCGGGGGGGCAGCGCACCTGGACGGTGATGATCTACCTCAATGCCGTGGAGGCCGGCGGCGAAACCCGCTTCCGCCTGCTGGATCGCTCCTTCACGCCGGTGCCGGGGCTGGCCCTGGCCTGGAACAATCTGATGGCCGATGGATCCCCCAACCCCTACGTGCTCCATGAAGCTCTGCCGGTGCGGCAAGGCTGCAAGTACGTGATCACCAAGTGGTTTCGCGCTGAGCAGGGGCGTCATTGCGGAGGGCCCGACTCAGGGCGCTGGGACCGGGGAGATCCCGTGGTGGCGATCCCGGAACGCAGTCGCCTGCCTGGAACCGCACCATCCCGTTTCACTGACTCTGACCAGCCGCCGCGAGGGCCCGTTCCACCGCTTTGGTGAGCGCATCGCTCGTTCCCCGGTTGTCGATCAGACGGTCTGCCAGGGCCCGCTTGCGCTCCAGGGGCCACTGGGCGTGGATGCGACGAAGGGCCTCCGCCTCCGCTAGCCCGTCGCGGTGGAGCAGGCGCTGCCTCTGCTCGGCTGCGTCGCAATCCACCAGCCATATCTCGCTGCAGAGGTTGTCGAGACCTGCTTCAAACAGCAGCGGGATCATCAGCACCACCACCGGTTCAGCCGCCAGCCGCTGCAGCTCCTGATCGAACCGGGTTCTGACCCGCGGATGCACCAGCTGCTCCAGCCAGAGGCGCTCGGCCGCATCAGCAAAGACGATCCTGCCGAGGGCGGCGCGATCGATCGCTGCGGTGCCGTTGCTGCTGGTTTTGGCCCTCACCACCGGGCCATAGCGCGCCAACACGGCCTCCGCCCCGACACTCCCAGCGGCCAGGGCCTCGCGGGCGTAGGTGTCGGCATCCAGCACCGGCAGTCCGAAGCTTTCAGCCAGGATCCGTCCCACCGTGCTCTTGCCGCTGGCGATACCGCCTGTGAGGCCGATCCGCCGCTGCCGGCCCCGCCACCGCTCCCCCCGCGACCGGTTGCCACTGCCACTGCTGCTTCCAGTGCCACGGTTGCTGCCAACCATCCTCAGCCCCCCAACAGGCGCTGCAACCCTCGGGTCAACAGGGTGGCGAGGTCGGCGTCCAGCCAGTCGGTCTGGCGGCCGCCGGACTCCAGGTTCTGCAGCTCCTGTTCGCCGGCACGACGTTCAACCTCGTCCTGCCGCCGGCGCCGCTCCTGGTCCCGTTGCTCCTCCTCCATGCGGGCGGCGTGGTGCAGCAGTCCGCCTGCATGGGCCCATTCCATCAACTGCCGCAGTTCGCCGGCATCGAGCCAGAGCCCGTGGTCGCGGCAGCGGTCCACGATCACGCCACTGCGCTTGCCGTAGAGGCTACGGTTCATCAGGTCGTCGCAGACGGGGCAGTGGCGGTAGCGCAGCGGTGGGCTGCTGCCGGCTGCCTGCTCCACCAGGCTGTTCAGCCTGGGGCCGTCGATGTCGATCGATGGTCGTACCGCCTGGCTCAGCAGCTGCTCCAGCACGCCGTGGCCCAGGAACAGCCCCAGGCAGGTGTGGCAGCGGCCCACCACCAGCGGCGGATCGCCCCCCAGCCGCAGCTCCTCCAGGGACTGGCGGCAATCCGGGCAGCTGAGATCCTGCATCGGGCCGATCGATTCGGCCTGCACCCAGCTCTGCAGGTCCACGTCCTGGCGGCTGCCGCAGTAGGCGCAGACCACGGCCTGGGGGGGAAGGGGTGCGGCGCAGCAGGCGCACTTCATGGCTCTGGCACCGCTGGAGGAATGGGCGGAGGGGGTGGTGGCGCCTGCAGCAGCACCGCCAGCTCGGGCAGATCGGCGGCCCGTTGCCAGGTCTCCAGGCCCGGATGCCACAAAAGGCTGGCGGCTGTGAGCTGGCCCTGGTCCCGCAGCACCAGCAGCTGCTCGGCGGTGTAGGGCCCGAGCTGCTGCTGGCCTGCCAGCAGGTGGTAGTGGCGGGCAGGTGTGCCGGCCCCCGGCCATGCGCCTGCTCCTGGAGCTGCTGCCGGCGGCCCCGAGGCTGCCGCCGTTCCAGCCAGCCGTTGGGCCATCGCCAGGCCGATACCCATCCCCACCCCGGCCGCCGCCTCGCCGCCGGGATTGGCCGCCGCCTTTTCCATGGCGATGCCGGCCTGATAGGTGGTGAAGGCCTGCAGGTCGCCGCTGAGGGCGATCTGGTTGCGGCGATCGAGGGCCGCCTCCACTTCCGGCGGCAGCGACAGGTTCTCGATCAGCAGGCTGGTGAAGGCCAGTCCGTAGCCCTCCACCTCCTGCGCCAGTCGTTGGCCCAGCTCGCCAGCCAGTTCGTCGTAGTTGGCCGCCAGGTCCAGCACGGGGTGCTCGCTCTCGCCCAGCAGGTCGGCCAGGCGGGTCACGATCAGGTTGCGCAGCTGCTCGCTGATCCCCTCGATGTTGAAGTGCGGTTGGCTGCCGGTCACTTCGCGCATCAGCTGGGCCGGATCCCGCACCTGCAGGGCGTAGGTGCCGAATCCCCGCAGCCGCACCGGCCCCAGCTCCCGGTCGCGCACCAGCACCGGGTGGCGGGTGCCCCATTTGAGGTTGGTGAACTGGCGGGTGGCGACGAACACCACCTCCGCCTTGAACGGGCTCTCGAACCCGTAGGGCAGGGAGAGCAGGCTGGTAAGGAAGGGAAGGTTGCGGGTCTCCAGCACATAGCGGCCCGGCCCGAAACCATCGGCGATGCGCCCCTCGTTCACGAACACGGCCCACTGGCCTGGGCGCACCGTGAGCTGGGCGCCCATCTTGATGGCGTTGCCCTGGCGCGGAAACCGCCACACCAGGGTGGCTCCGGCATCGGCATCGGGGCCCTCAGACTCCCCCTGCTCGGGCCATTCGATGACGTCGATGAACTCGCTGCGCACCTTCTCCCAGATCGCCATCGGCGTCGTGCTGCGGCCTTGAACGCAGGCTAGGGGGGTTGCCAGCGTCCGTCAGGGCAGGATTGGCCCAGGCGTTTCCAAGCCGCGTGGTTGGCCGCCTGCCGTTTCCGCCGCCGCCGTTCCATGTCCGCCGGTTCCCTCTCCGCCCTCTGGCATCCGATCACCGGCGGCGTCACGGCGCCGGCCGGGTTCCTGGCCGCGGCGGTCACGGCCGGCCTGAAGCCCTCGGGCAACCCGGATCTTTGCCTGGTGCTGGCCCCGGAGGGGGCCATCTGCGCCGGCACCTTCACCACCTCGCTGGTGCGCGCCGCCTGCGTTGACCTCTGCGCCGAGCGGCTGGCGGCCAGCGGCGGCCGGGCCCGGGCGGTGCTCACCAACTCCGGCCAGGCCAATGCCTGCACCGGCGATCGCGGCCTGATCGACAGCCTGCGGGCCACCCAGGCGGTGGCCGATCGGCTGGGCCTGGCGGCCGAGGAGGTGCTGATCTGCTCCACCGGTGTGATCGGCGTGCCGATCCCGATGGACACCCTGGTGGCGGGCCTCGATCCGCTGGTGGCCGCGCTCAGCCCCGAGGGCGGCGCCGCTGCCGCCACGGCGATCCTCACCACGGATCTGATCGACAAACAACTGGCCCTGGAGGCGGATCTGGGCGGCCGGCGGGTGCGCCTCGGCGGCATGGCCAAGGGCTCGGGGATGATCCACCCCGACATGGCCACGATGCTGGGCACCCTCACCTGCGATGCCGGTGTGCCTGCCGAGCTGTGGCAGGCGATGGTGCGGCGGGCGGTGGATCGCTCCTTCAATGCGATCACGGTGGACGGCGACACCAGCACCAATGACACCTACCTGGCGTTTGCAGCCGGCGAGCCCTTGAGCCCCGAGCACTTCGACGCGCTGGAGGCCGGCCTGACGGCGGTGTCGCAACACCTGGCCCGCGCCATCGCCCGCGACGGCGAGGGCGCCACCTGCCTGATCGAGGTGCGGGTGGAGGGGGCAGCCGATGAGGCCGGCGCCCGCGCCATGGCCCGCACCATCTGCGGCTCGTCGCTGGTGAAGTGCGCCGTGCACGGCCGCGACCCCAACTGGGGCCGGATCGTGGCAGCGGCGGGCCGCGCCGGCGTGGCTTTCGATCCGGAGGCGGTGGCCCTCTGGCTGGGGGAGCACCAATTGATGGCGGCCGGCCAGCCCCTGGCCTTCGATCGCCCGGCCGCTTCGCAGTATCTGAAGGATCGCGCCGCCGGCAGTTATCTCGGCGGGCCTGGACCCGGCGGCGACACGGTGCTGATCCGCCTGGTGGTGGGCAAGGGTCCCGGCCAGGGCTGCGCCTGGGGCTGCGATCTCTCCGACCAGTACGTGCGCATCAACGCCGATTACACGACCTAGGAGCCTGTCGCGCATAGATCAGCACCCAGTCTCTCCACAGCCGCCCATCAATCTGCCCAGATCCCAGTGACTGCAATGGATCTGGGCGATACACTCGGGCATGCAGAAGCGCAAGACCTTTCGCCCCTGGCAGCCGCAGCAGGCCACCCTGCTGCCGCCGTCACCGCGTGAGTGGCTCTCAGAAGACCACCAGGTGTATTTCCTGCTGGACCTGGTGGATGAGCTGGATCTCTCCGCGATCCTCGTACCCGCTCAGGCCAAGGACCCCCGCGGAGAGAAGGGATTCGATCCACGCATGATGACGATGCTGCTGCTTTACGCCTACTGCGTGGGCATCGTCTCCTCCAGGAAGATCGAGCGGGCCTGCTACGAGGATCTGGCATTCCGCGTGCTGACCGGCAACCAGCAGCCGGACCACAGCCGAATCAGCGAGTTCCGCCGGCGCAACCTTGATGCCCTCAAGGGCCTGTTTATTCAGATCCTGCGCCTGTGCCAGAAGGCGGGGATGGTGAGCCTGGGCCATGTGGCCCTCGATGGCACCAAGGTGCAGGCCAATGCCTCCAAGCACAAGGCGATGAGCCACGAGCGGATGCTCAGGGCGGAGAAGGAGCTCCAGAAGGAAATCAACGCCTTGATCCGCAAGGCCGAGATCCTGGATGCCCAGGAAGACCGGCGCTACGGCAAAGGAAACCTGGGCAGTGAACTTCCCGATGAGCTGCGCCACAAGCAGGGCCGCCTCGCAAAAATCCGTCAGGCCCGCAAGGAGATGGAGGCGGAAACCGCTGCAGCTGCAGCGCGGCAGCGGCAGGAGGAAGCCGAGAAGGCCAGAGCCAAAGCGACCGCAGCCGAGGAATCGGATGGATCGGCCCCTGAGCAGGCCGAGCTGAACAGGAAAGCGGAAGCCGCAGCGGCAAAGGCAGCAGCGGCGGGGGACAAAGCCATCGAGGCCGCCGAGAGCGCTGGCCTCGAGCCACCAGATCTGGAGCCACTCGCCTCTGACGCGATGCCCAGGCGTGGTCTGGCGAGAAAGGCTGACGGCACACCGACGGCCAAGACCCAACGGAATTTCACAGATTCCGACAGCCACCTCATGCAGTCCGGCGGCACCTACCTGCAGGGCTACAACTGCCAGCTGGCGGTCGACAGTGACCACCAGGTGATCGTGGCGGTGGGCGTCAGCAACCAGCCACCGGACGTGGAGCACCTGGAGCCCATGCTGGAGCGGATCGCCGCCAGCGCCGGTGAACTGCCGGACGTGATGACGATGGATGCGGGCTACTGGAGCGACGACAACGCAGGTCACTGTGAGGACCTTGGCATTGACGCCTACATCGCCACCGGCCGTCTGCCGCATGGGAAGCCGCCACCGCCACAGCGAGGACCGCTGCCCAGAGATGCCGACGCCAGAACCCGCATGGCCCGCAAGATCAGAAGCAAGAAGGGATCCAGGATCTACGCCCAGCGCAAAGCGATCGTGGAGCCGGTGAACGGCCAGATCAAGGAAGGCCGGGGCCTGCGGCGGTTTCTCTTGCGGGGCCTGGAGAAGGTCGATGGTGAATGGCATCTGATCGCTGCCACCCACAACCTGCTCAAGTTGTTCCGGTACAGGCGATCACAGCAGCAGCTCTGGGCAGCAGCGACGGGATGAGGGGTAGAGACCCTGGCAATGCCGCCAGGGCTGAGTCAACCTCGCCCCAATGAACCAGCTCAGCGGGAGAGGTAGACCTCAGAGCTCACCTCACCGGGATTCGTCGTGACCAGGGGCTCGCTGCTCTATTGGCAACAAACTCCTAGGCAGAGATCCGGGCTTGGTTTCTGCGGTCGTTGCGGGTCCTGCGGCAGCGATCCGAGCAGTAGCGAACCTCCTCCCAGACGTCCTTCCATTTCTTGCGCCACTGAAAGGGCCTGCCGCAGGCCTGGCAGACCTTGGTGGGTCGCTCCGCGTGATGGGGCATCAGGGAAGTGGGCGCCGAGCCACGGTCCGTTACAAACTGCAATACTATGGCCATGGTCATCGAGCGGGTCCTCTGGGTCCGCTTTTTTGTGGGCAGATGACTGGCTGGAATCGGGCGACTGCTCAGACTTTCACGGCGGCAGCTCAGGACGGGCCCAAAGCAGTCCCAGCTCGGATGCCCGCATGAACGAGGACCCGGCGACCCAACGGCGTGAATGCCATCCTGAAAGTCGGAGGAGGAATCGGCGAGGTTGATCGATCCCGTAGTTGGCAATCACCAGAGCTCGCGACAAGCGTCATTGCGCCATGAGTGCCTTACGAATCGCATTGGCTGACAGCCGTGCTGCTTCCACCGATGGGTGGGAATGCTCGTCACGGTAAAGAACCTCGCCATCTCGACCAAGGTAGGTGCATTCCTTACGCGAGCAGAAGATATCGAAAAGATCCACCACTGTGATCTTCCGAGTCCTTTCTTGCTCTCGTAAAATCATGTCCAACTTGGATCGCCTCACCAGAGATACTTCTTTATTGGGAATCGGGCAGTGATTCCCCGGCGGTCGGAACCACTGAGGGATGGCGTTCACGGGCTTGCAGTTCGCCTCGCGGGCAAACGGAAGGCCGTGAAGCACGGCAAGGTGAACCCCTTTGGAGGAGAGCTCCTGGGAGAGCTCCTCCAATCCTCGCTTAAATTGTTGACGCCGCCTTTGAGCTCTGCCCGTATCTGCTGCTGGCGTGAGATCTGATAAATCGTTGATCAGAAAGACCAAATCTCCTCTGCGCAGATCTTTCATCAATGAGGGCGCGACTTGCTCCCAGTAATACGTGTTTACTTCTTTATACGCGCTGAAGTTATCCATCCCCTTGACGGGAGACGCCCCCCAGGATGACGTGATCGTAATGGCGTAGCCATCTCTCTTGACCAGCTTACTGAAGGCTTGCACAAATGCTGCAGAGAATGAATTACCCAGCACCAGCACCCGACGCTTTGCCTTGCCTGGGTCGCCCAATGTGCATCCGGCAGAGGTGATGATCTTGCCAGCCTCTGAGTTTTCAGTCAGCACGCATGGCCGCCCTTGCCACGCACGACCTGTTCCTGAAAGGGTAAACTTCTGCAGAAGGGATTCCACTCCCCTGGCGGCAAGTTCAAGCTGCTCTCCGGTATAAAGAGAAATCGGCAGCCTCTGCAGGCCGATCACCAAGCCAGCCGTACCTGCGGATGCGCTGATCGCAAAGCCGATCGTTTTCCATCGCATTGCGGACCACTCCGCTCGACGCAAAGGTGTCTCGACATATCGATAGGAGAGAATTCCCAAGGCAAGCATCAGCGCCACTTGGACGGGGATCGACCACCAGCGAATCCCAATCGTCCATCGGCTGATCGAGAGAATTCCCCAATGCCAAAGATAGAGAGAGTATGAAATCAGACCGATGTACGTTATCTTGTCATTAGTCAAGACAGCGTACATCAACGTCCCCTTTCTCAGGCATGCAATCAGCACTGCCGTGGCGATAACGACGGCAAGCGTGCCGATGACAGCCAGCTCCAAAGGCAGCCATAGGATCGCCACCAGGCAGGCGGCAACGGCCAGGGGTGGCAGGGATTCTGTCCACCGCAGCAGTTGACTGGGATGCCTCAGGCCCAGAAACAGCAAGCTCCCCGCCCCGATTTCCCAGAACCGAGGCGGCATCAGAAAATAAGCTGCTGGCTGATTCACTTGATAGAGATAAAGGAATCCGATCAGTGATGCGACGGAGAGAAGCCCAGTCACCCAGAGCAGATTGGATTCACCCCTGACCGTGGCGCGGCCGAATCCTGAGAACCAAATCAAAAATGGATAAACAAGATAAAACTGCTCCTCGACCCCCAGAGACCAGGTGTGGGTAAATGGATTCAGCTCGGTTGAAGAGGCAAAATAGTCAGTTGCCGATCCGTAAAGGCTGAGATTGGAGATGCCAAACATCCCTTTCCATGCAAGCCCAAGTTCGTTGTACGGTTCGGGGTTGAAAAAGCAGATCAACAGACTGGTAATGACCGTGAAGAGAGCCAAGGCTGGGATCAGCCTTTTGAGGCGCCTGGCATAGAAGCCGAGGAAGAAGTCCTGGAGCGACTCACTGCGGTGATTGGCCAGAGACGAGGTGATGACAAAGCCAGACATCACGAAAAAGATGTCCACGCCGAGATAGCCACTGGGCATGGCGTTCTTGTTGATGTGATTCACGATAACGGCGATCACCGCCAGGGCCCTTAGACCATCAATCTCGGGCCTGTAGTTGGATTTTCTGACCTCTCCTTCTGCGACAATGCTTTTCAAGGCCTGGCTGTCCTGGTTTCCGAAGATTCTGCAGGGCCGATGGTTTGGCATGAACCCGCTGAGTTGCCACGGATTTCTTCCCCCCCCAGTGTCAGCAAAGAAGTCCGCTCGGTTTGACCCGTCCACCTGGGGGCCCAACCGACGACTATGCAACCGCCCTATGACGCCGCTCTGCGGCAAGCCGTCCGCCTGCGGATGAGCCCTCCGAACCTTGAGAGCGTGGCTGAGATCGCCCGCGACACCGGGATCACGGCGCAGACCATCTACAACTGGCGGAGCCAGTGGCAGAAGCAGGGCCAGCTGGTGCCTGCCACGAACCGGCCGCCGGAGCAGTGGAGCGCTGCCGACAAGCTGGCAGCCGTGATCCAGGCCGCAGGACTGAACGGAAGCGAGCTCGGGTCGTTCTGCAGGGAGCGGGGGCTGTACCCCAAGCAGGTTGCCCGTTGGCGCCAGGCCGCCGAGGATGCCAATGGCCCCAGCGCGCCGAGCATGGCTGATCAGCGGGAACTGCAACGCAAGAATCAGGAACTGGTCCGGCGGAATCGCCAGCTGGAGCGTGAATTGCAGAAGAAAGAAAAAGCACTGACAGAAGCGGCGACGTTGTTGATGCTCTCAAAAAAGTTCAACCAGATCTTTCAACCGGACGAGGATCCTTGATTCCGTCTGGCGATCGCGGTGCGATCGTCGCGCTTCTACAGGAAGGCATCAGTCGTGGCCTTTCGGCCAAGGCCATTGCTGATCTTTTCGGCCTGGCGACACGCACGCTGAGGCGATGGGGCTTGATGATTCGGACCCAGGGATTCAGCTGCGATCAACGCAAGGGAGCGTCCAGGCATGTCATGCATCGTTTCAGCGAGGAGGAGCGCCAACAGGTGTTGTCCACTGTCAACGATCCACGCTTTGCCGATCTCACGCCTGGTCAGATCGTGGCGATCCTTGCCGAGGAGGGAGTCTACGTGGGATCGGAGTCAACGATTTACCGCATCATGCGCCAGGAAGGCCTGTTAAATCATCGCGGCAGGAGCCGCCCACCGCGGGAGCCAAGAGAGCCACCCGTGCTGGAGGCAACGGGCATCCATCAAGTGCTGGCCTGGGATATCACCCTGTTGCCGGGGCCTGCGAAGGGTCAGTTCTACTACCTTTATATGGTGATGGATGTGTGGAGCCGGCGCATCCTTGGCGTTGAGGTGCACGATCGTGAATGCGGCGAACTGGCCAAGCACTTCTTTGATCGTGTCTGCCGTGATGAAGGGATCAGCTCGGGGTCGACCACGATCCTGCACGCCGATAACGGAGCACCCATGCGCTCCTACACCTTGGCCGCCAAGCTGGCCGAGCTCGGCATCTCCCTGTCATTCTCGCGGCCGCGGGTGAGCAATGACAACGCCTACGTTGAGTCATGGTTCCGAACCATGAAATATCACCAGAGCTATCCAGTGCGTCGTTTCCGGGATCTTCTCTCAGTGCGTGCCTGGGTCGATGGTTTTGTTGACTGGTACAACGCTGAGCATCGTCACAGCGGCATCAAGTATGTGACGCCCAATCAACGTCACTACGGAGAAGCTGACGCGATCTGCAGAGTCCGTCAGCAGACCTATGAGCAGGCGCGTGCGCAACATCCACGCCGCTGGGCCAGGCCACCTCGCGATTGGGCTCAGCCAACAGTCGTGCGGGTCAACCATCCCAGACCGCAGGACACTGTCGCTGCTTGAAGATCAGAAACCCAGGCCCCAGGGGGTTGTGGTTGGACCGCCCGCAAGAGGCGGGCCGGCCTCAGCCTCCGACCGGGGGCCGGCCGCTCAAGCCTGCGCTCCTGATCAACGCGCGATGACGATCAACATCCGATCTCGAAGCCCATGATCCTCCATCCGGAGTAGGCTTTCTGAGGTACTCAGATCAGTACCCTGAGCGGACATCTTTGCTGATAGGCGCCGCCCCAGCAGAGCCTCGATGCCGCGATCGACTCCTCCATCGCCAGCCCCCCCCTCTGCGCCAGGGGTGCCTGGGTTCTACCCGCAGCTTCGGTGGCTGCTCTGGCTGGTGCTCGCCCTGGCGCCCCAAGCGGGCCCTGCGGCTGACGCTGAGCGCTGCGGGGCCCTGCTCGATCGCCGCAATGCGCTGGCGGAGCAGGCCATGGCCGCGGAGATCCACCTGGCCAGCACCGTGCGCGACCGACTCTGCCCGGCGTTGAATCGCCGCGCCGATGCCGCCAATGCCAACCCGGAATCGGCGGCCGCGGCGGACCTGCAACAGGAGCCCTTCGATTTCGGCGGCTATGTGGAGTGCCGCCATCGGGCCGAGGCGGAGTTGGCACGCAGCCGCGCGGTGTTGTATCGCAATCAACTGGGCTTTCCCTTCTATACGCAGGCCGGTGCCGACCTGGCCCGTCAATCGGATCGGCTGGTGCAGGAGCGGATCCGGTCAGGCTGCCCCGGCCAGTCCTGAGAGCCGGGGGCCGTTCTCCTGATCCGGCAGGCAGGATGGCGGCACAGTTGCAAGGTTCTGTGATGGCCGCCGCGGCCCCGCCCACCTCCAGACCGCGGCCGAATCCCTGGCTCGGGCCCCTGCTGGTTGGCGTCTGTTTCGGGGTGGGATATGGCCTCACCCAGCGCCTGCTGACCCTCAACCTGCCAGGCCTGATTCACCTCGGCCAGGGTTTTTCCCTCAAGCCATTCCCCGGTACCAGCCTGGAGGCCCTGAGGCAGCGCTTCGGCCAGGAGGGTCAGCAGATCCGCGGTGATCTCGACCTGCTGGAACTGGAGGCCCAGTCCCGCCAACAGGAGGAGGAGATGCGCAAGCGGCAGGACGCTCTCGATGCCGAAGAGAGGCGTCAGGCTGAGGCCCCCGACCCTCTGGCGCTGCCGGAGCCTGAGCGACCGCAGGAGGGTGGTGGGGGGGGAGCCCAGGCGACACCCCCCGCTGGACCCTCGGCCTCGACTTCCGCGCGTCAAGCTGCTCCGGAGGCAGTGGCCCCCCTGCCGAGCCAGACGACCTCCGACTTGGCCCCGCCGCCGCCACCCAGCCCCGCTCCGCTGCCGTGAGCCTTCACAGTGCCAACCCCCGGCTGTCACAGTGACGGCAGCACCAGGCCCGAGATGAGCGCGCCCCAGTCCCTCTTCCAGGCGGCCGTCAACCGCTTCACGGCCCGGCTGGGCAGTGGCCTGGCCGATGCCGCGGCAGGACTGGCCGCGCTCGCCCAGGAGGCCCCCGAACGGCTGCAGCAGGAATGGCAACTGTTCTGGCAGGAAGTGGAACTGGAAGCTGAACGGTTGGAGAGGAGCGCGGGCACCTCAGCCGGTGCGGCCGGCGCTTCTGTTTCGTCGTCTCCCTTTGAGGGGGATGGCACGCCCGGCGAGGCTTTCGCCCGTGATGCGGGTGCCTCTCGCTTCCCCCGGGAGACCCAGGCCCAGATCGATGCGCTACGGGCCCAGGTGGCCGCCATCGCGCGCCGCCTCGACGAACGGCCCGCGGTGCAGGACTGAACACCATGACGGTCAGCGGCGTCGCGGGCTCGGGTCACGCGGTCACAGCTCAGGCGGTCAGCGGTGTCGCGGCTGGTGCGCCAACCCGTGGCATCGGTTCGTGGCGCCGTGCACGGCTCGATGACGCCACTCGGATCTGGCGGCCGCTGCGGATCTGGGGCCTCACTCTGAAACTGTTGGCCAGCCTCTGGTGGGATGGCCGTCGCTGGAGTTATCCCGGTGGCTTCACGCCGGAGCGACTGGCGGCACGGCAGCGCCGCCGGGCCCGCTGGCTCACCCAACAATTCCTCTCGTTGGGCTCGGCCTTCATCAAGCTCGGCCAGCTGTTGTCAGCCCGTCCTGATGTGCTGCCCGCCGATGTGGTGGAGGAACTCTCCCATCTGCAGGACCGGGTGCCCGCCTTTCCGTTTTCCGTGGTGGAGGGTCTGCTGGAGCAGGAACTGGGCGAGCGTTGCGCCGAGATCCTCGATCTCGAGGAGGTGCCTCTCGGCTCGGCCAGCCTGGCCCAGGTGCACCGCGCCAGCCTGCGCAGCGGCCGCCAGGTGGTGTTCAAGGTGCAGCGCCCCGGCCTGGAGCGCCTTTTCCGCCTCGATCTGGAGGTGCTGCAGCAGGTGGCGGCGGCCGTGCAGCGCCACCCCCGCTGGGGCCAGGGGCGCGACTGGATCGGCATTGCCAAGGAATGCCGCCGCGTGCTGCTGCGGGAGCTTGATTTCCGCCTGGAGGCCGAGCATGCCGCCCGCTTTCGTCAGCAGTTCCTGGAGGATCCGGGCATCCGCATCCCGGCAGTGGTGTGGGAACTGAGCAGCCGCCGCGTGCTCTGCCTGGATTACGTGCCGGGCATCAAGATCACCGACCGGCCAGCCCTGGTGGCCGCGGGGATCGAGCCCGCCGCCGTGGCGGAGAAGGGCGCCGCCAGTTATCTGCAACAGCTGGTGCGCTTCGGCTTCTTCCATGCCGATCCCCACCCCGGCAACCTGGCCGTGGCAACCGATGGTGCCCTCATCTATTACGACTTCGGCATGATGGGGCAGATTTCGGAGCGGCTGCGCAGCCGCCTCGGCCGCATGGTGCGAGCCGCCGCGGCGCGGGATGCCACCACCTTGGTGGAGGAATTGCAGCAGGCCGGTGTGATCGCCGAGGGCGTTGATCTCGGACCGGTCCGGCGTCTGGTGCGGGTGATGCTCACCGAGGCGCTCACACCTCCGTTCAGCTCCAACGTGCTGCAGAAGCTGTCCGGAGATCTCTATGACCTCGTCTATGGCCAGCCATTCCGCCTGCCGCCGGAACTGATCTTCGTGATGCGGGCCCTCTCCACCTTCGAGGGGGTGGGCCGCAGCCTCGATCCCGGCTTTAGCCTGGTTTCCATTGCCCGCCCTTACCTGCTGCCCCTGATGACTGCCAGTGGGTCCGGCCCCAACGATCTGATCAACGAGCTGGGTCGCCAGGCGGCCGAAGTCGGCAGCCGCGCCCTGGGCATCCCCCGTCGCCTCGATGAGAGCCTGGCCCGCATCGAGCAGGGGGATCTGCAGGTGCAGATCCGTGCCGGTGAAACCGACCGGCTGCTGCGGCGCCTGGCCCTGGCGCAGCAGAGTGCCGGTCAGTCCTTCCTGCTGGGCGGCCTGGCCGTTGCAGCCGCTCTGCTGGCAGCCAGCGCCAGGCCTGCCCTGGTGGCGATTCCCCTGGTTCTCGGTCTGCCGGTGGCAACGGGATGGCTGAAGCTGCAGTCGCGGCTGCAGCGGGATGGCCGGATCGATCAGCTGCAGGGTGGCGGCAAGGGCTGATCAGCCCTTGCCGCGGGGGCCGCGGTCCACGGCGCCGGCGAAGACGGCCTGGTTCCCCAGTTCGTCTTCGATGCGCAGCAGCTGGTTGTACTTGGCCACCCGCTCGGAGCGGCTCAGGGAGCCGGTCTTGATCTGGCCGGCCCGGGTGGCCACCGCCAGGTCGGCGATGGTCACGTCTTCGGTTTCGCCGCTGCGGTGGCTGATCACGCTGGTGTAGCCGGCCCGGCCGGCCAGGTCGATCGCCTGCAGGGTCTCGGTGAGGGAACCGATCTGGTTCACCTTGATCAGGATCGAGTTGGCCACGCCCCGGTCGATGCCCTGCTGAAGCCGCTCGGTGTTGGTCACGAACAGATCGTCGCCCACCAGCTGCACCGTGCCGCCCAGCTTCTGGGTGAGCAGATCCCAGCCATCCCAGTCGTCTTCCGCCAGGCCATCTTCGATCGACACGATCGGGAAACGGCTCACCAGGGCCGCCAGCTGATCCACCATCTCGGCGCTGGTGTAGTGGCTGCCGCCGAAGGCATAGCGACCGTCCTTGAAGAACTCGGTGCTGGCCACGTCGAGGGCCAGGGAGATCTGATCACCAGCGCGGTAGCCGGCCTTCTCGATCGCCTTGACCAGCAGCTCGCCGGCGGCATCGTTGCTGGCCAGATCCGGCGCGAAACCGCCCTCGTCGCCCACGGCGGTGGAGAGGCCCTGGTCGTGCAGCAGACCCTTGAGGGTGTGGAACACCTCGGCCCCCATGCGCAGGGCTTCGCGGAAGCTGTTGGCGCCGTGGGGCACCAGCATGAACTCCTGAAAATCAAGGTTGTTGGTGGCGTGGGCGCCGCCGTTGATCACGTTCATCAGGGGCACCGGCAGCAGATTCGCCATCGGACCGCCCAGGTAGCGGTAGAGGGGCAGATTGAGCCCCTTGGCGGCGGCCTGGGCCACCGCCAGACTCACGGCCAGGATGGCATTGGCGCCCAGCACGGATTTGTTGTCACTGCCGTCCAGTTCCGCCATGGCGTTGTCCACCGCCACCTGGTCGAGGGCGCTGAGGCCGCAGAGGGCCGGCGCGATCCGCTCTTCGATGTTGGTCACGGCCTGGGTCACGCCTTTGCCGAAGTAGGCCTTGCCGCCGTCGCGCAGTTCATGGGCCTCATGGGCACCGGTACTGGCGCCGCTGGGCACGATCGCCCGGGCGTTGGCGCCACCCTCGAGGTAGACCTCGGCTTCCACGGTGGGGGTGCCGCGGGAGTCGAGCACCTCGCGGGCAACGATGGAATCGATGACGAGGTCGAGGGAATCGATCACGTAGGCCGCTCTGGATTGCGGGAATCCTATGGGTGCCCCCCGCCCCCACTGGTGTGCCCATGCGTACCGCGAAGCGGCCGGACTTGCCCCTCACCATCGAGTCTCACAACGCCGTCTCGCCGCGCTTCCAGAGCCTGCGGCCAGAATGGCGGCAGACCGAACCGGCGCAGGGCGCCGCAGGAGCTCGCCGATGCGATTGCTGCACACCATGCTCCGGGTCGGAGATCTGGAACGCTCGCTCACCTTTTATACGGAGGTGCTGGGGATGCGGTTACTGCGCCGCAAGGACTACCCCTCCGGTCGCTTCACCCTGGCCTTCGTGGGCTATGGCGACGAGAGTGACACCACGGTGCTGGAACTCACCCATAACTGGGACACGGACACGTACACGGTGGGCAGCGGCTACGGCCACATCGCCATCGGTGTGGACGACATCCAGGCCACCTGTGCCGCCATCGGTGCCAAAGGGGGCCGGGTGGTGCGGGAGCCGGGGCCGATGAAGCACGGCAGCACCGTGATCGCTTTCCTGGAGGATCCCGATGGCTACAAGGTGGAGCTGATCCAGCGCTCCGCCCCGGCGGCGGCGTCCGCCTGATTGCCCGCCGCCCTGCCTCCTGCGTCATGGTCTCCTCCGTCTCCACCTCGCCGGCTCCCGGGAGCCTCACCAGCGATCCCGATCGCTTCAGCGAGGAGGCCTGGGAGCTGTTGCTTGCCTCCCAGGACACGGCCCGTCGCTGGCGCCATGGCGCCATGGATGTGGAGCACCTGCTGCAGGCGCTGCTGCAGGATCCCCGCTGGGCCCGGTTCGTGGACCCTCTGCCGCTGGATCTGGATCTGGCCCTCGATCGGATCGAGGCCTTCTGCGCCGAGCAGCCCCCGTCCCGCGGCGGCGAGCTCTACATCGGCGACGCCCTCGAGGATCTGCTGGAGGCAGCCGATCGGTGCCGGGCCGCCTGGGGATCGCAGCTGCTGGACGTCCCCCATCTGCTCCTGGCCCTGCTGGAGGAGCCCCGCCTCGGCGCCGAGCTACTGGCGGAGCAGGGCCTCAGCGAAGACCTGCTCCGCCGCCAGCTGCGGCCCGGTGCCCCGGCAGTGGAACGCAACGTGGCTGAGGATCCGTGGCAGGTCGAGGCGGGCCGGGCTCCGACAGGGGCCCAGGTTGAGCCCCCAGCTGCCAGCACCGGTGCTGGCAGCTGGGTCGACGCAGAGGACTCCAGCCGGCCGCTCCCCGGCGCCCGGCGGTCTACGTCCCGCAGCTCTGCTTCCAGCCTCTCCTCCTCCAGCCCGGGGCCCAGTCGGCGGCGGCGGCCTGCGCCTGCGTCAGGCACCGGCGCCGCCGTTGGATCGGCGGGCCTGTCCACGGGGCCGGCAACGGTGTCAGCCGCCGCCGGCGAGCCGGCCACGGACGATGACGGCCTCAGGCTGGAGCTGGAACCCCCGGCCCTTGACCGCTATGGCCGCGATCTCACGGCCGCCGCCCGCAACGGCGAACTCGATCCCGTGATCGGCCGCGATCTGGAGATCCGTCGCCTCATTCAGGTGCTGTCGCGCCGCAGCAAGAACAATCCGGTGCTGATCGGTGAACCCGGCGTCGGCAAGACGGCGGTGGCCGAACTGCTGGCCCAGCGGATCGAAGCCGGTGAGGTGCCGGAGGCGCTGCGCGGCCTGCGGCTGGTGGCCCTGGATCTCGGTGCCCTGATCGCCGGGGCCAAGTACCGCGGCCAGTTCGAGGAACGGCTGCGCAGCGTGCTCGAGGAGGTGCGCGAGGCCGATGCCGCGGCCGGGAGCGGGGGAGGTGCCGGCGTGGTGCTGTTCATCGATGAGCTCCACACCGTGGTGAGCAGCGACCGCTCCAGCGCCGATGCCGGCAGCATCCTCAAGCCGGCCCTGGCCCGCGGTGATCTGCGCTGCATCGGCGCCACCACCCCGGAGGATTACCGCCGCACGATCGAGAAGGACCCGGCCCTGGATCGGCGCTTCCAGCAGGTGGTGATCAAGGAGCCCGACTCCGAAACCTGCGTGGAGATCCTGCGGGGGCTGAAGGAGCGCTATGAGCTGCACCATGGCGTGGCGATCACCGACCCGGCCCTGGTGGCGGCGGCGCGACTGGCGGATCGCTACATCGCCGATCGCTGCCTGCCCGATTCGGCCATCGACCTGATCGACGAGGCCTCCGCCCAGCTGAAGATGGAGGTGACCTCCAAGCCCGAGCCGGTGGAGCAGGCCGAGGCCGAGCTGCGGCGGGTCGAACTGGCGCTGCTGTCGGCCGAGACCGCGCCCCTGCCGGAGCGGGTGCAGTTGCAGGAGCAGCGCCGCCAGGCCGCCGAACGGCTGCAGGCCCTGCAGCAGCGCTGGCGCCAGGAGCGGGAGCGGCTGGCGGAGCTGCGGGCCCTGCTGCAGGACGACGAAGACCTGCGCCATGCCATCGGTGAAGCCGAGCGCGACGGCGACTACGAGGAGGCGGCTCGCCTGCAGGTGGATCAGCTGCAGGGCGTGCAGCAGCGCCGTCAGGAGCTGGAGGAGGAACTGCAGCGGGAGCTGCTCGACAACCCGCCGCTGCTGCGGGAACAGGTGGAGGCCGATGACATCGCCGATGTGGTGGCCCGCTGGACCGGCATCCCCGTGCAGCGGCTGCTGGCGGGTGAACGCCAGAAGCTGCTGGAGCTCGAGCAGCGGCTGGGGGAGCGGGTGATCGGCCAGCCCGAGGCGGTGGCGGCGGTGGCGGCGGCGATCCGCCGGGCCCGGGCCGGCATGCAGTCGGCGCGGCGGCCGGTGGGTTCGTTCCTGTTCCTCGGGCCCACCGGCGTGGGCAAGACGGAACTGGCCAAGGCCCTGGCGGCGGCCCTGTTCGACGAGGAGGAGGCGCTGGTGCGACTCGACATGAGCGAATACATGGAGCGCAACGCCGTGGCCAGGCTGGTGGGAGCTCCGCCCGGCTACGTGGGCTACGAGGAGGGTGGTCAGCTCACCGAGGCCGTGCGGCGCCGGCCCTATGCGGTGCTGCTGCTCGATGAGGTGGAGAAGGCCCACCCGGAGGTGTTCAACCTGCTGCTGCAGGTGCTCGACGACGGCCGCCTCACCGATTCCCAGGGCCGCACCGTGGACTTCCGCCACACCGTGGTGATCATGACCAGCAACCTGGCCAGCCGGGCGATCCTCGAGCACGCCCGGGCCCGGCGGGCTGCCATGGCCAGTGCTGCCCTGGCCAGTAGCGCCGCTGGGCCCGAAAGCGCTGTCGCCGAAACCGTTGCCGCCGAAGCCGCTCTGGAGCGCGCCGTGGATCAGGCTCTGGCCAGTCACTTCCGGCCGGAGTTCCTCAACCGCATTGATGAGGTGATCCGCTTCCGTCCGCTGGAGCCGGCCGATCTGCAGCGGATCGTGCGGCTGCAGCTGGCGGAGCTGGCCGGTCTGCTGCGCGAACAGCAGCTGGAGCTTCAGGTGGACGAGCCTGCGATCGAAGCCCTCGCCATCCAGGGCTACGAACCGGAATACGGCGCCCGGCCGATGCGGCGTCTGCTGCGCCGCCGCATCGAGAACCCCCTGGCCACCGAACTGCTGGAAGACCGCTTCCAGGGGGCCAGCGGCGTGCGGGTGAGCCTGGCCGACGACCCCGGCGCGCCGTTGCGCTTCCTGCGGCTGGTGGAGGGTGCGGAGGACTGAGCATCGCGGGCAGCAGGCCCAGGCCTGAAACAGCTGCTGGAACCCGTCCGGTAGGGTGATCGTTTGCCGGTACGCGCGGACGCACCGGTGCGCGAGCGCCAGTGGACTCCAACTCCGATCCAACCCTTCCCCAGACCCGGCCCACGACCGAAGGCGGCGGCTCCAATGCGGCCGTGGCCGAGGCCCCCGCTGCCACCAGCGAGGTGGCCGAGAGCGAAGGCAACGTTGTGGCTGCCACCATGGCCGAGCTGCGCAAGGTGGTCTGGCCGAGCCGCCAGCAGCTGTTCAGCGAGGCGGTGGCGGTGATCCTGATGGTGAGCCTCTCGGCCGCCGCCATCGCCGCCATCGACCGCCTCTATGGCTGGGCCGCCACCCAGGTGTTCCGCTGAGTTTCCGTCCCCCCGAGAGCCCCGTGTCCGAGATCGATCTGGAAGTGCCCGAACCCGTCAGCCTCGCGCCCGATGCCGAGGAGGCCTCTGAGACTCAGCGCGTCGTTGACGACGCTTCCGAGACCCTGGCCACCACACCGGGAGGCCCGGACGCTGACCCTGCGGCCCTGGCTGTGGCGGGAGTCATGGGTCCCGATGGGGTGCTGGAGCTTCCCGGTGCCGAGACCGTGAAGGCACCGGTGGCCCGCTGGTTTGCGGTGCAGGTGGCCTCCAGCTGCGAGAAGAAGGTGAAGGCCACCCTTGAGCAGCGGGCCGTCACCCTCGGGGTCGACAACCGCATCCTCGAGATCGAGATCCCCCAGACCCCCGGGGTGAAGATCAAGAAGGACGGCTCCCGCCAGTCGATCGAGGAAAAGGTGTTCCCCGGTTATGTGCTGGTGCGGATGGTGCTCGACGAGGACACGATGATGGCGGTGCGCAGCACCCCCAACGTGATCAATTTCGTGGGGCAGGAAGAGCGTCGCGCCACCGGTAAGGCCCGCGGCCACATCAAGCCCCGGCCCCTCAGCCGCACCGAGGTGGATCGGATCTTCAAACGTGCCGCCGAGAAGAAACCTGTTCTGAAGGTGGATCTGGCCGAGGGCGATCAGATTCTGGTCACCGCCGGTCCGTTCAAGGATTTCCAGGGCGAGGTCATCGAGGTCTCGGGCGAGCGCAGCAAGCTCAAGGCCCTGCTCTCGATCTTCGGCCGGGAAACGCCGGTGGAACTCGAGTTCTCCCAGATCAGCAAGCAGAGCTAGCCGATCGCTTTGTTGCGGCCGTCTCCCTGCGGAGGACGGCCCTTGGATGGCCATCGCTTCGGGCGATGGCCATCAGCCAGCCGCTCCCTGGAGCGGCCATCCGCACAGCTCCCTCTGGGAGTCCCGTCCACTCTCCCGTTAGGGAGTCAGATCCCTAGCCCCGCCGATGGCCAAAAAAGTTGTAGCCGTGATCAAGCTGGCCCTCCAGGCCGGCAAAGCCAACCCCGCACCGCCGGTGGGCCCCGCCCTCGGCCAGCACGGGGTCAACATCATGGCGTTCTGCAAGGAGTACAACGCCCGCACCCAGGAAAAAGCCGGGTACGTGATCCCGGTGGAGATCTCGGTCTTTGAAGACCGCAGCTTCACCTTCATCACCAAGACCCCGCCCGCCTCGGTGCTGATCTCCAAGGCGGCCGGCATCGACAAAGGTGCCGCCACCTCCGCCAAGGGATCCGTGGGTGCAATCTCCAGAGCTCAGCTCGAAGAGATCGCCAAGACCAAGCTGCCCGACCTCAATTGCACCAGCGTGGAGTCGGCCATGCGCATCATCGCAGGCACCGCCCGCAACATGGGCGTCGCCGTCAACGACTGAGTCGCTCGCAGCGCCTGCGCCTGCATCGCCTGCGCTTGCAACGCCTGCGCTTGCAAAGACTCACTGATTCCGTTCCTGTTCCCTGATTCGGGGGAGACCCAGCCATCCGTCCGGCGCACCGTTGCGTCCGGGCCCTGGCGGTCGCCCGTACCCCAACCCCAGCCATGCCCAAAGTTTCCAAGCGTTTTTCCGCTCTGGCCGCCACGGTCGAAGAGCGCGCCTATGCGCCCCTCGAGGCGATCGATCTGGTGAAGGCCAACGCCAACGCCAAGTTTGACGAGACGATCGAAGCCCACGTGCGCCTCGGCATCGATCCCAAGTACACCGACCAGCAGCTGCGCACCACCGTGGCCCTGCCCCACGGCACCGGCCAGAGCATCCGCATCGCCGTGATCGCCCGCGGTGAGGCCGTGGCCGCCGCCAAGGCCGCTGGTGCCGATCTGGCCGGCGATGAGGAGCTGGTGGATGCGATCGCCGGTGGGGCGATGGACTTCGACCTGCTGATCGCCACCCCGGACATGATGCCCAAGGTGGCCAAGCTCGGCCGTGTGCTCGGTCCCCGCGGCCTGATGCCGAACCCCAAGGCCGGCACCGTGACCACCGATCTGGCCGGCGCGATCAGTGAGTTCAAGGCCGGCAAACTCGAGTTCCGCGCCGACCGCACCGGCATCGTGCACGTGCGCTTCGGCAAGGCCAGCTTCGATGCCGACAAGCTGCTCGACAACCTCAAGGCCCTGCAGGAAACCATCGACCGCCAGAAGCCCAGTGGAGCCAAGGGCCGCTACTGGCGCTCCCTGTTCGTGACCTCCACGATGGGTCCCTCGGTTGAAGTCGACTTCAGCGCCCTGCAGGACATCAAAAAGGACGCCTGATCAAACAGACGGACGCCTGATCAGCTCAGGACCCTGCCCACTGCACCCGGCTTTGCATCCGCAAGGCCGGGTTTTTTGATGCCGCAGCACGCAGCCCCCGGACGCCAGGCCCTCAGGTGGCCATGGCATGGCGCTGGGGATTGAGGCGGTGCTCCACCCGCTTGAACAGCCAGGAGGTCACCGAGGTCATCACCAGATACACCAGAGCCACCGCCAGATACACCTCAAATGCCCGGTAGGTGGTGGCCACCACCAGCTGCCCCTCGCGGAACAGTTCGTCGAAGCCGATCACCGCCGCCAGGCTGGTGTCCTTGATCAGGGTGATGAATTCATTGGCCAGGGGCGGCAGCACGCGCCGCAGGGCCTGGGGGAGCACCACGAAGCGCATCCGCGCGATCGGGTTCATCGCCAGGGCATCGGCCGCTTCCCACTGGCCGGGATCGATTGATTCGATGCCGGCGCGCAGGGTTTCCGACAGATAGGCCGCCACGTTGAGGCTGAGGGCGATCACCGCGGCCACGAAGCGATCCAGGTTGAAGGGCAGCCCCAGCCCATTGAGCAGGGCCGGCAGCCCGAAATAGATCATGAACAGCTGCACCAGCATCGGGGTGCCGCGGAAGAGGTCGACGTAGACGCGGCACAGCCCGCGCAGCAACGGTCCCCCGCCCATCAGCCCATAGGCCACCAGGCCGGCACCGATCAGCCCGAAGCTGAACGACACCAGGGTGAGGGACAGGGTGACGCCGGCGCCGCGCATCAGGTTGCGGAGCAGCTGGGCCGGATTGAGGGCCGCCTCCCTGCGGGCCTCCGCCAGGGCCGGCGCCTGCTCCGGCAGCTCCGGTGGGCTCTGGCCAAACCAGCGCTGGTAGAGGCGGGCGTAGCTGCCGTCGGCCAGCATCCGCTCGATGCCGTGATCCACCGTGTCGCGCAGGGGGGAGTTGCGGGGGAAGGCAATCCCGTAGAACTCGTTGGTGAGGGGTGTGCCGGCGACGCGCAGGCCCCGCAGGCCGGCCGCCTGGATGGCATGCAGGGTGGCCGGCAGATCGTTGACGTAGGCCTCGACGTTGCCGTTGATCAGTTCCTGCAGCGCCAGGGGTGCGGCGTCGAAGGTCGTGACCCGGGCTCCGGGGACCTCGGCCATGGCCTTGGCGCCGGTGGTGCCGATCTGCACCGCGATCGTGCGGCCCTCGAGATCCTTGAGGTTGTGGATGGTGGTGTTGCCCTCGCGCACCAGGATCCCCAGGCCGGCGACGAAGTAGGGCCGTGAGAAGTCCACCGCCTGGGCCCGTTCGGCCGTGATCGTCATGGCGCTGATCACCATGTCGACGCTGCCGCCCTGGAGCGCCGGGATCAGGCCGTCGAACGGCAGGGAGACGAAGCGGATCGGATGGCCGCTGTTCTTCCCGATCGCCTGGATCAGATCAATGTCGAAGCCCTGCAGCTCATCGTGGGCCCCGGCCTTCATCTGGAACGGGGCGTAGGTGGGATCGGTGCCCACGGTCCAGGTCGGCTTGGCGGTCGCCGCGTCTGCTCCTCCCTCTGGGCCCGCGGCTGCGGGGTGGAGCCCGACAGCGCCCAGCGCCAGGACCAGGCTGAGCACCACCAGGGCCAGCAGGCGCTGCAGCCGCAGACTCCGCAGAGGCCACAGCCGTTGCCGCAGCCGACACCACATCCGGCGCTTCGGTTCAATACTGGTCACGGCCCTGTCCGCGCGCTGGAGTGCACTCCATGATCGCCAGCTCCGCAGATCCGCCTCTGCTGGCCTGTCACCAGCTGCACAAGAGTTACGGCACCCGAACGGTGCTGCGGGGGGTGAGCGCCACGTTCGAGGCCGGCGACGTGGTGTCGGTGATCGGGCCTTCAGGTTGCGGCAAGAGCACCTTTCTGCGCTGCCTGAACCGGCTCGAGAGTTTTCAGGCGGGCAGGCTGGAGCTGATGGGTCACGACCTCTCGGCGCCGCGGCTGAGCTGGGATGAGCAGACGCGACTGCGCAGCCGGGTTGGCATGGTGTTCCAGCAGTTCAACCTGTTCCCGCACCTGAACGTGCTGGACAACCTGATGCTGGCGCCCCGTCGCATCCTGGGGGTGCCGCTGGCCGAGTGCCGCGATCGGGCCCTGCATCACCTCACCACCGTGGGGCTGGCGGAACGGGCCCGTGCCTGGCCTGACCAGCTCTCCGGCGGCCAGAAGCAGCGGGTGGCGATCGCCCGGGCCCTCTGCATGAATCCGGCCCTGATGCTGTTCGACGAGCCCACCAGCGCCCTCGATCCCGAGCTGGTGGGCGAGGTGCTGGCCGTGATGCAGGGGCTCGCCGCCGATGGCATGACGATGGTGGTGGTGACCCACGAGATGCGCTTCGCCCGGGAGGTGTCGAATCGAGTGATGTTCTTCAACGATGGGCTGATCGAGGAGCAGGGGAGTCCTGATCAGCTGTTCACCCAGCCCCGCAGCGACCGGCTGCAGACGTTTCTGCGGCGTCAGTAGATCTGTGGCGAGCGGGACATCGGCAGCCGCAGGACAGCGGCGCCAGCAGAGCGATTTCTGTGGTATGGGATGCGTATCCCTGTCCTGTAAGGTTGTGAGCTGGCTTCGGCCAGAAGGGCACGCGCCCTACCCAAGACAGCAGGTCGATTCAGGTGTCCGGTTCGCCGGTGATCCTGACCCGTAAATCCTGCCGAGGTGCACGCGACTGGTTTCTGCGCACCCGGATTCGTCCGGATCGTCTGAACAGGCCGCAGCCCTCGAGGTGCCTTTTGTGAGGCCCCTGGGGCTGCGTACCCGGCTTGTTCCCCCGATCCGTTCCTTTCCTATGGGCCGCACGCTGGAGAACAAGCAACAGATCGTCGAAGAGCTCAAGGGGCTCCTCGGTGAAGCCGAAATGGCGCTGGTCCTGGATTACCAGGGTCTGTCCATCAAGGAGATGTCTGATCTGCGGACCCGTCTGCAGGCCAGCAACGGCGTGTGCAAGGTGACCAAAAACACCTTGATGCGTCGGGCCATTGATGGCAACAGCGCCTGGTCGGAACTCGATTCCCTGCTCACCGGCACCAACGCCTTCGTCCTGGTCAAGGGCGATGTCGGTGGTGTGGTGAAGGCCTTGCAGTCCTTCCAGAAGGACACGAAGAAGTCGGAGGTGAAGGGCGGCCTGTTCGAAGGCAAGCTCCTCTCCCAGAACGACATCAAGGCCATCGGGGATCTGCCCTCCAAGGAGGTGCTCATGGCCCAGATCGCCGGTGCGATCAATGCCGTGGCCACCAAGGTTGCGGTGGGCATCAACGAAGTTCCCTCCGGTCTCGCCCGGGCGCTCCAGCAGCACGCCGATGGCGAAGGCAACGCCGCCTGAGGCGTTGTTCCGCTGCGGAGCTCACCCGATCCGACTGTCTCCCACAGATCTGTTGCTGATTCCCAACCATGTCTACCGCTACTGACCAGATTCTCGAACAGCTGAAGACCCTCTCCCTGCTGGAAGCCTCTGAGCTTGTCAAGCAGATCGAAGAGGCCTTCGGTGTGTCCGCCGCCGCTTCCGCGGGCGTCGTGATGGCTGCGGCTCCCGCCGCCGCTGCCGAGGCCGTTGAAGAACAGACCGAGTTCGATGTCGTGCTCGAGAGCTTCGACGCCGCCTCCAAGATCAAGGTGCTCAAGGCCGTCCGCGAGGCCACCGGCCTCGGCCTCGGCGAAGCCAAAGCCCTTGTGGAAGCTGCCCCCAAGGCTGTCAAGGAAGGCATTTCCAAAGACGAAGCCGAGGCTCTCAAGAAGGCGATCGAAGAAGTTGGCGGCAAGGTCACCGTCAAGTGATCGCCATGGGGCGGGCTTCGGCTCACCCCGCATCACCTCAGCAGCCGGCTTCCTTCGGGGAGCCGGTTTTTTGTTGAGGGCTGCCTGGAAAGCAAGGCCAAGCCAAAAGACCAAGCCAAAAAGACCAAGCCAAAAAAAAGCCCCGCCAAAGGCAGGGCCAAGAGGTGGAACGTTTCCGGGAGTCTGTCCTCGTTTCGACCCTGAAAGTGGGTTCCGCACCCCTCACACGCCGTAACCATAACGACTCTGTTCAGGGGTTGCCAGGGGAAGAGGGGCGGTGCGGCAACTGTCTGCGCTCAGCTCACTCCCGGAAAGGAATCACCGGCAGGCTCACGGTCTGGCCGGGGCGCAGTGAAGCCTGCAGAGAGTCATCAGAGTTGGAGGGATCGCTCAGCGCCCCAGGGCGCAGGCTGCCGGTGGCGAGAGCCAGGGAGGTGCCATCGGGTCGGGCCTTGCCTGATCCGGAGGCCTTGGCGATCAGCTCGGGCAACGGGGTGCTGTTGGCGAAATAGATATGGCTGAGGGTCTGCTCGCCGAAAGCGCGACGCTGCAGCTGCCAGCCCGGCTCCAGATCGATCGCCACAAAGGCATCGCGGTCACGCTGGGGCACGCTGGCCCTGCCCACCACCAGGACTGTGGGGTCATCGCCGGACATGGCCTGCAGTTGCAGCTCGCTGCCCTCCTGCTGAAGCCGCAGCCGGTACTGGCTCGCGAGATCCTGGTCGTCAACCCGCAGGGAATAGCCGTTGCTGTCCAGGTAGCGGCTGCAGATGCCGGTGAAGTCGAAGCGGTTCAGGGCGGGATCGATCAGCCCATTGCTCTGCTTCTCCCAGCAGAGAGGCTGGGGTTTGATCTGCTCAAGCACGAGCAGATTCCAGGAGTTGCTGCCGACTGGGCGACCCAGCACCGCGAACCGGGAAGCTTCCAGGGGTTGACTGCTGAACAGGCCAGCGGCTCGCGCCAGAGGGGGGACGACTGCCGGCAACGCCGAGCTCGCCAGGGCCAGCCCCGCCAGGGCCAGGTAGGTTCGCTTCATGGTGCAAACTCCGCTGCCCTGGCATGGCGCCAGGCTTGAACGTGCGTTTTACCGGACAATCGCCCCCGTGAACAGTGGCGGCTGAGACGGTCCGTGTGGTGGCTGCAGCCTGTGATGGGGCCTGCAGCGGCAATCCGGGACCCGGCGGCTGGGGGGCCCTGCTGCGGTTCTCGGATGGTTCGGTGCGGGAGATGGGCGGAGCCGATCGCGCCACCACCAACAACCGCATGGAACTCACGGCGGCCCTGGCCCTGCTTGAGGCCCTGGCGGACCTGCCCCATCAGGAGGGCATGGCGATCCGCACCGACAGCCGCTATCTGATCGACGGCCTCGACAAATGGATGGCCGGCTGGAAGCGCAAGGGCTGGCGCACCGCCGCCGGCAATCCCGTGCTCAACCGTGACCTGTGGGAAGCCCTGGATCGGGCGCGGCTGCCGGGGGTGCGGCTGGCCCATGTGCGCGGCCACAGCGGCGATCCCGACAACGACCGCTGCGATGCCATCGCCGTGGCCTTCTCCAAGGGCCGGACGCCGCCGCTGGCCGAGGGCGAGCAGGTGCAGAACCTCACGATCAGCGCCACGGTTCCTGCGGTCCAAGCCAAGGCTCAAGCCGGGGCAGGGGATGTCGCGGCTCCGGATCCTCTGGTGGATCCCGCCCCACCGGGCCTGCAGCAGCTGCTGAGCCGCCTGGAGCTGGCCGATCGGCTGGCGGCGGGCGGCTACGGCCTCAGCCTGGTGGAGCTGGCCCAGCTGGTGGAGATGCCGCTGTCGACGCTGCAGCGGCGGCAGCAGGCCTGGCAATGGCGCGACTGGCAGGTGCTGCCCCTGGCGGATGGGCGCTGGCGGCTGCAGCGTGGCGCGGCAGGATCGCAGCAGCGGGACGTGACGGTGGGGGAGAGCTGATGGCTGAAACCAATGGGGGCTCCGGCAGCGTGCCGGCAACGGGTGCCCTGTACAGCCGCTTCGTGGGCCCCCTGCTGCAGAGCGATGCGGGCGCCGATGCGGAACAGCTCAGCCGCCTCACCCTGCTGGCTCTGGGGCAGGCCGCTCTGCGGCGCCGCTGGCCACTGGTGAGCGGCAGCCTGGCCGGGCTGGCCGGTGAGCTGCAGCGCCGCGATGCGCGGCTGGAGCAGACCCTGTTCGGCTGCCGCTTCGCCAATCCGGTGGGTCTGGCGGCCGGCTTCGACAAGAACGGCGTGGCAGCGGCGATCTGGGATTGCTTCGGCTTCGGTTTCGTCGAGCTGGGCACCGTGACCTGGCACGGCCAGCCCGGCAATCCACGGCCGCGTCTGTTCCGGCTGGCGGCGGAGCGGGCGGCCCTGAATCGCATGGGCTTCAACAACGATGGCGCCCAGGCCCTGCGCCGCACCCTGGAGCGCCAGCAGCTGCAGCCGCCCGGCCAGCGGCCGGCCGTGCTGGGCATCAATCTCGGCAAGTCGAAGATCACACCCCTGGAACTGGCGCCGGACGACTACGCCTCCTCCCTGGAGCTGCTGGCCCCCCTGGCCGATTACGCGGTGATCAATGTGAGCTCGCCCAACACCCCAGGCCTGCGGGAACTCCAGGACGAGGTGCTCCTCCGCCGCCTGGTGGAGCGCCTGCGGCGTCTGCCCGCCTGCCCGCCGCTGCTGGTGAAGATCGCTCCAGACCTGGAGGACGATGCCATCGATGCCATCGCCCGGCTGGCCTACGAGGAGGGACTGGCCGGTGTGATCGCGGTGAACACCAGCATCGATCGGCTCGGTCTGGCCGGTCGGCTCCTGCCCCAGACCGGCCAGACCCTGGCGCAGGAGATGGGCGGTCTCAGCGGTCGCCCCCTGCGACGGCGAGCCCTGGAGGTGGTGCGCCGGTTGCGGGCCGCCGCCGGCCCTGCCCTGCCGCTGGTGGGCGTGGGGGGCATCGATTCCCCTGAGGCGGCCTGGGAGCGGATCAGCGCCGGAGCGTCGCTGGTGCAGCTCTACACCGGCTGGATCTACGAAGGGCCCCAGCTGGTGCCGGCGATCCTTGAGGGCCTGCTGCAGCAGCTGGACCGCCACGGTCTGCGGACTATCGGCGAAGCGGTGGGCTCAGGGCTGCCCTGGCGCTGAAGATTCGGTACCGTTCCGCCATCCACCACGGCTCGACCTTTGGTACTGGCGGGACTTCAGGAGCGCTGGCGCCCGTTTCAGGCACGTCTCTTCCCCCAGCAGGTCCTGCTGGAGATCACCGATGCCCTGATCCTGGGACAGGGCATCAAAGGGGGTCGGCCGCTGCCCCTTTCGATCGAGGCCCCGATCCCGGCGGCCACCTGCCGGAAGGGGCGCCCCCTGCAGGTGTCGGCCCTGGGGGATTTCATCGGCGATCTGCTGTTGGAAAATGACTGGATCGATGCGCATGTCCTGGCGGTCCTGCCCCGTATCGCCTGCACATGGCGGGTACTGGAGTGGCCCGATGGCATCTGGCCGGACGATCCGGTGAGCACACTGCGCGGGATGAACCCCGACCTGGGCGTGCGGCTGCCCCTCGATGACTCCTATCTCGATCTGCAGCCGCTGCCAGGTCGCCCGGACCATGCCCTGATGGTGGCGGCACCGAAGGCCGTGGTGGATGGCTGGATCGAGGTGTTTTCGATTGCCGGTGTGGCCCTGGATCGCCTCGAACCCCAGCAGGCCTGCCTGCTGGAGGCCCTCGCCCCCCGGCTGCGTGAGGCCGAGCCTGAGGAGCTGATCGTGCTGCTGCAACCCGAGCCCCATCTGTGCACCCTGCTGCTGCTGCGCAATGGCGAACCGGTCTATGAACGAGACCTCGAGCCGAGGATGCCGGCCCTGCTTGAAACCCTGCAGAAATGCCTGGCTTACTACCGCCATCACGACCCGGCCGTGCGCTCGATTCGCCTGCTGCTCACCGGCCCTCTGCCTGGGATCGAGCCTCTGGAGCAGGCGCTGGGGGTGCAGGCCGAGCAGATGCATGGTGGTGAGTTCGGATCCCTGGCTCTGAGCGGCTTGCTGCCGGCGCGGACCCCGCCAGCGAGGACGTTGACATGACCGTGCAGACCAGCCGCCCCCCCGATCTGCTGCGGGAACGCCGGCAGGAGCTCGGCATCCCCGAGCTGCCGGATCGGATCACTTCCACCGATCAGCTCCTGTTGCGCGGCGCCCTGATCGGCGGCAGCCTGGTGCTGCTGGTGGTGGCGACGGCGGGCTTCCTGTTCCTGCGCCAGCAACTGGTGCGCTCTGAACTCGATCGTCTCACGGCGGTTCAAGCGGAGGTGGAGGTGCTGGAAGGGCAGGTCAAGGCCCGGCAGGCCGAGGTGGACAAGGTGACAGGCGTGAACCGCGAACTGGCCAAGGGGCTGGTGGGTGTGCGCTCCGGCTCCACCGTGCTGCGGGAACTGCAGCTGCGGACCCCCGATGGTGTTCAGATCAGCCAGATGCAGGTGGAGGGCGACACCCTCAGGCTCAAGGGCCAGGCACGGGATCCCCAGGCTTTTTCCCGCATCAATGTGCTGCAGCTGGAGCTGAAGCGGTCGCCCCTGTTCCAGCCTGAGGGGGTGGCCCTGAGCCGTGCCTTCCGAGAAGAGAAGGATCCCAGGTCAACGCTGCCCTCGGTGGTGAGCTTCGAGATGAGCGCCCCTTTCTCGGAGCTGCCGCCCACCAGGGAAATGGTGCTGCTGAAGCGACTCGGTGCCGAGGGCATGGCGCGCCGATATCAACTGCTGCAGAAGGAGGGCCTGCTGCCATGACCAACCTTCAGGAGGGGTACCAACCGTTATCGCCGCATCTGCGCGAGCGTCTGTTGATGGGTCTGCCGCTCGCGGTGGGCGGAATCGTGGCCCTGATGCTGTTCCTGGCCCTGGTGCTGCCCCAGTGGCTGCGGTTGCGCGGTGATGAGGAGCGGATCTCGAGCCTGGCGGGCCTGCAACAGCGCATTCCCCTGCTGCAAGGGCAGTTACGCCAACTCGACCTCAACGACGCCAAGGCCCAGAGACAGCAGCGCCAGGTGCTCAGCCTGATCGCCGGCAGCGGCGAGATCACCACCTTCATGGCCCAGGTGGATCAGGAGGCGGCGCGTCACAAGGTCCAGCTCGATGTGCTGGAGCCCGTGTCGGCCACCCCGGAGGCGACCAAGAGCACGGGCGGCCTGGAGGAAACCAAAGACGGCAAGAAAGCACCTCCGCCGAAGCCGGCGCTGGAATCCTCCGGCCTGGAAGCCACCCGACTGCTGCTCAACGCCAGGGGCCGCTATCCGGATCTGCTGGCCTTCCTGCGCAGCCTTGAGGGCCTGAGCCTGCTGGTGGTGCAGAGCGATCTCAACCTTGCACCGGGAACGCAGAACAAGCCCGCCGGCAACACGCCGACCGAGCTGCTCCTGGCCGCCCTTCAGACCCCCCCCACGGTGATGAAGCTGGCTGTGACCCTCTACAGCGGGGGCTCCAGCGACGGGCCCCGGAAGGCCAAACCAGCCGCGCAGACCGGGGAAGCCACCAGACCCGCCAGTCCCTGAGCGGCCAACCTCGGCCAAGATCCGAACAGGCCCCCCGGCGCTGGTCGCCACAGGTGGGGGCCGATACCATCGCGCCAGTTCCGGTCAGTCTTTTGTCGTTGCGGCGCCTCGGTGCGGTGGGTGGAGCCTGGCTGCTGGGCCTGGGCCTCTTGGTCGATCCCGTGCTGATCAGCCGGCCGGCCCTGGCCCAGGCCCAGCTGAGCAGCGATGGGATCCAGCTGAAGATCCGTCGCCTGCCGGATGCGATCGAGCTGGTGCTCCAGGACGCCGGTATGGGCGGCGCGATGGAACAACGCCTGGATGGGGCGATCTGGGTGGGTGAGCTGCGCACCGATCGCACCCGCGGCCTCAAGGCCGGGCCGCAGTCGTTGGCGATGCCGGATGCGGGCATGGAGCGCATCACATTCGACGGCACGGGGCGCCTGTTCCAGTTGAAGGTGACCCCCTCCCGGGACCAGACGATCAGCCCTCCCCCCAGTGTCAGCAAAGAAGTCCGCTCGGTTTGACCCGTCCACCTGGGGGCCCAACCGACGACTATGCAACCGCCCTATGACGCCGCTCTGCGGGAAGCCGTCCGCCTGCGGATGAGCCCTCCGAACCTTGAGAGCGTGGCTGAGATCGCCCGCGACACCGGGATCACGGCGCAGACCATCTACAACTGGCGGAGCCAGTGGCAGAAGCAGGGCCAGCTGGTGCCTGCCACGAACCGGCCGCCGGAGCAGTGGAGCGCTGCCGACAAGCTGGCAGCCGTGATCCAGGCCGCAGGACTGAACGGAAGCGAGCTCGGGTCGTTCTGCAGGGAGCGGGGGCTGTACCCCAAGCAGGTTGCCCGTTGGCGCCAGGCCGCCGAGGATGCCAATGGCCCCAGCGCGCCGAGCATGGCTGATCAGCGGGAACTGCAACGCAAGAATCAGGAACTGGTCCGGCGGAATCGCCAGCTGGAGCGTGAATTGCAGAAGAAAGAAAAAGCACTGACAGAAGCGGCGACGTTGTTGATGCTCTCAAAAAAGTTCAACCAGATCTTTCAACCGGACGAGGATCCTTGATTCCGTCTGGCGATCGCGGTGCGATCGTCGCGCTTCTACAGGAAGGCATCAGTCGTGGCCTTTCGGCCAAGGCCATTGCTGATCTTTTCGGCCTGGCGACACGCACGCTGAGGCGATGGGGCTTGATGATTCGGACCCAGGGATTCAGCTGCGATCAACGCAAGGGAGCGTCCAGGCATGTCATGCATCGTTTCAGCGAGGAGGAGCGCCAACAGGTGTTGTCCACTGTCAACGATCCACGCTTTGCCGATCTCACGCCTGGTCAGATCGTGGCGATCCTTGCCGAGGAGGGAGTCTACGTGGGATCGGAGTCAACGATTTACCGCATCATGCGCCAGGAAGGCCTGTTAAATCATCGCGGCAGGAGCCGCCCACCGCGGGAGCCAAGAGAGCCACCCGTGCTGGAGGCAACGGGCATCCATCAAGTGCTGGCCTGGGATATCACCCTGTTGCCGGGGCCTGCGAAGGGTCAATTCTACTACCTTTATATGGTGATGGATGTGTGGAGCCGGCGCATCCTTGGCGTTGAGGTGCACGATCGTGAATGCGGCGAACTGGCCAAGCACTTCTTTGATCGTGTCTGCCGTGATGAAGGGATCAGCTCGGGGTCGACCACGATCCTGCACGCCGATAACGGAGCACCCATGCGCTCCTACACCTTGGCCGCCAAGCTGGCCGAGCTCGGCATCTCCCTGTCATTCTCGCGGCCGCGGGTGAGCAATGACAACGCCTACGTTGAGTCATGGTTCCGAACCATGAAATATCACCAGAGCTATCCAGTGCGTCGTTTCCGGGATCTTCTCTCAGTGCGTGCCTGGGTCGATGGTTTTGTTGACTGGTACAACGCTGAGCATCGTCACAGCGGCATCAAGTATGTGACGCCCAATCAACGTCACTACGGAGAAGCTGACGCGATCTGCAGAGTCCGTCAGCAGACCTATGAGCAGGCGCGTGCGCAACATCCACGCCGCTGGGCCAGGCCACCTCGCGATTGGGCTCAGCCAACAGTCGTGCGGGTCAACCATCCCAGACCGCAGGACACTGTCGCTGCTTGAAGATCAGAAACCCAGGCCCCAGGGGGTTGTGGTTGGACCGCCCGCAAGAGGCGGGCCGGCCTCAGCCTCCGACCGGGGGCCGGCCGCTCAAGCCTGCGCTCCTGATCAACGCGCGATGACGATCAACATCCGATCTCGAAGCCCATGATCCTCCATCCGGAGTAGGCTTTCTGAGGTACTCAGATCAGTACCCTGAGCGGACATCTTCCTAAGAAACACCAACGGCCAACAGGGATCTCGGCTGACTGACCACACCTCAAGCAGAGGCAACAAGTTGAAAACCAAGGGCAATGGCGCGTCGCTGGAGACCACGAATCTGACGATCCCTTGATTCCTCCTGATATGCGGCAGCACCGGGATCCTGATATACCAAACCATCACGGAGCGTCTTGTAGTAAAGAATGGCAAGCTTTCGGGCAGTAGCAATTAATGCTTTACTCTTTCCGGCACGTGCTGCCAGACGACGTTGAAAAGCACCCAGTGCAGTATTCGTTCTTCCCAGCGGTACGGCAGCCATCCAAAAGGCACTACCTGCTCGCGTAGTGCCCTGTCGTGTTCGTGAAGAAAGTACCTTTCCCCCTGAGATCCTGTTCTGAGGACTGAGTCCCAGCCATGACACAAAATGCTGGGCACTGGGCCAGCGCTTCATGTCCAACCCACACTCACTAATGAGCGTGAGAACTGTTGTTGGTCCTAATCCCGGAAGCCTTAGAAGATTGTGGCCTGACAAGGCTTGAATTAGGTGGGTTGGGTTAAATGCAAAGCCATGTCCGCATATCTTCCAATCCCCAGGTTGACTGCCTGGATCTTGATAGTCCGAGCCGGCAAGCTCTGTCATCAATGATTGTGCCGCAAGCTCGCAGGCCCTGATCTTCTCTGAATAGGTGTCAAAGAGCTCAACTGCGATCTTCAAAGAGAACAAGTGATCGTCTTGGTAGTTCCCCTCAAGAGCAGCCGCAATTGTTGCCGCGCTCTCCTTGCAGCGTCTGTCTCGGAGAGAAGCGAGTCTTTCGGGGTCCCTCTCACCTGAAAGTATGGCATCGATGATTCGCCTACCGGTTAGTCCGCTGATATCTCTGACAACATGATGAAGCTGAAGATTCATAAGCATCAGCGCCTTCTGGATGTGTTGCTGATGAGACGAGCGGTATCGAACAAGTTGATCACGCTGCCGCAGATATGAGCGTAGTTCTGTGATTTTTTGGTCTGGACGAAAGCTTGCTCTCACCAGGCCGTAGCTGTGGAGCTGCTGAAGCCATTGTGCATCGTTGATATCCGTCTTGCGGCCCGGAACATTCTTGGCGTGCCTGGCATTAACAAGAAAGACGTCAATGCCTTTGCCAGAGAGAATCTCGTAAAGCGGAACCCAGTAGATTCCAGTGGACTCCATGGCAATGGTGCTAATTCCAACTGCCAGCAGCCATTCGGCGAGTGCGATTAGATCCTTTGTGAAGCTTGAAAACTTGCGGACGGGATTCGGATCAAGCTCGACAGGAACAGCAACAACGTGGAATCTACTGCCGACATCAATTCCAGCGGAACGAGGGTTAATGACTTTCAGACGAGCTCGGCGCTTGCCTGCTGAAATTGGTTCTCCCATGGCTTAAGGACTCACTAGGTGATCGGGAGGGCATCAGGCAGGATTCGCGCACTAAAATCAGCAAATTCCTAATCGGGATCGGCCGACTAACTCATTGGTCAGTCGAGCCGTCGCCAGGGCAGGGAGCGCAATTCGAATCCCAGGCCACGTTTGCTTTCGGGGTCAGGCCTCCAAAGATGTCATCGGCCATGGCCCGATGTCCTCATGACCAGAGTGGCAAGGGCGCTCTGGCTTGGCCGTGGGTGTTTCGGGCGCGAGGGCGTACGCGCGTACTGGTTCGTTTG
The DNA here is from genome assembly GCF_015840915.1 of Synechococcus sp. CBW1002. Taxonomy (NCBI): domain Bacteria; kingdom Bacillati; phylum Cyanobacteriota; class Cyanophyceae; order Synechococcales; family Synechococcaceae; genus Synechococcus; species Synechococcus sp. CBW1002. The sequence goes on from NZ_CP060398.1 coordinate 702,409, forward strand.
CTGATAGGCGCCGCTCCGATCGTCAGCAGCGACGGCAAGGACCTGATCGTGCGCTTTCCGGCGCCGCAGCTGCCGGTGAGCCAGACCGTGAGCCCGAATCTGAGCCGTCCCACCGCAGTGCCCACACCCGCCTATGTGCCGCCGCTGCGGCCACGGGCCGTGGCCCCGCCCCTGGGCGACATGGCGGTGGGCTCGATGACCATCCGCAACCGCGGCTATGTGACCCTGAGTGGCCCCCCGGTGACGCTCACCACCCGCGGAGCCAACGCCCGCGATGTGCTGATGGTGCTGGCCCAGATGGGGGGGTATGGGTATGCCTACTCCGATCCCGCCACGGGGCCGCAGGGAACCAACGCCTCAGCCGCGCAGACAAACCCGGTGACCGTGGCGTTCCAGAACGAGGCCTACGAACGGGCTTTCAACTTCGTGCTGTTGAGCAGTGGCCTGCAGGCTCGCCGCGAAGGCAACACGATCATGGTGGGGCCCAACGTTCTCAGCAAGACGATCGGCCCCCAGCTCTCGAAGGTCTATCGCCTCAACCAGGTATCCGCCAATTCCGCCGCGGATTACCTCGCCAACCTCGGGGCCAGCGTCACCAAGGTGACCTCGATCACCACGGCCGTGTCCCAGGGCCTGAATCAGAACGAACAGGTGGCTGGTGCCAGTGCCACCAACCAGACCGTTACCTCCACCCAGCAGCAGGTGGAGGCCTTCGGGGCCACCACCGGCCCCCTGGTGGGCCTGCAGGCCACCACCGACCCACGCCTGAGCACGATCACCCTGGTGGGCGAGGTGGCGCTGGTGGCGATCGCGGAGCAATACCTCAAGCAGCTGGATCTGCGCCAGCGGCAGGTGGCACTCTCGGTGAAGATTCTGGATGTGACCCTCAACAACGACACTGAGATCGACAACAGCTTTGCCTTCCGCTTCGGCAATAATTTCATTGTCAACGATGGCGGCCGCCTGCTGGCGGCCTTCGGACGCAATCTGCCGGCCAATAGTGATGATTTCGACGACCTCAATACATGGGAAGTCTTCGGCGACAGCTCGAGAGGCGATTCCAGCTCGAACCGGGTTAATTCCCGTTCCCGCGACAGGAACTCAGGATCGGATTCAACCTCGCGATCTGGCAACTCTTTCAACAACAGCCTCACGCTGAACTTCCAGGACAATACCCAGTTGAACCAGTCTCAGGTCGAAACTATCAATGCTGAGCTGTCTCGGCAGACTGGAACAGAAATCAGAGAATTTACTATTGAACGCTTCATTCGCAATCCCAACTTTGTTGAGGGGGGTGATGCAGATCAATTTATCACCGTTGAAGATACAGAGTACAGAGTGGTCCCAAATGGCAGGGCCTCTCAGTCGCTCAACTCTGCACTCACATCCCAGGTGCAGAACATCATCGACAGCGTCACCGGCCGGGAGGTGAACCTGTCCCGCACTCAGACCGGCTCCAATGAAAACGAATCCTCGAATAGGAACATCAGATCCCGCAATTCCAACCGCAGAAGCAATCGCAACCGCGAGAGTAGTAACTTCCAGGACTATTCAGGTCTTCGCCGCCGTAATCCGGGTCTCAACTATCCCGATAACCAGTTCTTCGATTTCCTCCAGGCACAGATTGTCTCCAACAACACCAAGGTGCTGGCGGCTCCCACCCTGATTCTCAGTGAGAACCCTGAAGAGATCAGTGGGGGTGCCAATGCCTCTGGTGCAACTCAAAGTTCTACCGGTGGTTTCAACCTGCTGGGTCAGCAGACCATCGGTCGCTCCCGAGCCAATGAGTCATTCGTGACCGTTGGCACCCAGGTGATCACCGCCTTGAACGTGACCACGCAGGAAAACTCCACCAATGTGATCTGCGAGCCCGAGTTCGCCACGGCGGGGCTTGCTTTCGGAGCCAGAGTCTCGAAGATCGATGATAACGGGTTCGTGACTTTCTCGCTCACCCCTACTATTTCCGCGATTGTGGATTTTATTTCGGGTCCCACGGCCTGCTCTTCGGATCTGGCGATTCTGTCCCTGCGACGCCTCGATACCGGCAGTCTTCGCGTCCGTGACGGCCAGACTCTGATCCTCACCGGCGTGATTTCCGATGAAGATCAACAGGAGGTCTCCAAGTGGCCGATCCTTGGGGATTTGCCGATCGTGGGTCAGTTCTTCCGCCGCACGTCCGGCTCAAGGCGCCGCAATGAACTGGTGATCCTGGTGACGCCCCGCATCATCGACGATGAAAAAGGTGGCACCTATGGCTATGGCTACACCCCCGGCACCCAGGATGCACGCCGGCTCATGTACGGCGTCAACAACTAAGCCCGACCCAGACTCAGAAGCCCACAGCAGGGGCGAACATCTTGATCGCCAGGGGCGCCAGCTGCTGGAACACCCCGATCGCTCCCTGCAGCAGGCCGCTGCCGAAGCCGTTGCCGCTCTTGTTGGGATCCTTGGCCAGATCGGCAGCGCCCTTGCGGAGCTGCTCAGCCGTTTCCTTCTGGCCCTGCTGCTCAAAGAGCGTGGCGGCATAATTGAAGTCCATCGCCGCCAGATCCCGTTTGGACTGCTCGGCGCGGCTGATGCCCCGGGCCAGCCAGGTGAGTGCGGCGTCGGGCTGTTTGAGCAACGCCTTGTTGAACAGGTCTTCCGCCTCCGGATAGCGCCCTTGCAGGGCTGCTTCCACACCGGCGTTATGCATGGCGGCATAGCTGCTGGCCTCGGCGGTCACCCCTGTGGCCCCGCGCCAATGGCTTTTGGCCAGGGCGTCTGCATCGAGCTGGGCACCACTGAGATCGGCGTCCCGCAGATCGGTGCCTTCCAGCTTGGCGCCGCGTAGATCAGCCCCGCGCAGCGACGCGCCCATCAGGGAGGAGAAGCTCAGGTCGGCCTGGCGCAGGTCGGCCCCATCGAGCTGAGCCCGGCTGAGGTTGGCGCGCTGCAGCCGCGCCTGCTGCAGGTCCGCATCGCGCAGATCGGCATGCACCAGATCGGCATCCTGGAGTCGGCATGCGGGGCAGGTCTTGCGATCGAGCAGTTGCATCAGCTGCTCCTGGTCGGCCGCCCAGCTCGGTGCGGCCGCAGCCGTCAGCAGAAAGGCGCCGATCATCGGAGCAACGATTCGGCCGTTCCGTCGTTGGGTCCGGATCATCGCCGCCGATGGGAGCAGTGCCGATCCGTCATAGCGGAATCCTGTCCATTTCCTAGCGGGATGGGGCCGGATTGGCCGGCGGGCTGGCGCTGCTGCCTGCTTCGCCTGCAGCAGTGGTCCCACTGCGGGGGGGACGTTCCTCCAGGCACCAGATCTTGCCCTTGCGGATCCATTCGTAAGACGCCGGCCAGAGCTGTTGCCGGGCCATGGCGGAGCGCAGCTGATTCAGGCAGGCCTGGCCACTGGAACACTGCTGCACGTTGTTGTTGTTGTAGCGCTCCACCGGTGGTTTGAGACTCTGGAAATAGCGCTCCTCCGGCAGACAGAAGCTGCCGGCGCTGGCGGCCGCAGGCATGCCCAGGCCCACGATCAGACTCAGAACCATCCGGTAACGCATCGGCTGGCTCACAGCACAACCGGCTGGAAGCCGCCACCGGGCGATGACGCGGCAGAACCTTCGCCAAAGATGAAATCCTCAGCCGCAAGCTCGGTGAAATATGGAAGCAGAATCGATGAACTGCCATAGGTGATCAGCGTATCGCGCTCGCTCTCGAACACGAAAAATCTGTTGCCCTGATCGGCCAGGGTGAGGCCGTTCCGAAACACGATGCGATCGCCTTCCGCCGGATTGAAATCAAAGATCACGTCATTCCCTTCTGCAAAGGTGTTGAAAATGAAGCGGTCGGCACCTCCCTGCGGCGCTAACGGGTCGGCACTGCGATCAGGGATGACATAGATGAATTCATCGGGTCCGAATGTGGCAAGCAGAGCGTCGGCCGGTGCGTAGTCTATGTTGTATTGATTCGCCAGCACCTTGAGGCTTTCAAAGCTCACTTTCGTGCCATTGCCTTCGGGCGGCGCACCTCCTGTCGCCTGATCAAAATCTTGCTGCAGAAGCTCAAAGGTCACCGGTTCAAAGCTGAACGGCCTTGGCTGGGAAGGATTCGGAGCAAAGAATCCGAAACTGTCATAGATGTCGAAAACATAGGGGTCATTGGCCAGGTCTGCGCTGAAGGTGAATTCCCAGTCGCCATACATGAAATCGTCGCTCTGCCCGCTGATCAGGTCGTCATTGCCTCCCGTCACCGGCCCGTAAACAGCGGCGGCATCTCCATACATCAAGGTCCGCGTCAAAAACAGGGGCACACCGGTGAGAACGTCGTTGCCGCCGCGGCTGTAGGGCTGCATCGTTGCAGCATCGCCGATCATTTCGGTGTAGTTGCCGTAGGCCTGCAGCAGGTCCTTCCCACCAGTGCCGTAGAGCTCCGTGCTGTCGCCCACCATGCGATCCGTCGAGCCGAAGCCGCCGATCAGTTGATCGTCTCCGCCAAAAGCCCCAACCCCAATGAAGCCGGAGTCGCCGATGAGATTATTCTGATTTTGCTTACCATTACCGGCCGAAAGATAATCGTTACCAAGACCTCCCGACAGCTGATCCGATCCTTTCTGACCAAAGATGCGGTCGTCGCCATCGGATCCAGCTCCCGTATCATTACCTCCCCTGAGATAAATCTTATAGCCGAGATTTGAGTTTACAACAACAACGTTATTCGGCTCGTTATCGAATTTGTATGTCGTTTTCCCCTTGGCATCCGGCCCTTTGATCTTGGTTTTCATGGCCTGAAGCGCCGCATTACGATGCATGGTAAGGGTCCCTGCAACACCCTGGCCGTCATCGGGGCATCAGAGCCTGGACCAGAGATGGCCACTGCAGGCAATGCCATGGAAGCAGTGTTGCCTGGCTGCTTGGTGACTGCTATCTGCGGGTCTGCTACCTGCGAGTCTGCTACCTGCAAGGCAGTGCCGATGGGTGGCCACGCCGCTCAATGTCTGCAGTCTGTGTTGTGTCTCAGCTGGTACGACCTGGAGACGAAGGATGTCCAGGAATCGAGGGCTTGGTGGAAAAACTGGAACAGATTCTGCGGATCTCCTGTCGACACTGTCTCAGGTGCTTCAGTGTCCGCTGCATTTCAGTCGGCGAGAGCCATTGGAAGCGGGCTCGTGTGTAGTGATGGCTGAGTTCCTGCAGGACGTTGGATAGGCGCGGCTCCCGTCTTCCAGCGCGTCTGCAGAACTGCTCCAAGGGCTCCGATCCGTGGGGTTTCAGACCTGCTGACTGCAGGGCCGCCAGGCATCGCTCCAGTTCCCGTCGATGGCGATCGGTTTGCGGGCCACGGTCGCGTAACCGCTGGGTCCATCGCAGGGCGGCCAGGCTGAGGGTCAGCGCCAGGCCCAGGCCCGCCAGCAGCAGGACCCCAAGCCACTGCCGCTGACGCCCCAGCAAGGTGTCGAGCAGGGCCTCCTGGCCCTCCCGATCAAAGCCCAGCCACCAGCGGCTCCAGGCCAGGTCGATGCCCCACCACTGCCGCTGGCCCCAGCGCCACCACAGCGGTGCCTGCCCCTCCAGCGCCATCGCTGGCGCTGTCGCCGCATTGCGCTCCGGCGTCACCCAGCCGGTCGGATCCAGCCGCTGCCAGCCCTCGCCATCGAGCCACACCTCACTCCAGGCATGGGCTTCCGCCTGGCGGATGTCGAGGTAGGGCTCACCGCCGAAGGGCTGCACCCAGGTGCCGCCCTTGTATCCACTCACCACCCGGGCCGGCACGCCCGCAGCCCGCAGCAGGGCCGTGGCGGCGCTGGCGTAATGGCCGCAGAAGCCCTGCTGCCGCTCGAACAGGAAGGTGTCGAGACCAGCGCGCCGCGGCAGGGTGCCCGGGCTGCGGGTGTAGCGGAAGGGCTGGCTGCGGAACCAGGCCTCGGCGGCGGCCAGGCGCTGGCGGGGTTCCGGCAGTCGGGCCCACTGGTACCCCAGGGCCTCGAGCCTCGGATTGGCCCCCTTCGGCAGGGCCAGGTCGATCAGGGAAGGGGGTCTCTGCTGCCAGGGGCTGTCCTGCTCCTCGCTGATCAGTTGGTAATGGCGCCGTTCCCGTGGCGGGCGCTTCAGCAGCAGTTCACCATCGAAGCGCAGGCGCAGGTCGTCGCTGCGGGGCTGGGCCCGCCCGTCCCAGGGCACCGCCTCAAACCGGCTCGGTTCCACCAGCCAGAGCTGGCGCGCCCTGGCGTCAGCCGGAGCGGCGCCCTTCTCCACCGGGGCCATCAAGGCTGGGGCCATGCGCAGCTCACGCCGCTGCCAGCTCTGGCCATCGAACCAGTCATGCACCAGCACCCGCCAGTAACGCTCGCTCTCCGGCGGGACCCGGTTGTCGCTGAAGGCCACCCGTGCCGCCGGCGCCGCACTGCTGGCCAGGGAGGCGATGCCGCCCGGATCCAGCCTGTCGCTCAGGCCGGTCACGGCGGCGGCGCCCCATCCTTGGGGCAGGGTCCAGAGCGGTCCGATCCGCGGCACCAGCAGGAACAGCACCAGGGCCATCGGCAGGGCCGCCGCCAGCACCTGGGCGCTGCGCCGCAGCAGTTGCCGCCAGCTGAGGCTGAGCTCCAGTTCCAGGCCCAGCAGGCCCGCCAGCGCCAGCAACGCGATCGCCAGCTGCAGGGCGCTGGGGAGCAGATCGGGCTGTTGGGCTCCCAGCAGCCCGGCCCCCACCAGCTGCAGCAGCGCCACCAGCCGTCGTTCAGCACGGCTGCGCGCCTCTCGCAGCTTCAAAGCGGCCATCGCCACCAGAATGATCGTGGGCCAGCTCAGCGGCAGGCCCGGATCCAGGCCCGTGAGCCCGATCGCCAGCAGACCGGTCACCACCCATTGCAGGCGCTTGGGGGGCAACACCATCGCCGAGGTCGCTGCAGGGCTCAGGGGCTGGCTCATGGGCTGGTGGCCAGGGCCCGCAGGCAGGCATCCCGGTGGCTGGGGCCGCTGTCGGGCTCCAGGCGAAGGCCGGGCAGCTCCAGGCCATAGATCGCCTCCTGATGGCCCAGCTGCCAGATCCGCTCGCTGAGGTGCTCCAGCGCCAGCTCGTGGGGCAGGCCGGCCGCCGGCGCGAGGCAGAGGGGCTCGCCGGCCTCGGCGGAGAACTGCTTGGTCAACTGGCCACGGCCCTGGGCAAAGGGCTTCCAGGCCAGGCGGCTGCTGCCATCCTCGGGGCGATGGGGCCGCAGGTCGCGCCACTGTTCGGTGCCTTCCTGTTCCCAGTGGCTGTGGCTGGTGGAGCCGCTCGCCGAGCGCAACACCGGCAGGCTGGCGACCGGGCCAGGCAGGCGGCGGGGGTAGATCAGCTGGGCCCGTGGTGGTTCCCAGCGGCTCCAGCAGCGGAACAGTCCCAGCGGTGCCGTGCTGACCAGCTTCAGGCGACCGGGCCGCTGCCAGCCGCGCCGGGGCGGGATCCAGGGCAGTGCCAGGGTCTGCTCCCCCGGTCGCAACGTGAGCATCAGGGGGTCTGCCGCCACACCCTCGCCGCTGATCGGTTGCCAGCTGATCTGCACGCCCTCGCGGCGATGGCGACTGCGGGCAATCAGGGGATAGGCCAGGGGAGTTCCGGCAAAGCCCGCCGCCGGTTCACCGCAGCGCAGCTCCAGCCCCTGCAGGTTGAAGTGGGTGAGGTGCAGGGCCAGCAGGATCAGCCCCAGCATCAGATAACTCAGCAGCAGCGGCCCGTTGCGCTGGGTCTGGATCGCCACGATCAGCAGCAGCCCTCCGCCGCTCAGCCACAGCCAGCCGAAGCGGGTCGGCACGATGTAGAGGTTGCGCAGCCCCAGCAGCAGCGGATCCCCCTGCTGGGGTGGCACCAGGCGCGTCACCAGCTCCTCCGGGGAAGGCAGCGTCATCGGATTGCATCCACATCCGCCAGGAGGCGGGCGCTGAAGCCACCACCCGCCGCGCCGCCGCCCCCACGCAGGGGTTGTCCCCCATCCAGCCGGTGTTCGCACACAGGTGCCAGCACGGCCTGCACATCGGAGGGGAGCACGTGGTCGCGCCCCTCCAGCAGCGACCAGGCCCGGGCGGCCGCCACCAGCCCAAGAGCCGCACGGGGGGAAAGGGGGGCTCCGGGGATGTCAGCGCGGCGGCTGAGTTCCACCAGATCGAGCACGTAATCCAGCAGGGCCGGGGTGCAGGTCTGATGGGCGCTGCGCTCCTGCAGCTCCTGCAGCCGGGCTGGCGAGAGCACGGCGCCGATCGCCTCCGGCCGCCGCCCCTCGCCGGCCAGCAGGGCGCGCTCCGCCTGGCGCGGCGGGAAGCCGAGGCTGAGCCGCATCAGGAAGCGATCAAGCTGGGATTCGGGCAGGGGCGCGGTGCCCATCTGGTCGAGCCCGTTCTGGGTGGCGATCACAAAGAACGGCTCCGGCAGCGGATGGCTGGTGCCATCCACACTCACCCGCCCGGCCGCCATCGCCTCCAGCAGGGCGCTCTGGGTGCGGGAGCTGGCGCGGTTGATCTCATCGGCCAGCAGCACCTGGGTGAACACCGGGCCGGCCTGGAAACGGAAGCTGGCGGTGGCCGGATCAAACACATTGATGCCGGTGAGATCGGCCGGCAGCAGATCACTGGTGAAGCTCACCCGCTTGAAGGCCAACCCGAAGCAGCGGGCCAGGGTCTCGGCCAGGGTGGTCTTGCCCACGCCGGGCAGATCCTCGATCAGCAGATGGCCGCGGGCCAGCAGGCAGGCGAGAGCCAGGCGCACCTCCTGCTCCTTGCCCAGCAGCACCCGGTTCACGGCCTCGATCACCGGCTGCAGCGGGGCGGACACAAAGCCAGGGCGGAGGCCCCTGAATTGTGCCGTCGCCATCGGGCGCCTGCAGGGACACAGGCGGTTAGCGTCCAAGCCGCTTTCCGGCTGCTGCCGCGCCATGTCTTCGCCGGTGCCGCCTGAGATCCACGGGGGCAACCGGGTGGCCATCGCCGCTCGCCTCGGTTGCCTCCCCGCCGATCTGCTCGATCTCAGCGCCTCGCTGGTGCCCTTCGGGCCGCCCCTGAGATTGCGCCTGGCCACTCTGGCGGCCATGGCCGGCCCGTCGCTGCGCGACTATCCCGATCGCGGCTACGGCGCCCTGCGCCAAGCGATCGCCGCCCTGCACGGTCTGCCGCCGGCTTGGGTGCTGCCCGGAAACGGCGCCGCCGAGCTGTTCACCTGGGCGGCGCGTGACGCGGCGGCCACCGGCGTCAGCGCGCTGCCGGCACCGGGCTTCGCCGATTACCGGCGGGCCCTGGCCACCTGGGGCGGCGCCAGCAGGCCACTCCCCCTGCGGCTCGACTGGCCGGCCGGCTTCCCCCAGCACTGGGGGGCGGCCTTTGCGGATGACCAGGCCGGCTCCGGCGATGACCAGCTCTCAGGCCATTCGCAGGCGCCGCCGGTGCTGTGGATCACCAATCCCCATAACCCCAGCGGCCAGCTCTGGAGCCGCGACTCCCTGGTGCCGCTGCTGGAGCGTCACCGGCTCGTGATCGTGGACGAGGCCTTCCTGCCCCTGGTTCCCGCCGGAGAAGCCCAATCCCTGGCGCCCCTGCTGCCGCACCATCCCAACCTGGTGGTGATCCGCAGCCTCACCAAGCTGCTGTCGATCGCGGGCCTGCGGCTGGGCTATGCCCTGGCGGCGCCGGAGCGCCTGCAGCGCTGGAGCACCTGGCGGGATCCCTGGCCGGTGAATGGCCCGGCGGCGGCGATGGCGGCCGGCTGGCTCGCCGATGGGCCGCGGCGCGATCGCTGGACGGTACGGGTGCAGCGTTGGGTGGCGGTGGAAGGGCCCTGGCTGGCCGCCCAGCTGGCGGCCCTGCCGGGACTGACGCCGATGCCCTCGGCGGCGAACTTCCTGCTGGTGCGCCACGCCGGTGGAGCCTCGCTGGAGCCGTTGCGGCTGGCCCTGGAGCAGCGCCACCGCATCCTGTTGCGTGGCTGCCGCTCCTTCGAGGGGCTGGGGGAGGGCTGGCTGCGCATCGGCCTCCAGGATCGGCGGCGTCATCGCCGCCTGCTCCAGGCCCTGGCCCTGGAGTGGGGGCGCTGCGGCCTGCAGGGCTGACAGGGCGTTCCGCTGAGACGGTGATCCGCTGAGACGGCTTGCAGTGGAGACGGCTCTCAGGCCTGGGGCTGCTGTTCGGCGTTTGCCGCGCCGAGCTCCACCAGCAGCGCCGCCACCTGCCGGTCGGCATCGCGCACGGCCAGGCGCTCCATGCCCCGCCGCAGGCTCAGCAGGGGATCGGCATCGGGCTGGACCGGCTCTCCTTCCAATCGTGGGCCCAGCAGCCGCCAGAGGGTGCGCTCCAGGTCGGGATCGGAGGGGGGCTGTTGCGCCACGATCACCGCCGCCCCCACCGCCGCTGCCGCTGCCGCGTTGGCGTCCTGGTGGTGGTCGGCGGCCTGCGGGAAGGGCACCAGGATCGCCGGGGTGCCGCACACCGCCAGTTCACTGAGGCTGCCGGCCCCGGCGCGGCTGATCGCCAGGTCGGCGTGCTGCAGCAGGCCCGCCATAGCCTCGCTGAAGGGCCGTTCCACCAGGCCGCTGAGGCTGGTCTGGCCGGCTTCAGGATCGTTGCTGCCGGTGAGATGCACCACCCGGCAGCCGGCCGCCACCAGCTTCGGCAGCAGCGGTCGCACCATCCGGTTCAGGCCCAGGGCCCCCTGGCTGCCGCCCACCACCAGCAGCAGCGGGCCATCACCGGCCGGCACCCAGTCGGGCAGGGGGGCCGGTTCCAGTAGTGCCTGGCGCACCGGTGTGCCGGTGACCAGCGGCCGGCAGCGGGGCAGCCGCTCGGCCGCCTGCGGCAGCCCCACCGCCACACGGCTGCAGAGGCGACCCAGCAGGCGCGTCACCTTGCCGGGGATGGCATTGCTTTCGTGCAGCACCACCGGTACGCCGCACCATCGGGCCGCCAGGATCGCCGGTGCGGCGATGTAGCCGCCGCTGCTGAACACCACCGTGATCTGCTCCCGCCGGATCAGGCGGCGCACAGCCCGGGTGGCGTTGAGCAGCTTCAGCAGATTCCAGAGCTTGCGCAGGCCTCGCCCCTGCAATCCACCGGCCCGCACCGTGTGGAGCGGATAGCGGCTCGGCACCAGCTGGCGCTCCAGTCGATCAGGCACCCCCAGCCATTGCACGCTCCAGGCGGGCGGCAGAGCCTCCGCCACAGCCAGGGCCGGAAACAGATGGCCACCCGTACCACTGGCGGCGATCAGAAGCCTGGGCATGGGCGGGGCGTGCGGCCGCGCCTAACTTAAAAGCCATGCCCGGGCCGCTCCACCGCTTGACCTTCCTGTCGCTGTCCCCTTCTCTCACGTCCTCCTCATCCCGCCGTGCAGTGCGCGCCGGCTTCGGCTGGGTCCGGCGCGGCCTGGCCGCCGCTCTGGTGCTGGGTGGCCTGGCGGCCGGGGTGCCCGCAGCCTGGGCTGCGGCTCCCACGCCAGCCCTGCTGCAGGCCCTCGAGGCGGCACTCAACAGCTCTGGCAGCAGCGATCTGGCGGCCCTGCTCGAGGCTGGTCCAGGCTTCGATCCCAGTGAGCTGGAAGCGCGCTATAGAACCCTGCGCGAGCTGTTCCCCGATGCCCGCTGGCAGATCACACCGGCGGCTCCGCTGCGGGATGGCCGCGCCACCGTCACGGTCACGGTCACCGGCCATCGTCAGGACGGGGCCTACAACTACCAGCTGGAGGCCTCCCAGCAGCTTGCCCTCGAGAGCAGCGGCAGCCGGATCAACGGCCAGACCGTGATCCGCGAGCAGTCGATCCTGCGCAGTGGTGACGTCGACCTGCCCGTGAGCCTGCTGATCCCCGATGCCGTGCTCACCGGCCAGCGCTACGACGTGGACGTGCTGTTCGATGAACCCCTGAAAGGTGCCGTGGTGGCCGGTGGCATCGTGCCCCTGACAGCCGAGCAGTTGTCGGCGGTCGAGAGTCCCGACCTGCAGCTGGGTGCCCTGGGCGGCGGTGGCCTGTTCAAGGTCGTGCAGGCACCCAAGACCCCCGGCTCCCAGACCTGGGCGATCCTGCTGGTGCATCCCGAGGGCATCGTGAGCGCCACCAAACGGGTGCGTGTGGTGACGGATCGGCAGGCTCTGCAACCCTGAAGGGCCCAGCCCGAGCACGGCTCAAGCCAGCAGGATGTCCGTTGGAGCCAGGGGCGTGAACGGGTCCAGCTCGGCCAGGAGGCCACCGCCATTGCCGAAGCCGGCGTCCTTGCCGTTGTCGTTGAGGAACAGCTGACCCCTGGGTTCCCAGTACACGAGGGAGGCCTTGGAGGCAAGGCCCTTCTTCAGCGCTTTGCGGTTGCCATCGATCAGTCGGAATCTGGCCGCCTGACCATCCAGGAGACCAGCTGCCACAACCAGTTGATCGATGCCGCTCTCGAAGCCGCTGATCGAGCGGCCCGTCACGCTGTCGATCACGAAGCGGTCGGGGCTTCCCGATGGGACCGTTGGAGCCGAGGGAACTGCTGAGGCGGCCCCCCAGATCTCCACCAGGGCCTGCAGATCAGTGCTCGAGAACCAGGTGGCCGGGGCATCGCCGCCGACCCGATAGGACATGATCGTGTCCAGGTCACTGAAGCTGGGATCATCGGGGTTGCCACCCGGATGATCAAGGCCGAGGGCATGGCCGATCTCGTGCACAAGCGTGCGCTGTTCCGCCGCACTCAGGCCGGGATCATTGTTGAGTTCGGCCTCGATCGTCACGCCCGATACGGCTGGGATCAAGGATCGCTGGCCCGAGGGCGCCACAACGAAACGGAATTCCGTGTAGGTGATCCCGGTGATCGTGTCGGCGAAGCCGCCGTGATCGCGAACCTCCTGCACCGACACCAGCTGCAGTGGACTGGCCAAGCTGTTCTCCTGGCTGGCCTGCAGGCGGATCACTCCGGCCAGGCGGGCAAACGTCTGCTCGATGAAGGCCTGCTCCTCCGGATTGATGGCGATCGCAAGCGGCGGAGTGCCGAGCCCGCCGGCCAGATTGCCGTTATCGAAGCCGACAGCCGTGAGGCCATAGCGCAGCTGATGACTGCCAGTGCTGTCTGCCGCGTAAAGCTGGCGCAGCAGATCAAGCACGGTCAGGTCGGCCTTGATCAGGCTGGTGGGCAGCGCAACGGTCATCAGGCCAGGGATTCCGGGATCCGAGCCGGCCGCCGGGCTGTCATGGGTCCTCCGTGGGGCGTTGCGTCCTGCAACCTAGGCAGGCTCAGTGCAGACGTCAGGCCTGGAACCAGCGCATCAGGCAGGACACGTCGTCGTCGCCATGGCCGGCGGCGATCAGCTCCTCTTCCAGATGGCTCACCCGCTCGCTCAACGGCAGGGACAACCCCACTGCCCTGGCGGCGGCCAGGGCGATCGTCAGATCCTTGCGGTGCAGGGAGAGCTTGAACCCCAGGGGATAGTCGCCCCGCAGCATGGTGGCGGCGCGGTGCTCCAGGGCCCAGGAGCCCGCGGCACCGCCGCAGAGGGCCTGCCTCACCATCTCCATTGGCAACCCCAGCCGCTGGCCCAGGGCCATGGCTTCCGCCACCGCCGCATAACTGCCGGCCACCAGCACCTGATTCACCGCCTTGACCTGCTGGCCTGCGCCGATCGGCCCGAAGTGCGTCACGGTCTTCCCGACGGTCTGCAACAGCGGCATGGCCCGATGGACCGAAGCCTCTGCGCCTCCGACCAGCACCGAGAGCGTTCCAGCCTTGGCACCCTCGGTCCCCCCCGTGACTGGGGCATCGACGAGATCGAGGCCAAGGGGCCTGAGGCGGTCATGGCATGCCTGCGCCTGCGAGGGATCGATCGTGGAGAAGTCGATCACCAATCCGCCCGCAGGAAGAGCAGCGGCGGCACCCTGGGGGCCGAACAGCACGTCTTCCACCGCAGCACCATCGGTGAGACAGAGGCAGAGAATCTCTGCTGTGGCTGCCGCATCCGCTGGTGAGCATGCCCGCGCAGCGCCGGCCGCAGCCAGGGGCTCCTCCGCCTTGCGGGTGCGGTTGTGAACTGTCAGGGGGAAGCCGGCGGCCAGGAGATTTGTCGCCATCGGCGTTCCGAGCTGACCCAGCCCAAGGAAGGCCACCGATGGGAGCGGTGAGTCAGAGCTCTGCACGACCGGCTCGATGCGGATCGCCAGAAGGCTGTCATAACGGCCCGGGCAGCCTTCCCCTGCAGCGCCTCAGGCCAGCAGGGCCACCTCGACACACAGGCCCGGGCCAAAGGCCATGGCCAGGCAGGGGCCGCGAGCGCCGCTGCGCCGCAGACGCTCGAGGATGAACAGCAGGGTCGGCGACGACATATTGCCGCAGTCCCTGAGCACCGATCGGGAGGGCTCGATCAGGAGGGGATCAAGCCCCAGGGCCTCGGTCACCGCTGAGAGGATGCGGGGGCCGCCGGGATGCACGGCCCACGAGCCGATGGCAGCGAGCGTCAGCTGATGGACAGCCAGCCAGCCGGTCAGCCAGGGCCGCAGATGCTCCGCGATCAGGTCTGGGACCCGTGGGGACAGGCCCATGGCGAAGCCGTGATCCTCAATCGCCCACGACATCGCCTCGGTGCTGTCGGGCACCAGCAGGGAGCCGCTGGCGATCAAGCGCCGCAGCCGAGGGGCTGAAGGCGACTCAGCCTCAGGCTCCTTTCCGCAGGCCACGAGGGCGGCGGCGCCGTCGGCGAACAGGGAATTGGCCACGATCCGCTCGGCCTCCCAGCCGTACTGCAGGTGGAGGCTGCAGAGCTCAACCGCGCAGAGCAGGACACAGGCTTCAGGATCAGCCCCGGTGAATCCGGCAGCCACCCGCAGACCGTTCAGGGCTCCATGGCACCCCATGAACCCCACGTGGGTGCGGGCGACATCGGCGGGCAGCTTCAGGGCGGTCATCAGGGAGAGATCGACGCCGGGCGCCTGGAAGCCGGTGCAGGAGACCGTGATCAGGTGGGTGATCCGTTCTGGGGGCAACTGCGCCTGGTCCAGGGCAGCGAGAACGGCCCGCAGAGCCAACGTTGGCGCTTCCTGGGCGTAGCGACGCATCCGTTCCGCGGTGCCAGGGCTGGTGGCTCCGAAGAAGGACTGCTGATGGCACGACTCCGTGCCCGTGGGCTCCAGCAGAACGCTGTGGCGTGTGGCCACCCCTGAGCGGCGATGAAGGGTAGCGAGGAGCCGGCGTTGGGACGCAGAGGGAACCTGGTTGGGCAGGGCCACCTCGGCGGCGATGGCGGCAGCGTCGCCCTGGGCGATGCGATGGGGGGGCAGGGCCGTCCCCAGGCCGTGGATTGTCAGGGACATGGCTCTGGGGTCAGACGTTCCAGGGTTGCACCACCCAGCTGCTGGAGGAGTGGGGCGGTCAGTGCCGGCCAGCGCTCGGCCGCCGCCAGCAGGTTGCGGCTCAGGCCGGGGCGCCGCAGGGCGAAGGCCAGGGCATGGCAGAAGCGCTGCCTCGATCCGATCAGACGGGCATGGCGGCGGGACCACTCCCTCTCGAGGCCCCGGCTCCAGCCCTCCTGCCCCTGCAGCACCAGGGGCACCGCCGCCAGAGCCCCGACCAGAGCCCAGCCCATGCCCTCGCCCGTGAAGGGTTCCACGTAGCCAGCGGCATCCCCCAGCAGCAGCAGCCGCTCGGCCGCCGGGGGTGTGCTCTGGCGGGTGAGGGCCGGGGTGGCCCGCCAGGAGGTCTCGCTGCCCTGGGGCACGGGATCGAAGCCGGCCTCGGCCAGCACCGTGGCAGCGCAGGCGGCCGGACCTCCGGCAGCGATCAGGTGGGTGCGGTCGAAGGCCGCGGCCAGGTTGAGGCCTCCGTCTTCGTTGCGCACCAGCCCCACGTAGCCGTGCTGGCCGATGGCCATGTGGATCGTGCCCTTGCCATAGCCGCTCACCTCGGCGTCCAGCCGGCAGCCGGCGCCGACCCTGGCGTGGGGGTTGATCCGCGTCTGGATCGGGATGTCCGGATCCAGCCCGGAACTGCCCAGCCCCGTGGCCAGCAGCACGACCCGGGCGCTGGTGCTCTGATGCTCGTCGCCGGAGCGCAGCAGCACCTGCCTGCCCCCCGGACAGGCACCGCCCACGCTGGCCTCGGTCTGCAGGCGCAACACGGCTCCGGCAGCCACGGCGGCCTCACTCAGGGCCAGGTCGAAGCGGCTCCTGGAGAGGGATCGGCCCACGGGCAGGGCGAGGTCCACCTGATGGCCTTGCAGGCCGAGGCGGAGCCGGGCGAGGGGAACAGCGCCCTGGTCGTCAACCAGGTGGCCCAGGCCCGCATCCTCCAGGGCCCTGAGGGCGACGCCGTTCAGGCAGCTGCCGCAGACCTTCCAGCGGGGAAAGGCCCGCTTCTCCACCAGCAGCACCCGCAACCGGCGACGGGCCAGTTGGTGGGCGGCGAGGGCGCCGGCGGGCCCGGCCCCGACCACGATCACATCCCAGTCCGGAGCGTTCATCAAGGCTGGGGCGGGCCGCCTGGCCGGCGCCAGCACAGCAGATAGCGCTCGGGCCAGCTGCGCCGGATCTTGGCGCCATCGAGACCCGCCCGGACCGCCAGGGAGCGCACTTCCTCCAACTGGAAGGCGCCCTGCACCGAGACGGGGCCATCGAAATGAACGATCGGGGAGCGACTCAGCAGGCGGCAGCCCGCCCAGGCCAGCCCGTAGCCCAGGGGACTGCGGATCAGGTCATTGACCAACACCAGCTGGCGGCTGGCGCGACCCATGCGGCTGAGCAGACCCACCGCCGCCTCCTCGTCCAGATGGTGCAGGAAGAGGGTGCAGAGGATGACGTCGTAGTCGTCAGGCAGGGGATCCTTCAGGACGTCGGCCTGGAAGAAGACTCCGTCTAGATCCCGCTCCCTGGAGCTGCGTGAGGCCATGGCCACCGCCTGGGGGCTGAGGTCGCAGCCGTCGACACGCACGGCGAGCCCTTCGCGACGGGCCCGTTCCGCCAGGGCACTGGTGTTGTCCCCGCCGCCGCAGGCCAGATCGAGAACCCGCAGGGCCTGTCCGTTGTGCTCCCGGGCCAGGAAACGGATCGGAGCAAGCAGGGAACCCACGGCACCACTGAGGGCGTTGATCCTGCGCAGACCCTCCAGGGCCTGGGTGTGGGCGGCGGGATCGAGGCCAGGCTGGTCCATCCACTCGGGTTGCCGGTGCCGCTGGGCCAGTGGCTGGAAAAGCATCAACAGAGCACGCGGAGGCCTGGGCTGTCGGCGTGGGGGAAAAGCTCGAGACGGTGTTCCTCGCCGACCAACAAGCCCGAAGCCCCGACCTTGACCCAGCTCTGAAGGTTACGGGCTGTAGGCGGACCTGAATCACCAGGACGCGGATCCCGCCCGATGCCGCCGCAGCTCACCCAGTTCCTGCAGGCTGACGCCGCCATCCCCGTTGCGGTCGGCCTGGCTGAAGTTCTCCTGCAGCCATCGCAGGTCCTTGGCTTCGCCGCGCTCGATCCGGCCATTGCGGTTGTGATCGGCCCGCAGGAACATCGCCCGCAACCGTTCGCCCTGCCATGCAGCGCGGTGGGGCACGAAGTCGGCGGGGGTGAGATGGCCTCGGCCACTGCGATCCAACCGTTCGAAGTGCTTTTCGATGTAGGCATGTCCCCGCACTTCGCTCCGCTCGAGGCGTTGGTCGCCGTTGCGGTCCAGCCGCCGGAACAGCTCCTGCAGCCGCTGGCGGTAGGTCTCGAGATCCCGCTGCTGCTGCGCTACTTCCCTGGCCTGCGCCGGACCGGGGAGAAGAAGCGGGGATGGAGCAACGGCCGCGGCCAGAGCCACGGCCGTGCCGACCATCAGGGCAGCCAGCCGCCGCTGCCGGCGCCCCGGCCGGAGCCGGAGGGCGGGAGGCAACAGTTGCGGCGGGCCGGAAGTCCCCATGGGCCAAGGTTATGAAGTGCGCTGCCCCTGGCTGTGACCAACCTCAGTCCCAGGTGTGACCAGATCCTTCCGCAGCGGTGGCGGGCCGCTTCGCTCCATACAGTCGGCCCAGGCCGTGCCGGCCGGTTCCCCTCCTCCCCCCCTGGCGCCATGGGCAAGACGCAACGGATCTGGGTGGTGGATGACGATCCCGAGCTGCGCCAGTTGCTCGGCACTTACCTCACCGATCAGGGCTATGACGTGCGCTGCCTGGCCGGTGGCGCCCAGCTGATGGCCCGGCTCGAGAACCAGCGCCCCGATCTGGTGGTGCTGGACGTGATGATGCCCGGTGACGATGGCCTCACCCTGCTGCGGCGGCTGCGCGACCGTGGCGACGATCTGCCGGTGGTGATGCTCACCGCCCGCGGTGATGCGGTGGACCGGATCATCGGACTGGAGCAGGGGGCCGACGATTACCTCGCCAAACCCTTCCTGCCGCGGGAGCTGAGCGCCCGCATCGAGGCCGTGCTGCGGCGACGGGTGGTTCTGCCGGCCGGCACGCCGATGGCGGAAGGGCAGGAGGTGTGTTTCGGTGACAACCAGCTCGATCTGGCCGCCCGCACCCTGCGGCGGGGACAGGAGACGATCGTGATCACCAGCGGGGAGTTCAGCCTGCTCAGCGCCTTCGTGCAGCATCCCCACCGGCCTCTGTCGCGCGAACGCCTGATCGAGCTGGCCCGCGGACCCGATTCCGAGACCGACAGCCGCAGCATGGATGTGCAGGTCTCACGGGTGCGCCGCCTGGTGGAACCGGACCCCTCCCGGCCTCGCTACATCCAGACGGTCTGGGGCTACGGCTACGTCTTCGTACCGGATGGACAACCGCGCAGTCGCTGAGTCACCCGGGGGATTTCGGCGCCACAGCCTGCTGATCCTGCTGCGCTTTCTGCTGGTGGCAGCCGCCGGCTTCGGACTCAGCGTTGTCCTGCTGCAACTGCTGCTGGCACGGCGTCTGGAGCGGGCCCAGATCGCCCAGCTCGGCCAGGAGGTGGCCTTCAATCTGCGTCTTGGGGAACTGGCCCTGGAGCGCCTGCCCCCATCGGCCGTGGCCCAGCTCACCGGCTTGCCCCTGCGGGTGGGTCCACAGCCCCTGCCCACGGGCGATCGGCGCCTCTATCGACAGGCCGGTCGCCTGCGGCTCGAGCTGTGCGAACGCCTCAACAGCTGCCCCACCGTGGTGCCGGCAGGGCTTGAGGCCCGGGGGGTCTGGGTGGAGCTCCTGTCTCCCCTGGAGCCGGTGTGGCTGTTCACGGCCCTGCCGCCGGCCTCGCGCTGGCCCCCCGACCCGCTCGTGCTCAGCCTCGCCCTGGTGTCGGGAGGAGGACTGGCGGGTCTGGCCTTTCTCTGGCTGGAGGTGCAACGCCCCCTGGCCCAGCTGGAGCAGGCGCTCGGCCGGGTGGGCCGCGAGGCCCAGCTGCCGCCCCTGGCGCCGCACGGCACCGGTGCCGTGCGGCGGCTGACCCTGCGCTTCAACGCCATGGTGCAGCGGCTGGAGCTCAGCGAGCGGGAGCGGGCCACCATGCTGGCCGGCATCGCCCACGACCTCAAGAGTCCGATCACGCGCCTGCGCCTGCGGCTCAGCTTCGCACCCCTCTCCGGGCCGGAACGGGACCGCTCCGAGGCCGATCTGGACGCACTCGAGCGCATCACCAGCCAGTTTCTGCTCTTTGCCGGTGGCGCCGATGCCGAAATCCCGGTGCGTCTGCCGCTCGATCAATTGCTGGCCGAGCTTTCCGCCGCCTTCGATCCGGCTGTACTGGAGCTGGACCTCGAACCGATGGAACGGGTGGTGCAGCCCACCGCCCTGTCCCGTGCCGTGGGCAACCTGATCGACAACGCCCTCAGCCACGGTGAACCACCGCTGCGGCTTGTGCTGCGCGCCACAGACCCTGACACAGCAGCCAACGATCCAGAGGAGTTCCGCATCGAGCTCTGGGATCGGGGCGCCGGCATCTCACCGGAACGCTGGGAGCAGGCGTTGATGCCGTTCCAGCGGCTGGATGAGGCCCGCGGCGGCCAGGGCCACTGTGGGCTCGGCCTGGCGATCGCGGCCCGGGTGGCGTCGATGCATGGCGGAGTGCTCTATTGCCGCCGCGGCGATGGACCGCAGGCGGGTGGTTTTGCCGTGGGTCTGCGGGGCCGCTCGATCCATTCCGATCCGGTCACACCTGGCCCCCTGACCGGACACAGTTCCGTCAGACCCTCTGCCGACCATGGGGCCTGACTGCACGGAACCCCATGACCAACCCGTCAACCGTCTCGCCCCGGCCGTTCCCGCACCCTTCGCACCCTGGCCGGAGCGCCACCCTGTTGCTCGGAGCCCTGCTGCTCGCCGGTGGTGCCGCCCAGGCCCAGTCCTGGCGTCCCTCGAGTGGCTCGCAGCAGGTCCAGCCGTCACAGCAGTTCCGGCCGCAGAAACCCCAGAGACCCCAGGCCGCTGAAGGCGAGTGGCAGGCCTGGCAGCGGGCGCAGGCCCAGGCCTTCGATCGCCTCAGCACGGGGCAACGGCGGAACTACTTCCAGGAGCGCCTTGCCCAGGAACGTCGTCAGTCGGGGCGGCGCCTCAGCCAGCTCAGCCAGACCGAGCGCTGCTTCCTGCAGGCTCGTGGCCTTCAGGCGATTGAGGCCTGTCAGCAGCGGGAGCAGCAGGCCCGCATGGATCAGCGCCGCCAGCAGATGAGTGAGCTGGCACAACTCCGCCAGCGCTATGGCCTGCCGGTGCCCGATCAAGGCGGCCGGGGGCGCTGGTCGCCAGGCTCGCGCTATCCCGGCTCGCCCCAGTCTTCCGGCAGGAGCTATCCCTATGGCGCCGCCCTGCCTGACTACGGCTCCCAGGCCTATGGCGCCGCTCCCTCCCGTGCCGACTCCTGGCTGGAACTGCTGTTCGGCCTCTGAGCGCCTGGCATCAGACCAGTTGGCCGGGGTGCCGTCAGGATGGCGGCAGTGCCGCGGCTCCTGGTCGTTTCCTCTGTCTTCCTACCCCTTCCCCGGACCTTTTCATGACCAGCAGAAGTCCTGAGACCTGCAACACCGACCGAACCCTCCCGTTGAACCCGGTCTCGACCCAACGCTCCCGGCTGGTGCTGTTCGGCCGCGCCCTGCCCGTGATCGCCGCCCTGTCGCTGCTGGCGCCGCCCGTGGTCCTGTCCCAGACCCTCGTGGCGGCCGAGACACGGCAGGGAGCCCCCCAGAGGGGAAATCCTGAGGAACGACTCAAGCTCTCCCCAGCCCAGGCCAAGGAACTGTTCACGGCCCGGCAGGCCATGGAGCGCCGTGGCATCCAGGTCCGTCAGGAGATCCTGCAGAAGACCCGGCCCTGCATTGATCAGGCGCAGAATCTGCAGGCTCTGGGAGCCTGTAAACGATCCCAGCGGCAGGCTTATGCCAGCTTGATGGAGAAGGAGCGCCAGGAGATGCGCGACCTGTTGCAGAAGATGGGGATCAGCGTGCCGGAACGACCCGCAGGCCCGGCACGCCGGCATCAGGGCAAGCCAGCGTCCTGATGCCCGCAGGCTGACCGCTGCTCAGGCGTCGTCGAGGGCAGCCACACCGGGCAGCACCTTGCCTTCCAGCAGCTCCAGGCTGGCACCACCGCCGGTGGAGATGTGGCTCATCTGGTCGGCCACGCCCACCTTCTCCACGGCGGCCACGGAATCACCGCCGCCGATGATCGTGCAGCAGCCCTTGGCGCTGAGGTCGGCGAGGGTGTGGGCGATGCCGTTGGTGCCGGCGGCGAACTTGTCGAACTCGAACACGCCCATCGGGCCGTTCCAGATCACGGTCTTGCAGTCCGCCAGGGCGGCCTGGAAGGCCTGGATCGAATCGGGGCCGATGTCGAGGCCCATCCAGCCGTCGGGAATCACATTCACCGACGTGGTCAGGGTCTTGGCGTCAGGGGAGAAGTTGTCGGCCAGCACCACATCGGTGGGGAGCAGCAGCTGCACGCCCTTGGCCTTCGCCTTGGCCTCCAGCTCCTTGGCCAGGCCCAGCTTGTCTTCCTCGACCAGGCTCTTGCCCACCGCCAGGCCACGGGCCTTGTAGAAGGTGAAGATCATGCCGCCGCCGATCAGCACCTTGTCGCACTTGTCGATCAGGGCCTCGAGCACGCCGATCTTGGAACTCACCTTGGAGCCGCCCACGATCGCGGCCAGCGGCCGCTTCGGCTCGTCGATCGCGCCCTGCAGATACTGCAGTTCCTTCTCCATCAGGTGGCCAGCCACGCTGGGGCTGAGGATCTTGGCCACGCCTTCGGTGGAGGCGTGGGCGCGGTGGGCGGCGCCGAAGGCGTCGTTCACGTAGACCTCGGCCAGGGCGGCCAGCTTGGCGGCGAACTCGGGATCGTTCTTCTCCTCCTCGGCGAAGAAGCGCACGTTCTCGAGCAGCACCACATCGCCATCGACCATGGCGGCCACCTTGGCCTCGGCGTCGGGGCCGATGCAGCTGTCGGTCTTCACCACCGGCTTGCCGAGCAGCTCGCTGAGGCGGGCCACCACCGGGGTGAGTCGCATGGCTTCATTCACCTGGCCCTTGGGACGGCCGAAGTGGGCCGCCAGGATCACCCGGGCGCCTTTGCCGGTCAGGTCGTTGATCGTGGGCAGGGCGGCGCGGATGCGGGTGTCGTCAGTGATGGCACCGGCGTCATCAAGCGGTACGTTGAAGTCGACCCGCACCAGGACACGCTTACCGCGGAGTTCGTCGGCGCTGAGGCTGGTGAGGGATCGCTTCGTCATCGAGATTCGCTTCGGTTTCGGCGGCGGCACCTTAGCGGGCCGCCGTTCGGCGATCTCACCAGTGCTCCGGTCGATTGACCGACCCGGCTGGGGCTAGGACAGGTTTCGGCCTCGTCCGACGCCTGTTCTTTCTCTCCCTCCCGTTCGTTCAGCCCTGCGCCCACTGCCATGTTCGACACCGTTCTGTTTCCGATCGATCAGAGCCGCCAGACCATGGAAACGGCCACCGTGGCCCTGCAGCTGGCCCAGCGCCATGGCAGCCGCCTGGTGGTGCTCTCGGTGGTTGAATCCGAGGAGGGTGTGATGCACGATTCGGAGGCGGTGCATGACCTGCTGGCCCAGGCGCGCAGCAGCTTTGAGCAGGCCGGCGTGGCCTGCGAAGTGATCGAGCGTGAAGGCAAGCCCGCCTTCGTGATCGGCGATGTGGCCGATGAAATCAATGCCGATCTGATCGTGATGGGCACCCGTGGCATCTCGCTTGACACCGACCACACCAGCACGGCCGCCCGGGTGATCCAGCTGGCGCCCTGTCCGGTGCTGGTGGTGCCCTGATGCAGGCGACCGACCTGCTCAGTGCTGCCGCCCCGGCGATTCAGTGGTACCCCGGCCATATCGCCAAGGCCGAAAAATCTCTGGCCGCCAGCCTCGAGAAGGTGGATCTGGTGATCGAGGTGCGGGATGCCCGCATCCCCCTGGCCACGGGTCATCCCCGCCTGCAGCGCTGGATCCGGGGTAAGCAGCACCTGCTCGTGCTCAACCGGGTGGACATGATCTCGCCCGAGGCGCGCCAGGCCTGGACCGCCTGGTTCCGCGCCCACGACCTTGTGGTCTGGTGGTGCGACGCCAAGGCCGGCACCGGTGTGAAGCAATTGCAACAGGCGGCGATCCGGGCCGGCGACGCCCTCAATGCCCGCCGTGCCGGTCGCGGCATGAAGCCCCGGCCCGTGCGGGCCCTGATGCTGGGCTTCCCCAATGTGGGCAAGTCGGCCCTGATCAACCGGCTGGTGCGTCAGAAGGTGGTGCAGAGCGCCCGCCGTGCCGGCGTCACCCGCAGCCTGCGCTGGGTGCGCCTCGGCCAGGATCTCGACCTGCTCGATGCGCCGGGGGTGCTGCCGCCCCGCCTCGATGACCAGCTGGCGGCCCTGCGGCTGGCCCTCTGTGACGACATCGGCCAGGCCGCCTACGACGGCGAAGCGGTGGCCCTGGCCTTCGTGACCCTGCTGGCTGGCCTGGAGCCCCAGGCGGCGGCAGGCGTGCCGGTGGGTCTGCTGGAGAAACGTTATGGCGTGCCCGTGCCGGCTCTGCCAACCGCGACCGCGGGGCCAGGCACGGCACCCGATGCCGCCGCCTGGCTGGCCGCCGCCGCCGCCCGTCACACCAGCGGTGATACAGCCCGCATGGCCCAGCGCCTCCTGGATGAGTTCCGCAAGGGTGTGCTGGGGGCCATCGCCCTGGAACTGCCGGTGGCCGGCACCGGTGCCACCAACGCCCGGCCTGCCGTTCCGCCGTCGTCTCCGCCCTTGCCCCATCCATGAGCGCGTTTGGTGAAGGCGAGGGGGAGTTGCTCACGCTCACCTACCCGAAGCCCCTGCCGATGCGGCTGGATCGCTGGCTGGTGGCTCAGCGGCCGGAGCAGAGCCGTGCCCGGATTCAGAAGTTCATCGACGCCGGCTACGTACGGGTCAATGGGGTCACCGGTCGCGCCAAGACCCCCCTGCGGCCCAACGACACGGTGCAGCTGTGGATGCCACCGCCCGAACTGCTGCCCTACCTGGTGGCTCAGGACATCCCGCTGGATGTGCTTTTCGAGGATGCCCACCTGATCGTGCTCAACAAGCCGGCCGGCCTCACCGTCCATCCGGCCCCCGGCAACCGGGACGGCACCCTGGTGAATGGCCTGCTCCATCACTGCCCCGATCTGCCCGGCATCGGCGGTGAGATGCGCCCCGGCATCGTCCATCGGCTCGACAAGGACACCACCGGCTGCATCGTGGTGGCCAAGAGTCAGGAGGCATTGGTGAAGCTGCAGGTGCAGATCCAGCAGCGCATCGCCTCGCGGGAGTATGTGGCGGTTGTGCATGGTGTGCCCCCGGCCGATCACGGCACCGTGATCGGCGCCATTGGTCGCCACCCGGCTGACCGCAAGAAGTACGCGGTGGTGCACGACGGCAGCGGCCGCCATGCCTGCACCCACTGGAGCCTGGTGGAACGGCTGGGCGATTACGCCCTGCTGCGCTTCAAGCTTGATACCGGCCGCACCCACCAGATCCGGGTGCATTGCGCCCACATCGGTCATCCGATCGTTGGCGACCCGGTCTATTCCCGTTGCCGCAAGCTGCCGCTGGACCTGCCCGGGCAGGCCCTGCATGCGGTGCAACTGGGGCTCGATCACCCGATCAGCCGTGAGCGGATGGTGTTTGAGGCGCCGCTGCCGCAGGTGTTCGACAAGCTGCTGGCGGTGCTGCGGCGGCGACGCTGAGACGGCTCAGGCCAGCTCAAGGCTGACGTTCTGGCCGATGGCAAAGGCCAAGGCACCGGTAAGACCGGCATTGTAATCAAGGGCCACTTCGTTGCTGATGTAGTCATCACGGCGGTCGGCATAGGCGAAATCACTCGCCTGGCTGGGCCCGCCCACGAGAGCCCCGACCAGAGTATGGGCATTGGGCTGGTCATTACGAAAATCATCCCAACTCACCCCGGATGCGGCACGGTGGTGTGGCTGCTGTGCATAGGCGTCGCCGTAGCCCACCATGTAGCTGAACTGGCGGGGATTATCGCCAAGAATATAATCAACCGTGTCCGTCGCCAGCTGTCCATAGCGCCCCTCCGGATCGATCACCGCATCGGCGTAAAATCCCGCCATCAGAGCAGTGTTGGCGGCATAGCGCAGGGAACCCCAAGGGCTGATGAAGCGCAGTCCGCCATCGGTGATCGTCACGCCGTTGCGACCATCCACCCAGCTGTCCAGCCAGTCCTCCACATCGCGGCGTACCTCGGCATTGCCGGTATCACCCGCCATCATCACGGCAGTGGCATAGGAAGCATCGTCCCAACTGTGCGTCCATCCATTGGAGAGGCCACCGATGGAGGAGCTATAAATGGCCAATGCCTGATTGCGATAGTCGCTGCCATCTCCGCCGGCCGCTTCCACAGCCCGGGCCAGCCAGGCGGCACTGTAGGCGAGTTCATCGTGGTATCCGCTCCAGGAATTGTAATAGCTGCGCACCTCCGTGATGGAGTCGGAATACTTGCCCTGGAAGCGATTCGCGAACGCATGAAGCGCCATCGCATGGTCGAGCAGTTGCAGTTCATCGGCATAGGCCGTTTCGCCGTTCTCACGAAATAACACCGAGGCCGAAGCCAATGCCGCAGCCGTAGCCCCGGCCACATCGGATCCCGGCTTGTCGGGGGTGATCGCCATGGCTGGCCGGGCAATGGTCTGGCGTTCCGGTGCGCTCCAGAGCGCGTGGTCCGCCTCTACATCGCCCACCTGGACCACCAGGTAGGTGGTCTGACCGGAGGCATCACGGCCATGGGCCTTGAGCAGATAGTCGGTACCCCAGCGCACCGCATCCATGAGCTCGTCAAGCTGGCCGGCAGCGGCGTAGCCCTCCTTGAACTGAATGCCGCTCCAGGCCAGAGTGGAGAGACTGGAGTCCAGTGGCAGGCCGAATTTGCCGTGATCTCCGGCATCGTGGTAGCCACCGCTCAGGTCGAGGCTGAGACCCGCCTGGAAGTTCTCGGGACGCCGATCACCGAACCAGACGCCGTCGCGACCATCGCGCAGACCGGAATCACCGCGCCAGGGCACCCGGTTGCTGGCCTCATCGAGGTCACCGGAGCGGTTGGCTTCATAGAAAAGAAACGAGAGCCCAAGGGCCGTGCCGTAGTCCTGCGCCGCATCGGCGCCGCCCGTCGTTCCGCCATCCACCCCACTGGTTGAGCCGTCCTCCGCAGGACTGCCTGGAGTCCCGTCACCCCCTGGTGTGGGATTGGGGGTTTCGCCGGATCCCGTCGTCGTGCCAGGCAGGATGCTGCCCTCGCTGAACAGGAGCGAGGCATCCAGCGTTCCGGAGTTGCCAATGGGTGTGCCCTGGGTGCCGTTGAATCCCACCGTCACGGATCCACCGGCAGGGATCGCCGCGGCCCAGTCGCGGCCGCTGACGGTGTAACGGGTCAGGCCGCCACCCAGATCAGTGGCTTCAATCTCAGCTCCCCAGGGATCGCCGGAGATCCGATGCACCGTCTCGAAGCTGAAGCTCCAGCTCGGCAGGGCCTGGCCGGAGGTGTTGGCCACGGTCAGCTCGGCCGTGAAGCCATTCCACCAGCGGCTGCCGCCGACGCTGACCGTGAATGGTTGGGTGGTTGTCCCGCTCCCTCCTGTCTGCGGGGGGCTGGGATCCATGGGATCCATCGGGTCCATGGGATCGGCGGGATCGTGGCTGTCGTGGTCGTGCGCCTGACCGTGCCCACCCGCGCTGCCGTTGAAGGCATCACCGCCGATCGGGGTCAGGCCTGTGCCCCTGCGGCTCTGCAGTCCGTCGGTGACCTGGCCGGCCGGCCCCTCCGGGGTCAGCAGCCCGGCGCGGCTCACCAGGCTCACCTGATCCACGCTCACCCCGAAGGCATCCTCCAGCCGGTCTTCCACCACCTGGTCGTTATGGAACTCGAGGTTGGCCGGGATCAGCTGGGCGCGGCGGATGCCGACCAGCAGGAGGCTCTGGCCGGTGGGTTCCACCGCGATCAGCAGACCCTCCGCTGTGTCGGACACCGTGAGCCGTTCCCGGGTGCCGAAATAAAGGAAGCTGAGCTTCATGGTGGCGGGGTCGAAGCCTTCGACCCGTTCCTGCACGCCGGTTTCATGGGAGCGCACGTAAACGGTGTCCGCGTCCCGCTCGCCCACACCCTTCTCCCAGGAGAGGGCTCCGCCGATGTCCTGGCGCAGGTGCTCGTTGGCGACGATGCCGAGATTGGCGGGGCTCAGGTCGGCGAGGCCCACGCCCCGGATCACCTGGTCCTCGGGTGTCCAGGCCCAGGGATTGATGATCGTCGCGTCTCCAGCGGCGGTCTTGCCCACGATCAGGTTGTGCACCGACACGTCACCGAAGTCGAGCCGGTCCCGGGAGGGATCAAAGCCTTCGATATCCGCCCCGGCCGGATCGGCCTGGAACACCCGTCCATCCCGCGGGGCCGGGTCCGGTTGCGTGGGTGAGGGTATGGGGTCTGGGGTGGGCGTGGGATCGGGCGGGCTGGCGCTGCCTGCCGCCAGCAGCAGGGAGCTGTTGAGGGCGCCGCTGTTGCCGATCGGCTGTCCCTGGGTGGCGTTGAATCCCACGCTGACGCTTCCTCCTGCCGGCAGGCGGGTGGCCCAGCCGGCGCCGGTGAGGGTGTAGCGCCAGAGCCCGTTGCCCAGGTCGATCCGTTCCGCCGTGGCTCCCCAGGGCGTGCCGCTCAGTTGGTGGGGGCTGTCGAACACCACGCTCCACGCCTCCAGCGCCACCGCGGAGGTGTTGGTCAGGGTCAGCTGAGCGGTGAGACCGTTCCACCACACGTCGCCGGAGATGGCGACGCTCACACCGGGCGTACTGCTGAGGAAAGGAGTGTCAGGCTGGGCCATGGGAGACACGGGAGATGGCTCCGATGTAGGTCTGGCGCTGGCAACTCCTCAATCCTTCAAATGACGGAAATCTGAGGACGTGGCCCGGCAAGGAGACCGCCGGGCATCACCGCAGATAGCCAAGCCGGAAGGCCTCCACAGCCGCGGCAGCCCGGTTGGTGACGCTCAGGCGCCGCAGGATGTTGCGCACGTGATCGCGGGCCGTGCTGGGGGCGATATGCAGACGGGCGCCGATTTCCTTGTTGCTCAGGCCTTGCGCCACCAGCGCCAGGATCGAGAGTTCGCGGGGTGACAGGGTGCAGCGCCCGCTTCCCGCATCGGGAGCGGGCGCTTCAGGGGACTCCTCGCCTGTCTCAAGACTGGCGCGGATCGCCGGGTCCACGAAGATTTCGCCACGGCAGAGGCGCTCGACGCCGTAGACGAATGCGCCCCCCTGCCCGATGCTGCCTTCCAGCACGATCACATCCGTGCCGGCCTCGATGGCGGCCTCGACCAGCGCCCTGCGGTTGTGGGTCAGGACCAGCAGACAGCGGTGCGCCAGGGTCTGGGCCTTTGCCAGCCGGATCAGATCCAGCCCAGGGCCATCGGCCAGCAGCTCCGTGACCAGGATCAGCTGGGGCCGATCGGCCTCTCGCACCAAGGCGTCGGCTTCTGACAGGGAGGCGGTGATGCGCAGCCCCGGGGCGGCGGTCTGGGCGCGCAACCCACTTTGGATGGAGAGCATCAGCAGCCGCGGGTACATGCACACCAACACGGGATGGGGGCGCAGCAGCACCCGCAACAGATCTCCGCGGGCCTGAAGCAGCGCCAGGGATCGATCGCCCCCTTCGTGTTCCGGAGTGCCCATCACGCCGCCAGGGCAGGCAACCGGGGGCAGGCGTCCACCAGGATGCGGGTGATCGCCGCCTGGGGATGCCGCAGCAGCTGGGCTCCCGGCCCCTCCTCCACGATCCGTCCTCCGTCCAACACGATCACCCGGTGGCAGAAGCCGCTGGCCACGCTGAGATCGTGGGTCACGAACAGCAGGCCCAGGCCCAGCTCCGCCTGCAGGCGGCGCAGCAGGGCCAGCACGTCGGCCTGCACCTCGGCATCGAGCATGCTGACGCTCTCATCGCAGAGCAACACCTTCGGCTCCAGGATGAGGGCGCGAGCGATCGCCACCCGCTGCTGCTGACCGCCCGAGAGCTGGCGGGGGCGTCGATGCTCGAAGTCTTCGGCGGGCGTCAGCCCCACGGCCTCCATCAACTCCCGGGCCCGCTGGCGGGCTGCACTGCGGCTGGCCAGGCGGTGGATCAGCAGGGGATCCGCAATCGCCTCCCCAACCGGCATCTGGGGGTTAAGGCAGGCCAGCGGATCCTGGAACACCATCTGGATGCGCCGGCGGGCCCGCCGTAGCTCCCTGCCGCCCAGCTGGCGCAGATCCCGCCCCTGCAGGCGCACGGCGCCACCCCGCACCGGGGCCAGCCCCATCAATGCCCGGCAGAGGCTGCTCTTGCCGCAGCCCGAGGCCCCCACCACGCCGATGGTTTCGCCCTCCAGCAGGCGCAGACTCACCCCGTCCACCGCCTTGAGCCAGCGCTGCTGCCAGGGCAGTGACGGCAGGGGATGCCAGCTGCGCAGTTCCTCCAGCTCCAGCAGCAGCGGGGCGTCTACGGGGGCGCTGCTCCGCAGACCTTCGCGGGCGCGGGCCTTGCTCACCAGGCGGCGGGTCAGGGGAGAGGCCGGTGCCGTGAGCAGCTGATGGGAGGGGGCCTCCTCCACCAGCCGCCCCTGATCGAGCACCGCGATGCGATCACACCAGCGGCCCGCCATCGCCAGGTCGTGGCTGATCAGCAGCAGGGCGCTGCCGGCCTCCTGGCAGAGGCTGGTGAGTTCGGCCATCACCTGGGACGCCACCGCCACATCCAGGCTGGTGGTGGGTTCATCAGCCACCACCAGTTTCGGCGCCAGGGCAAGGGCAAGGGCGATGGCCAGGCGCTGTCGCATGCCGCCGCTGAATTCGTGGGGGTAACTGCCGTAGCGCTCCACGCCGATACCCACACGGGTCAGCAGCGCTTCGGCCCGTTGCCGCACGGCCCGGCGCCGCCGGGAGGCGCCCATCGGTGCCCCCGTGAGCCAGTGGGCACGGTGCGCCTCGAGAGTGTCGCTGAGGTGCTCGCCGATGGTGAGCAGGGGGTTCAGCCGGGTCATCGGGTCCTGGAACACCAGGCCGATCGCCTCACCCCGCAGCCGCCGCAGGGCAGGGCGCTTCAGCTGCCGCGGATCCACCCCGGCCACCTCCAGTTGGCCGCTGCAGAGACTGCCCTGGGGCAGCAACTGCTGCACGGCTCGGGCCACAGTGCTCTTGCCGCAGCCGGAGGGGCCCACCAGGGCGAGGCGGTCTCCCGGTGCCAGGCTCAGATCGAGGCCATCCAGGGTGGGGCGGTCGCTGAGGGGATAGCGCACCACCAGGTTCGCGATCCGCAACACCGGTTGGGCTGATGGCCCTGGTGCGGCAGGGGCAGAAGGCTCGTCGACCATGGCCTGTTTGTCCACCAGCTTGCTCGCTGATCCTGTCGGATCCTCTACGACCTGTCGCAGGCTGCATACCATGGAGTGGATTGCGGGGATGCATGCCCAAGGCCGCCTCCGAACCGATGTCTCCTGTAGGGACGGCAGCCCAGGCTGCAGCTGCGGGCACGAAGCGGTCCGGTGGGCCAGCTGCAGCGGAGGTTGGAGGGCTGGCACTGGACAGGACCGAGGCCGTGGAAGCCGCGGCGGCGCGACCGCGAATTCTCAGCCCGGCCGATTACGGCGTTCCCCTGCCCGAGTGGTTGCAACGCTGTATCGAGCACGTCCCCCCTGGTGCGGGCGACGTCTGTCCCAGGGACGCCGAGGCCTTGCTGGCCTCGGCGTTTGACTTTGCCTACCAGCTCCACGATGGCCAGTACCGGGCCAGCGGCGAGCCCTACATCATTCATCCGATCGCCGTCGCGGATCTGCTGCGCGACATCGGTGCCAGCGCCGGGGTGATCGCTGCGGGCTTCCTGCACGACGTGGTGGAGGACACCGACGTCACCCCCGAGGAGATCGAGGCCCACTTCGGCCCCGAGGTGCGGGCCCTGGTGGAGGGCGTCACCAAGCTGGGCGGCATCCACTTCACCAACCACACCCAGGCCCAGGCGGAAAACCTGCGGCGCATGTTTCTGGCCATGGCCAGCGATATCCGCGTGGTGCTGGTGAAACTGGCCGACCGGCTGCACAACATGCGCACCCTCGGGGCGCTCAAGCCCGAGAAACAGCAGCGCATCGCCCGCGAGACCCGCGAGATCTATGCCCCCCTGGCCAACCGCCTCGGCATCGGACGCTTCAAGTGGGAACTGGAGGATCTGGCCTTCAAGATGCTTGAGCCGGAGGCCTTCCGGGATGTGCAGCAGCAGGTGGCCACCAAGCGCAGCGAGCGGGAGCAGCGGCTGGCGGTCACGGTGCAGCTGTTGCGTGATCGTCTTGCCGCCGCCGGTCTGCAGGACTGCGAGGTGAGCGGCAGGCCGAAGCACCTTTACGGCATCTGGAGCAAAATGGAGCGTCAGCAGAAGGCGTTCCACGAGATCTACGACGTGGCAGCCCTGCGGATCCTCTGCCCCAGCCTGGAAGCCTGCTACCGGGCCCTGGCGGTGGTGCATGACACCTTCCGCCCCATCCCTGGACGCTTCAAGGATTACATCGGTCTGCCCAAGCCGAATGGCTATCAGTCTCTGCATACGGCGGTGATCGGTCGGCATCGGCCGATCGAAGTGCAGATTCGCACCAGTGATATGCACCAGGTGGCTGAATATGGAATCGCCGCCCATTGGAAGTACAAGGAAGGGGGGTCACCGGCCTCCACTGGAGGCGACACCGAACGCTTCAACTGGCTGCGCCAGCTGGTGGATTGGCAGAAGGAGGATGGGGGAGAGGACAGCAGCGATTATCTGGCTTCAATCAAGGAAGACCTCTTCGATGAGGAGGTGTTCGTGTTCACGCCCAAGGGTGATGTCGTGGGGTTGCGCAAAGGATCCACGGCGGTGGATTTCGCCTTTCGCATCCACTCGGAGGTGGGCAATCACTGCCAGGGTGTGCGGATCAATGACCGCCTCTGTCCGCTGGCCACGCCGCTGCAGAATGGCGACTTCGTGCAGGTGATCACGGCCAAGAACGCCCACCCCAGCCTCGACTGGCTCAATTTCGTCGCCACCCCCACGGCACGGAATCGCATTCGTCAGTGGTACAAGCGCAGCCACCGGGAAGACAACATCCAGCGCGGCACGGCCATGCTGGAGCGTGAGCTGGGCCGCGAAGGACTGGATGGCCTGCTCAATGGCGAGGCCATGGCCCGGGTGGCGCGGCGCTGCAATCTGGTCGGCACCGAAGACCTGCTGGCGGCCCTTGGCTTTGGTGGGGTCACCCTGCACCAGGTGCTCAACCGGCTGCGGGAGGAGATCCGGCTCGCGACCGAAGCGGCGGCCCCGGTGCTCAGCAATGAGCAGGTCGCTGCCGGGGTCGGGGCGCAGGCAACCGCTGTCCCCCTGGCGCCAGGCAGCGGCGCCGGCAGTCCGATCCTCGGGGTGGAGGGTCTGGAATACCGGCTGGGAGGCTGCTGCAGTCCACTGCCTGGCGAGCCGATCCTGGGCAGTGTGGCCCTGGGCAACCACGGCATCACCATTCACCGGCAGGACTGTTCCAACGTGGCCCAGGTCCCCCTGGAGCGGCGGTTGCCGGTGCGCTGGAACCCAGCCATCGATCAGGGCAAGCGCCGCTATCCCGTGCAGCTGCGCATCGAGGTGCTGGATCGGGTGGGCGTGCTCAAGGACATCCTCACCCGCCTCTCGGATCACCGCATCAACGTCAGCGACGCCCGGGTGCGCACCGCCTACGACAAGCCGGCCCGCATTGATCTGCGGGTTGAACTGATGAGCGCCAGCCAGTTACGCACCACCATGGATCAGATCCGCTCCATGGCCGATGTGCTTGACATCTGCCGCACCGGCATTGGCTGAACGGCCCGATTCAGCTCCGGCCGGCCAGGGCAATCCCCTGCTGAGCCTGCCCTTCGAGCCCTCCATC
The DNA here is from genome assembly GCF_015840915.1 of Synechococcus sp. CBW1002. NCBI lineage: Bacteria > Bacillati > Cyanobacteriota > Cyanophyceae > Synechococcales > Synechococcaceae > Synechococcus > Synechococcus sp. CBW1002. The sequence goes on from NZ_CP060398.1 coordinate 735,707, forward strand.
GAGGGGCTCGGCCCTGAGTACTGGGATGTGGCGGAGGCGGCCCGTTTCCCCCGCACGACACTGCGCTTCCGCAACGATGCCCTGCTCGAGCAGCTGGGCCTTGATCCCAGTGCTGTGGCTGATGCGGATCTTGAGGCGGCCTACGGAGGCTTCGAGGCCCGGCAGCCGTTGCTGGCCCTGCGCTACCACGGCTACCAGTTCGGCACTTACAACCCCTTCCTCGGCGATGGCCGCGGCTTTCTCTACGGCCAGCTGCGCGATCGCCACGGCCAGCTGCAGGACCTCGGCACAAAAGGCAGCGGATGGCGCGCACCCACCTCCGCTTCGGCACCTGCGAGCGATTGCTGCATCGGCGCCGTCCCGATCTGCTGGAGCGGTTGCTGCGCCATGTGGTGGCCGTCTATTACCCCTCCATCGCCGCTGCCCATCCGGTCGATTGCCGGCCCGGTGCCGCTGCGGATGCCGCTGCGAACAACACCGAACCCCAGCTGCTGGCGTTCTATGGCGAGCTGGTGGAACGGATGGCGCGGCTCGCTGCCGAATGGATGGCCGCCGGCTTCACCCACGGCGTGCTCAACACCGACAACATGTCTCTAGCCGGTGAGAGCTTCGACTACGGCCCCTTCGCTTTTCTCGACCGCTGGGATCCCGGCTTCACCGCCGCCTATTTCGACCACAGCGGTCTGTACGCCTATGGCCAGCAGCCACTGATCTGCCATCACAACCTGCGCCTGCTGCAGGAGCCCCTGGCCATGCTGCTGCCGCGAGCCGAACTCGAGGCCCGGCTGGAGCGCTTTGCCCCCACCTACGACGCCCACGACCGCCACGGCCTGCTGCGCCTGCTCGGCCTGGCGACCGCAAGGGCAGAGCTGCCCGATCCGGTGCTCTCCACCTTGCAGTTGCTGGCGGCCTGGCCAGTGGGCTACGGCAGCTTCTTCGCCGCTCTGGCCGCCCATGTGGGCACCCATGGCTTGCCGGCGGGGCCTGAGGATCTGATTCCCTTCGTGCCGGAGGCTGCCGAGCCGCCGCGGTCTGAATGGCTCGCCTGGCGGGAGGCCTGGTGGAGCTGGAGCCACGGCGCTGACTCTGCCGGCTCGGATGCTGCCAGCGCAGGTGAGGCCGGCATGGGCGATGGCGACACTGTGGCGGCCCGGCTGCAGCGCTGGAACCTGCCGGTAACGCCGATCCGTCCGGTGATCGAGCAGATCTGGGAGGCGATCGATCAACACGGCGATCAATCAACACGACGACTGGCAGCCGTTCCACTCCTGGCTGGACGGCACGCAGTTGTCTCCCGACTGATCTCTGCTGCGTCTTGCTGGTGAGCATCCCCCCACAGCATTGGGGCCGGGTGTCTGGCGCTACAGCTGCATTGGGTTGGTTTCTCTACAAACGCACCACCAACGGGGTATTGGCCCCTCCGCAGTGTGCAACATGACCTCCGAACAGGCTGCCCAGCTGATCGATAACACCCTTGATCTGGTGCATCAGCGCCTCCAGGATCTGCAGGCTCAGTCGTTGCCCCAGGAACAGCGGGCCCTGGCCGCTGAATTCCGGGAATGGCGCCATCCCAATGGCGGCCACATCGATCTGATGGTGTTCCCCGGCCTCACGAACTTGTGAGGTCGTTCAGGTTTGCCGGGGCGTTGCCATGGCGCTGCAGCCAGCGCCAATAGGTCCAGCCGCAGAGACTGGCCGCCACCAGGCCCATCAGCAGCGAGCCCAGCAACATCCGGTTGACGAACGACCAGCCCAGCTGCCAGATCGCTTCGCTTCGCATCACCTCCAGCCCCGGCCATCCCTTGCCGGGTCCAAGCAGAAGTGAGCCGATTCTGTAGTTGATCCAATAGAGCGGCACATAGGTGAAGGGGTTGCTGATCCAGGTGCCGGCTGCGGCCAGCAGGTGGTTGCCGCGCATCACGCTGGCCAGAGCAATCCCCAGCAGGGTCTGCACACCAAAGAACGGGAAGCAGCCGCAGAACACCCCGGCCGCCAGGCCGCGGGCGCGTTGTCCTGGGCTGCCCTCCTGGTGCCAGAGCCAGACGCCGGCACGCTGGATCAGTCGCACCAGGGATCCGTGCGGTCGAAACTGGGAGAAGTGCGGCGCCATGAACAGGTGGACGGCGGGCAGGGGAACGGCAGTCAGGGTCATGGCGACGACACCATCGCGGCGGTGGCGACCGCGATCGCGGCGGGTCAGGGCAGCGTTGCGATCGTAAGAATGTCCGGACCCGAGGCGGAGCCGATCGGCCGGTCGCTGTTCCGGGCGCCTGGCCAGCAGACCTGGGACAGCCATCGGGTGCTCTACGGCCACGTGGTCGACCCGGCCAGTGGGGAGCGCGTCGACGAGGCCCTGCTGCTGCTGATGCGCGCTCCGCGCAGCTTCACCCGCGAAACCGTGGTGGAACTTCATTGCCACGGGGGCCTGATGGCGGTGCAGCGGGTGCTGGAGCTGGTGCTGGCGGCCGGGGCTCGGCGTGCCTTGCCAGGGGAATTCAGCCAGCGGGCCTTCCTCAACGGTCGGCTCGATCTCACCCGCGCCGAGGCTGTGAGCGAGATGATCACCGCCCGCAGTCGCCGGGCCGCCCAGCTGGCCATGGCCGGCCTGGACGGGGGACTGCAGTCCCGCATCGCAGGGCTGCGTGAGCAGCTGCTCGATCAGCTGGCCGAGCTGGAGGCCCGGGTGGACTTCGAGGAGGATCTGCCACCCCTGGATGCCGCCGCCGTGGTCGCCGCCCTGGCGGGGGTGGGCGAGCAGCTGGAGGCCCTGGTGCGGGAGGCGCGCCAGGGGGAGCTGCTGCGGGAGGGCCTGCGGGTGGCGATCGTGGGCTGCCCCAATGTGGGGAAATCCAGCCTGCTCAACCGGCTCAGCCAGCGGGAGCGGGCGATCGTGACCGATCTGCCGGGCACCACCCGCGATCTGCTCGAAAGCGAGCTGGTGCTCGGCGGCGTGCCCCTCACCCTGCTCGATACCGCCGGCATCCGCCCCACCCACGACCGGGTCGAGCAGCTCGGCATCGCCCGCAGCCGCGCCGCCCTGGCCGCGGCGGATGGGGTGCTGCTGCTGTTCGACCTTGAGGCCGGCTGGACCGCCGCTGATCAGGAGTTGCTGGAGCAGGTGCCCGAGGCGGTGCCGCTGCTGGTGGTGGGCAACAAGGCCGATGCGGCCGGCGTGAACGCCGGTGCGATCCCTCCTGGGAATTTGCCCACGACGGCGCCCGCCGATGTGGCGATCAGTGCCCTCAGTGGCGACGGCTGCGAGGCCCTGGCCCAGCTGCTGCTGCAGCGCTGTGGAGCCGGTGAGGCGCAGGGGCTGCAGGTGGCCCTCAATGCCCGCCAGCGGGATCTGGCGGCGGTGGCCGCCGCCAGCCTGGAGCGCAGCCTCGAGGCGGCGGGTCAGCAGCTGCCATGGGATTTCTGGACCATCGATCTGCGGGCGGCGGTGCGGGCCCTCGGTGAGATCACCGGTGAGGAGGTGAGCGAAGCGGTGCTCGATCGGGTGTTTGCGCGCTTCTGCATCGGCAAGTGAGGCGGCGGTGATCGTGCCCTGGGGTGATCGGCTCAGGCAGGCTTTGTCGATGCCGCCTCACCGCCTGCGCCATGCCGCACCTGCCTGTCACGCCGGAGCTCGAGGCCCAGCTGCGCGCCTGGCTGGCGGAGGACATCGGCCGCGGTGATCTCACCGCTCCAGCACTGCGGGGGCGCCAGGGGCATGCCCACTGGATCGCCAAACAGCCTGGGGTGCTCTGCGGAGCCGTGCTGGCGGAGGCCCTGTTCGGCCTGCTCGATCCCCAGATGCGGGTGCGGCGTCTGGTGGAAGAGGGGGAGGCGGTGCAGGCGGGTCAGCAGCTGCTGGAACTGGAGGGGGCGGCTGAAGCCCTGGTGGCCGGGGAGCGCACCGCCTTGAACCTGGCGATGCGACTTTCCGGCATCGCCACCGCCACCGCCGCCCTGGTGGCGACGCTGGCGGGCACAGGCGTGCGCCTGGCCGACACCCGCAAGACCACGCCTGGCCTGCGGCTGCTGGAGAAGTACGCCGTGCGCTGCGGTGGCGGTCTGAACCACCGCCTCGGCCTTGATGATGCCGCCATGCTCAAGGAGAACCATCTCGCCTGGGCCGGTGGTGTGACCCCCGCCGTGGCGGCGGTGCGCGCCCAGGCGCCCTGGCCGGCGGCGGTGATCGTGGAGGCCGAAACCGCCCGCGAAGCCGAAGCCGCCGTGGCCGCCGGTGCCGATGGGGTGCTGCTGGATGAATTCAGCCCCGATCAGCTGCATGAGCTGGTGCCCCGCCTGCGCGAACAGGCCCTGGCCGCCGCCGTCGCGGGGCACGGCAGGGGGCGGGTCGTGCTGGAGGCCTCCGGCATCGCCCCGGAGCAGTTGCGGGCCTATGCCGCCACCGGCATCGATCTGATCTCCACCAGTGCACCGATCACCCGCTCGGCCTGGCTGGACCTGAGCATGCGCTTCGATCCTGTCGTCGCCTGACGGAAAGTCAGCCGAAACGTCCGATCTGCTGCTTGTCTCAGGGGTTTGGTGAAGAATCGCCCCAACAGCCGCTGCCAACGTGGCCAGGTGGGCCATCCCTCTCCACATTGGGAAGCGGCCTCCGCTGCGCCTCCTCTTGCCGCGACCTCACCGTTCAGGCCGCCGCCGCTGGCTGGCCTCCACCGCTCTGACACTGCTCACGCTTGCCTGGACGCCGCTGGCCCGGGCCCAGACCAAGGCCCAGCCTGAGGGGGTCGTCGATCGGGTTGCTCGCACCGGAGAGCTGGTTCTGGTCGGCCCGTCGGATCTGGCGCCCCTGGTCTCCGTCGACGCCCAGGGCCAGCCGATCGGTTACGGCGTCGAGGTGGCGCGTCGCATTCAGGCCGAGCTGGCCTCCGCGGTGGGACGTCCGGTGAAACTGCGCTTCGAGGCGGTGACCAACCCAGGCGACCTGGGTCAACGCCTCGCCGAGGGCAAGGCTGATCTGGCCTGCGGGCTGCCGTTCAGCTGGGAGCGGGACATGTGGATCGATTACTCCCTGCCGATCGGGATTTCCGGCCTGCGGCTGCTGGCCCCCGCCGGGCGCCTGGATGGTTCGCCCGAATCGCTGGCGGGCCGCCGGATCGGCGTGGTGAGCGAATCCCTGGCCGCCACCGAACTGCAGGGCATTCAGCCTGAGGCCAAGGCGGTGGACTTCCCCTCCCTGGCCGCGGCGGTGGCTGCCTTGAAGGCCGGACAGGTGGATGGGGTGATCGGCGACACGGCCCTGCTGGCCAGCCTCGCCGGGGGTCCAGCGTCTCCTCCCCTGGTGCTGACGCCCGAGGTTCCTTACGAAAACTATGCGCTGGCCTGTGTTCTCCCCGAGAACGATTCGGCCTTCCGCAATCTGGTCAACCTGGCGATCGCCCGCTTCCTGCAGGGCTACCTCGATGGCCAGAATGATGCGGTCACGGCCGTCCATCGCTGGGTTGGCCCGGGCAGTGCCCTGAACCGATCCCCGGAGCAGATCCGCACCTACTACGAGTCGGTGTTGCTGGGTGTGGAGGCCATCAGGCCGCTGCCACCGGCCAAGTCGTCGGCACAGCCCACCCCCTGAATCAGCACGCTCCCAACCAGGCCGTCCCCTGAGGTCGGTTGCCTCCGGGCCGTCCCTCCGTTCCTTCGTCAGCCCCTGCTTCGATGGCGTTCCTTTCCCGTTCCCGTCTGTTCGGCCTCCTGCTGATCATGGCGTCGTTGCCCATGGATCCAGGGGCGGCCCTTGCCCTGGGGGCCGGCAGTCGTCAGGAGCCGCTGGACGATCCGCCGCCGCAGGGAAGCGTTGAGGCTCGCCTGCGTCGCATCGCCGCCGCCATGCGGGAACAGCAGGGAGAGGAGGTGATGGACTCCACCACCACGTCCATCCCCGAGGGGGCGATTTCGGCGATCTTCGTCAATGCTCCCGGGATTGGCTGGGCCAATGGCGGCGGCTTCCGCAACGGCGGTTTTTATAACGGCGGCTTCCGCAATGGGGGCTTCGGTAATGGCGGTTTCCGCAACGGCGGTTTCCGCAACGGGGGGGGATTCCGTAACGGGGGCTTCCGCAATCACTGGTGACTCAGCCCTTGCATGAGCCGTTGCCTGGGCGATTCGGCCCCGTGCGTCTGCTGGTGGTGCAGCCCACCCCGTTCTGCAACCTCGACTGCGACTACTGCTATCTGCCCAGCCGCAACGACCGCCGCCGGATCTCCCTGGACATCCTGGAGGCAGCGCTGGAGCGGGTGCTTGAGAGCCCCTATGTCGATGGTGGTTTCACCCTGCTCTGGCATGCGGGGGAGCCGCTCACCATGCCGATCGCGTTCTACGACGCGGCCACTGAATGTCTTGAACGTGTGCTGGCGCGCCATGGACTGCCGCCCGACACGATCCACCAATCGTTGCAGACCAACGCCACGGTGATCGACGATGCCTGGTGCGATTGCTTTGAACGCAACGGCATCCATGTGGGCGTGAGCATGGATGGTCCCGCTTTTCTGCACGACGCCCATCGCGTCACCCGCACCGGCAAGCCCACCCATGGCGCTGTGATGCGCGGGATCGCCCATCTGCAGCAGCGCGGCATTCCCTTCCAGGTGATCTGCGTGCTCACGGCCGATGCTCTCGACCACGCCGAGGCCATTTACCGCTTCTTCACCGATCACGGCATCGAGGACGTGGGCTTCAACATGGAGGAAACCGAGGGCGAAAACCTCCAGTCCACCCTGGAGCGCCCCGATGGAGAGCGCCGCTATCGCGTCTTCCTGGAGCATCTCTGGCAGCGGACCCGGGCCGAACCGGAGCGGCTGCGGGTGCGCGAGTTCGACGGTGTCACCAGCCTTGCCTGCGCCGACGCCCGGATGGAACAGACGGATATGAACACGCCCTTTGTGATCGTGAACGTGGATGCCAGGGGTAACTTCTCCACCTTTGATCCGGAGCTGTTGTCGGTCTCCACGGCGGAATACGGCGACTTTTCCTTCGGCAATGTGCTCACCGGCAGCCTCGAAGCGTCGGTCGCCACCGACAAGTTTCAGATGGTCCACCGGGAGATCGCCGCCGGTGTCGCGCGTTGCCGCCGGGACTGTGACTATTTCGGGCTGTGCGGCGGTGGCGCCGGCAGCAACAAGTACTGGGAGCACGGCAGCTTCGACTGCAGTGTCACGCAGGCCTGCCGCTACCGCATCCAGCTGGTGGCCGATGTGGTGCTGGCCGGCATGGAGGAGGAACTGGGCCTGAGTGTCTGAGGTTGGAAGCCCCATCCCGCAGAGCCGAATCGACCGCGCGCGATGGGGCTGATCGCTCACTGAACCGGAATCTGAACCGGTTCCTCACTGGGTGCAGACTCCCTGCGCGGCACGGTCACAGTGAGTTGTCCGTCCTTTGCCGCGGCCTGCATCGCTGTCGCATCGGCATCTTCCGGCAGGTGGAAACTGCGGCTGAAGCTTCCGTAGACACGCTCGACCCGATGCAGACGTTCGGAGTCCTCCTTCTTCTCCTGGTGGCGCTCCCCCTGGATGGTGAGGATCCCATCCTGGAGGGTCACCCGCAGGTCTTCCTTGCAGACTCCGGGGATGTCGGCTCGCACCTCGTAGCCACTGGCGGATTCGGAGATATCCACCCGGGGCTGCCAGTCGCTCAGGGCCATGGTCGAGAGACTGGAGCCACTCCGCCCGAAGGGCCATGGGAGCGACAGGGGGTAGCGATCGAACAGATCCTCAACGTCCTTGAGGGATTCTCGTTTCAAGAGAGCCATGGTGTGACCTCCTGGGATGCATGGGTAGGGGGAATGGGTCCGGAACTGGATCCACTGCGCAGCACAGACGGATTCACCGAAGCTGTAGCGATTGGATCCACAGGGCCCTTCCACTTCTGACTATTCATCCGCCGGCCCTGGGTGAGAAGGTGCGGGTGTCCGTCCAGCAGATCCGGCCATGGCCACCTACCTGATCACCGGCGCCAACCGCGGTATCGGTACCGAATACTGCCGCCAGCTCCAGGCGCGGGGCGACAGCGTGGTCGCGGTCTGCCGCACCCCATCGGAGGAGCTGGAGGCCCTTGGGGTGCGAATCGAAGCGGGGGTGGACATCACCTCCGACACAGCGATGGGCAGCCTGGTGGAGCGGCTCGGCGGCCTGCCGCTCGATGGCCTAATCCACAACGCCGGCATCCTTGAGCGCACCAACCTGCAGGATCTCGATCCGGAGAGCGTGCGGCGCCAGTTCGAGGTGAACGCCCTCGGCCCGCTGCGGCTCACCCGGGCCCTGCTGGACCAGCTGCACGCCGGCTCCAAGCTGATCCTGATGACCAGCCGCATGGGTTCGATCGCCGACAACAGTTCCGGCGGGTCCTATGGCTACCGGATGTCCAAGGTGGCGCTGTGCATGGCAGGCAAGTCGCTGGCGGTTGACCTGGCGCCCCGTGGCATCGCCGTGGCCATCCTTCACCCCGGGCTGGTGCGCACCCGCATGACGGGCTTCACCGAGCAGGGCATCACCACGGAGCAGGCAGTGCGCGGCCTGCTGGAGCGCATCGATGCCCTCACGCTCGAGACCTCCGGCACCTTCTGGCATGCCAATGGCCAGGTACTGCCCTGGTAGAGCCTGCGGCCGGAGGACTCAGCAGCCTGCGTCGAGCCGTTCCAGCACCGCCGCCGCCGCCTCTTCACCACTGCGCACCGCCCCTTCAAAAAAGCCCGGCCAGCGCTCGGCCACCTCGGTGCCGGCCCAGAACACCCGGCCATGGGGCCGGCGCATCGCCTCACCACAGCGGCTCCACAGTCCCGGTGGCATCCAACCGGCGAAGGCACCGCCCACGAAGGGCATGGCCGGCCAGTCCTTCTCCACGTAGGCCACGGGCTCAAGGGCCTGCGGGCCCAGATAGGCGGCCAGATCCGCCAGCACCGCCTGCCGCCGCTCCACCTCGGAAAGGGTTGCCCAGCGGTGATAGCGATGGCCCACCATGAAGGCGGCCAGCACACCCGCACCGCTCTCGGGATCGGAGCTGTCGGCGCAGAGCTCCACCGTGGGCTGATCGCCGATGGCGATCCCCGACAGCCCCTGCTCCCGCCACCAGGGCCTGGCATACACCACCAGCACCTTGGCGCAGGCGCCCATCACCATCTCCTGGTTGAGCTGCTGGCGGTCGGCGGGCAGCTCCGGCGAGAAGCGCAGGCGGGCCACCATCGCCGGCGGCATGGCCACGATCACCGCACGGCAGGGATATGCCGCCCGATCGGTGGACACGGTGAGCGCAACAGGCGAAGCGGCGCCGGGGTCTTCCAGCACCTCCAATGCCGGTTCTCCCAGCACCACCACCCCCTCGCCCAGCTCCGCCGCCAGCAGGGCCGGCAGCTGGCCGGCGCCGCCATGGAGCAGCTCCTGCTCGGGGTGTTCGCCCTGGGAGGCGGTGTGCTGGCCCCAGAGCACATGCAACAGCGACACCTGCTCCGGCTCGGCCGGGCCCAGGAATCCCACCGCCCGGCAGAAGTAGGCGAAATACCAGGCGGCGAAGGGGGTGTGGGTGTGGGCGTCGATCCAGTCCTGGAAGCTGAGGCGATCCAGTTCGGCGGCGGCGGGATGGTGGTGGGGGTGGCCGTCGGGGAACTGAGCCACCAGCGCCTGGAAGCGCTCCAGGGCGGCCATGGCATCGGCCCAGTCGGCGCTGGGCACCGCCGGGGGCTGCCCCTCAGGAAAGCCCTGGAAGAAGCCGGCGAAGGTACAGCGGCTGCCGCCGAACACCAGCACCGTGGCGCCGTCATGGGGGGATTCGAAGCGGCGGATGCCGTGGCGATCGAGCAGGGCGAGGAAGCGGGTCTGAGTGGGACCGACCCACTGACCGCCCAGGTCGATCCAGGGTTCGCTGGGCAGCGGCAGCCGCTGGCCGGTCATACGGCCGCCCAGCTGCCCGGCCGCCTCGACCAGGCGCACCGAGCGGCCCGCCGCCTGCAGGGCCCGGGCCGCCACCAGGCCGGAGAGGCCGCCACCCACCACCACGACATCGACAGGTTCAACCGATGGAAGAGGCATGGATCCAGTGAAACGGCCGGGCGCGAGAGCAGCATTAGCCTCGCGCAAGCCGCTGCGGGGTCGATGGGCCTGCCCTCCATGCTGGCCATGGGCCTGGGGCTCCTGGCGCTGACTCCTGGCCATGTCACCAGGATGCAGGGCCTCTGCTGGCGCACCGCCGAGCCCTTCTCAACGCCGGAACCGGTTGGCCTCGACGCCCTGGCCGTCGGGTTCCCCGCCGGCGTGCCCTTCGAGCGCCAGCGGTTCAGCATCACCGCTGTTCGCTTCGGCCCTGAGGCCAGCAGCACCAAGGCAGGCATGACGCCGGGCGAACTGCGCGCCTACGTGCGCTCCATCTTCCTGGCCGCGGGTCCGGGCGGTGGTCCGATCCGCCGCACGCTGCTGGGCCGCCCAGTGGACGGTGACAGCTTCACCACCTCCATCCCACGGCCACGGCTCGGGGAGATCTACGCACTGCCCCTGGCCAGCGGCGAGACCGTGGTGCTGGGTTTCTCGATGCCCGTCGAGGCTCGTGCCCAGGGCGAGGCGCTGCTGACGGAGGTGGTCACAACCCTGCGGGAAGCAGACAACGGAGACCCCAGCTGCGGCGGCAGGCCCTCAGGCTCCGATGATGGGAATAGGAGCAATGCGTCTGGACTCAGTGAGGGCGCGTGGCGCTGATGCTGTGTTCAGAACTTGCGGAGCTCCCTGCGCATCTTGAGGGGCTGATGGCCTGATTGATGCTGGGTGTAAAGCAGGACCGGCAAGAACACCAGCACCAGGGCGATCGTGGCCACGACGCCCCAGGACAGTCCTGGCCGGCCTGCTGGTGGGGCATACCGTGGTCTGGTGGTGCTGCGGCGACGCCGTCGTGATGGCCTGTTGAACCTTCCCATCGTTGGATGCTGCGGATCGATGGATGCTGCGGGTGGATGGTGCGGGCCCAATGGGCGGTTCAGTCTGTCGGGGCCGGCGGCTGCCACCACTCTCGATTCAGCGATTCCGATCCGCTGATCCCAGGGCCCATCGATGCTGGGATCCTCTCTGGAGGCGGCCATCCTGGAGATACGGCAGAGCTTGCTCCGGAAACTCCAGCCACTTGATGGTGGATCCGGGCATGGTCCTCGTCGTCATGCCCCTGCCGTTCAGCTCTAATCCAGGAATTTAGAACAAGGAAGCCGCAGCAGGAGCGATCCGCCGGCCTGACAGGCAATCACACCAGCCTGGCGGAAGCTGGTGAGCGCCTTGGTCACCGTGACTCTGGTCATGCCGGCGATGTCTGCCAGCTGTTGATGCGTGAGGAGCTTCTCGCCAAACGTGAGCGTCACCCCCTGGCTGGTCATGGTGCCGAAGCGCGTGCCGAACCAATCCAGCAACTGCAGCAGCCGGGCTTCCGCAGGACGCACACGGCTGAGCATCAACAGGATGGCCGCCTGACGCAACTGTTCTTCGAGAAACTCGCGCTCCATCGCGCTGGAGGCCTCCTCCTCTTCGACCACAACCGGCGAGAGCGTGCGCAGTTCGAGGCCGGAAAGGCCGATCAGCGCCGGGATCACCACCTCGCCGGGGCCCCAGACCCCGAGGGTGAGAGGGTCAAGCCCCGCACTCCAGCGGGCCAACCAGACATGACCCTGCTCAATCCGCCAGCAAAGGTTGGCGGGCAACCTCTCCCCGGCCCGCAGGCTCAGGCGAAGACAACGACGTGACATGGAGATGGCCATCACGGGATACGGCGAGGAGCAGAAGCAGCAAGCCTGAGGCAGTCAGCGCATCAAGAAGCGAAGATCGGCCGACAGAAGACAAAGGAGAGAGGGAGACATCGTCCCCTGAAAACATGTCGACTGCCGAAGATACTCACCATAGACACAGGGGAAATCACGGCTGAATTAGGTCCGCAAACCTTAAGTCTTGCTTTGGCAGATGTGTCGATTTAAACCCGCAGGATTCCAGATTGCATCCATAAGTCAGCGTGATCAACGCCTGGAGATTCCCGCCGCCTGAGGAGCAACCGCAACGGGCCAGCGGACCTGGTGGCGGGTCAGGGGTTACACCAGGGGCAATGCATCGGGTCAGCCTCCCGCCTGCCATCCCGGCGGGGCTTCAGCTCGCTGTGGCAACAGGCCGAACAGCCCCAGCGCTCCTGCGCCATCAGCGGCGTGGCAGTTCCGCAGCAACGGCACGGCAGGCCTGCCACAGCCTCGGTTCGTCCCCAGCCCGGTGATTCACAAGCCGGACACAGCTGACGGATCCGTCGCACCAGTTGGAAGCCCAGTCGGCGGATGCTTGCCATCCGGGTGGGATTGCAATGGGCTCGCATATCGGTTTCGAGCAGCACCTCGCCATTGGAGGACGCTGCAGCGCAGTGGGCCAACGCGACCTCCAGGTCAGCGATGGTGCGGATGGCCTTGATGCAGCGGCCGCTGGGGTCGTGCTGGGCTGGGCGAGCGATCAGGGCATGGCTGGGGAAACGCACCTGCTGCAACCAGGTGCTGAAGCCAGTGCTGTTGAGATCCGACGGCCCCACCGTGCGGCTGGAAAAGGTGGTGCGCATCTCCAGGCGCCGTTCCACCACGGTGAGCTGACGTTCCAGATCAACGAACACCAGCACCTCCTGGCCCACAGGCAGAAAAGGCACGGCGGGATGGGGCCCGAAGCTGCCCTCACTGGCCAAACCCAGTGGCAGCCCGGTGGCGGCCAGCCCGAGTTTGGCCTTGAGGCGACAGGTGCTTACCGGATCGGCCGGACGCTCGATCTCGCCGCTGAAGGTACCGAGCTGATCGGTGTCGCAGCCGCAGACCAGCAGTTCCGCCCCCAGCCCATGAAACACAGGCCTGGCCAGCACCCGCTCCTTGCCATGGAGCGTGGTGAGGCAGACCCTGCGCCCGGCATAGGGAGAGGCCGGCACCATCGTTGGTCTCAGGAAGGCTGGGGGGCAGGCACCGGCTTGGCACCGATCACCAGGCGCAGCAGGATCGGTGCCAGGAAGGTGGTGCCGATCACCATCAGCAGGATCGCAGCCTCCAGGGCTGGGGTGAGGATGCCGGCCTGGGTGCCGAGCCCCAGAAAGATCAGGCCAACTTCGCCACGGGGCATCATGCCGAGCCCCACCACCAGACGGTTGCTGGGTTCTTTGCTGATGTAGCTCCAGCCCGCCGCCACCTTGCCCACCACGGCCACCACCAGCAGAAAGACGGCCACGATCAGCCCTTCACGGTTGGCTGGGTCGAACGGATTCAGCACCGACAGATCCATACCGGTGCCGATCAGCACAAAGAACACGGTGGCAAACAGGGCCACCAGAGGTTTGACGGCCGCGTCGATGTCGTGGGTGTGCTTTGAGGCGCTGAGGATCAGACCCGCAGCAAAGGCTCCGAGGGCGGCTTCCAGGCCGATCGCCTGGGCGGCAAAGCAGCTGAGGGTGAGCACCACGAAGCTGGCCACGGCCACATCACCGGGAGCCTTGAGGCGATCCACGACCCAGTCGAAGACCGGCGCAGCGGTGCGGCTGAGGAAGAGGGCCGCCGCCACGAACACCAGGGCCGCAGCACAGAGCTTGAGAATCGGGCCGATGGTGAAGGCACCACCACCAGCCAGGGCCACCACCACCGCCAGGATCACGATGCCGAGGATGTCGTCCAGCACGGCCGCGCCGATGACGATCTGGCCCTCCTTGCGCTTGAGCCACTGCAACTCACCAAACACACTGGCTGTGATGCCGATCGAGGTGGCCGTCATGGCGGCTCCGGCAAACACCGCCGGGATCAGAGGCACATGGAAGAGGTAGTAGAGGCCCGCGGTGCCGAGCGCAAAGGGCAACAGCACACCGGTGAGGGCCACCGTGCCGGCCTGCACCCCCACGGCCACCAGTTCATCGAGTTCGCTTTCAAGCCCCGTGAGAAACAAGAGGGCGTAGAGACCGATCTGAGACACAGCCTGCAGGCTGGGGAACGTCTCGCGATACACCGAGGTCACCGTTTCGGGGGACACATCGGCCAGGGAGCCGACCAGACCGAGCACCGCACCGCTGAGCTGGGCCTGCGTCTCCGGCGGGAGCACCAGATGCAGACCGGAGACACCGATCAACACGCCGGCAACCAGTTCGCCGAGGATGGTGGGGAGCTGCAGGCGCACCATCAGCTCGGCCATGGCGCGTGCCGCCACGAAAATCACGAGAAACCGACCAACCCCGATCAGGGTCTCGGCCACTTCAACCTGGTGGCTACCGACTTCCATCAGCAGCGCGGGCAAGGGATCCATCAAGTGTGGAAGAGGTGCCAGCTGTTTTAGGTGGGAATCGAACCATTCGGGTGGATGCAGTCGATCGGAACCCACAGGAGGCTGTGATCACCGCAATCAGCACAGGTGATCAATCGAGCCGGATCCACCGGTCATCGGTCGCCTGTTGCGATGGTGTAGATCAACAAGCCTCAGAACAGATCTGAGCGGCGTTGCCGGATCGAAGCAATCCAATTGGACGCTTGGCTTGTACTCCAACCATTCGCCCTTCCTGCCGCGATGCAAGTTTCCCTTGCCGCTCTCCTGCTCACGCTCGGGAGTGGGCAGACCATTCCCATGCCTGGATTCCTTCCAGTCGCACCGCCAGCCCAGGGTGCCAGCCCATGGGTCGCCCAGAAAACCGGTGCCGCCCTCGCCCCGTCCCTGCAGGGCAAACCCGTTGTGGTCGACATCTACGCCAGCTGGTGCCCCGCCTGTCGCACGATCGAACCGACCTTGCGTTCCCTGGAAAAGCAGAAGGCCGGCAAGGCCACCTTCGTGCGATTCGATGTGTCTGATGCCGCCAAGTTGAAGGCATCGCGCGAGCGAGCCCGTGCCCTTGGCCTTGGTCCCTTCCTGGAGGCCAACCGCAGCCAGACCTCCTTGGTGGCCGTGATCAACCCAGCCACCGGCGCCACGGTGCAGACCTTCCGAGCCAGCACGGACGCGAGCGCCTACAGCGCAGCGATCAAGAAAACTCAATCGATGATCAAACCTTGAGCCGCTCGGCCGTGCGAAGAACAGGACTGACCGTTCTGCTGCTCCTGGGAGTGGCCCCACTGGTGGTGCTGGCGATGGTGCACGGGCTCCCAGGGATCGGCACCCACCTGGATCTGGCGATCCTGTCAGCGTCACAGACCTATGCCGAGCGGTTCGAGGCCAGCCCCGCAGGCCCCACGGTTCTTCTTCCGTTCATCGCTTTTGGGGGTGGGCTGTTGGCGAGCGTGTCGCCCTGTGTGCTGGCGATGCTGCCGATGAACCTCAGTTACATCGGCACCCTCGGACCGCGCAGCCGGCTGCAGGCCATCGTCAGGGTTGGGGGGTTCGTGGCCGGCACCGTCGCGGTGTTGAGCCTGTTCGGACTGATCGCCTCCTTCGCTTCAGCCATCGTGGTGGACCACCGCGGTCCGGTCCATCTGGGGGTGGGACTGATCATCCTGCTGATGGGCCTGAATCTGGGAGGGTGGCTGCCGCTGACCCTGCCCCGACTGCCCGAACTGCCCCCTGCCGGCGGCCCATTCCTGGTGGGCATGAGCTTTGGCCTGGTCAGTTCCCCCTGCGCCAGTCCAGTGCTGTTTTCAGTGCTCGCCGCGGCGGCGAGCACTGGCTCCACCCTGTTGTCGGTGATCACGATGATGAGCTATGCCCTGGGTTATACCGCTGTGATTGCCGTCACCAGCCTCTGGGTTGGGCTGATGACCGCCTCAAGGCGGCTGCTCAGCCATGGCGGAAGGCTCACCCGATTCAGCGCCTTGATCCTGTTGGCAGCTGGCACTTACTACATCGTCCAGGGTTGGAGCTGGACCTGGCAGAGCTGAGTCCAATCGACGCCGAAAAGAGGGGGCAGGTGAGCAATCATCACCTGGCTTCAGACTTCTTCCGTGGTGCAACCACCCGGCAGGGCGGCGGAGGCAGTAGCAGTGGCAGGGAGCGAGCTGGGAGCCAGAAACAAGGCCTTGATCGTGGCCGCGATGGGTACAGCCGTGATCACACCATAGAAATCCGCCAGGGTGGCACCCACCATCACCGAAAAGAGGATCACGATCGGATTGAGGCCGGTGAGCTTTCCCAGCAGCCGGGGCGGAAGGATGTTCTCAATCACCTGATCCAACAGAATCAGCACGGAGAACACTCTCACACCAAGCCAGAAGCTCTTGAACAGAAACAGGACGCTGACCAACAGAATGCCAAGGATGGCGCCAAACGGAATGAATCCCATCAGACCGATGACGCAACCCGAAAGGATGGGGAACGGTGCCTGCAGCACAACCAAAGCTGGCGTCAGCGCACAGACCAGCACCACGGCCAGCACCAGTTGGTTGAAGATATAGCTGTTGAAGTTACGCCGAAGCACGCTGAGAACCTGCAGGCCACGGTCACCCGGCAACCAGGAGACCAGGCAGTTCCGGACCAGCTCACCTCCATAGATCAGGAAGAAAATGGTCAGCACGAGCAGGAAAAACAGGCTGAAGAAGCTGCCAAGCGATCCGGAGACGAAGCCGGGAATTCCAAGCAGCACACTTTCGATCTGATCCTTCACGTTGGCGGCCACGCCTTCAATGATCACGCTGGCATCAAGCGGCAGGCCCGCCTCGTTGGCCCTGCCGCTCAGCAGCACCAACTTGCCGACGCTGGAATCGATCCACTCCGGTAACGCCTGGGTGAACCCGATGAAGCGGAGCAACAGCAAGGGGATCACGGTGGCGCTGGCCAGCACCGCGCCACCGATGAACAGCAGGAACACCGCACCAATCGCCCAGCCCCTCTGCAGGCCCAGGCGCCTTTGCAGCAACCGCACCGGGAGGTTGAGAATCAGGGCGATCACCCCCGCCAGGATGAAGGTGGAGGCAACTCCCTCGAAGGCGCGATACAGCGAGCTGAACACCCAGAGGTTCAGCACGACCACAGGAAAGCCGAGGCCCAGCACCAGCGAGCGAGGCAAGGGAGAAGGCAGGTTCATGGGGCCAGGCAGCTAGGCCAACCCTTGCATGGATGGTCGCGCTGTCCAAGGGGTGGCTCTCGGGGTCACCGGATCATGTTGCATCCCTTCCACTTGGATCAGGGCTTCAGCGCATCAGCGCCAAAGGTTGCATTGAAGCGACGACATCAGATCGCGACAGAGGCATCGCCATGGAGATTGATCGCGCCTGAAATGGCATCACTCTGTGCTCCGCTGTAGTGATTCAAAGGCGCCAGAACCGCGTTGTCTCGATCGTTGATCGGAAAAGCCGGGGGCCGGCTGGAACCAAGCACATCCTGGGATCGGTGAAAAACCACGACCAGATCAGGACCCGAGATTGAGGTCGAAAAGACTGGATCCAATTCAAGGAAACGCCGTTGACCACGGCACGCCTGCAGTGCCTTGGGTCCGTCGTGGCGACAACAGAATCGTTCCTGGAGATTCCGATCACCGGAGGGCCAACCGCAACGGGCTTCTTGATGCGACAGCAAGAGCCCCAGCAGGCCCGCAGGGCTCTCAGCCCCGGAGACGCCTGGCTCCCAGCAGGGTGAAACCGACCAGAGCGGCTGCCGCTCCCCAGAGCAGCAGAACGACGACGAGCGAGATGAGGCAGTCAAGCGGCGTCTTGACGCTGCAGTACAGGAGCGCCCACAACGTGGTGGATCCCAGGATCACAACAGTCGCCAGACCGCCCGCCACTACCACCCCGAAGAGCAGGATGCGCAAGACCCTGCGGCATGCCGCATAGTGATCACAACCCATCAGCGCCGTGGAGCCTCCGCTGAAGCGGAAACGAGCAGATTTCAGCGCGCCGCACTTACATCACTGCGCTGGCATCAACGACCGGAGCAGCACCCGGATCCAGCTGGCTCGGCCCTTCCGTGACCGGGGCTCTCCCTGCTGCCAATCGGTTACCCCCTGCGCCTGCCCGGACTCCGCTTCGGCTCTGTGGCATGGGCAGCACTGCTGGGCCTGCTGGCCTGGCCACGCAGCCACCTCGGCGCTACAGGCGACGGCGTGGGGTCGTTGGCGATCCTTCCCCTGGTCCTCGCCGCATTCACGGCGGCGGGCTCAATAGGGTCCTGCGTAGGCTGGCCCAGGCCTCGATTGTGTGCTGCCTGCTGCTGCTGCTCGCCTACCTGGGCGGCGGAATCGGCGTCGACATCCCGCTGGCTCTGCTCCTGGGCTCCCTGGCTGATCTGGCGCTCACCAGCATCTCTCTGGTCATCGGAGCCATCGCCATCGCCCGATCAGCCGCAGCCTTCAGGATCCAGGTTCAGGCGCAGTTGCTGATCGGTGGATGGCTGGCGCGACGAGCCACCACCCCGCCGCCCGCCGCTGGCTGCCAGGCCGGAGCGGCGGGAGCCATGCCGGTGCTGGACCGCATCGGCAAGTTCCGCAAAGCCCTGCTCCTGACGCAGGGCCCAGAGTCTCTCGCGAGCCTCCCGAGCAGCGACGGCGGGGTCCACGATCGGCAGCGGGTAATCCACGCCCAGCACACAGCCGACGCGCAGCTGGGTGGTGGCCGCCATCGTCCACGGCTGATGCCGATGCACCGGCGGCACCCGATCCAGTTCCGGTACCCACTGGCAGATGAAGTCGCCGTTGGGGTCATGGTCCTGACCCTGCTTGATCGGGTTGTAGATCCGGATCGTGTTGATGCCCGTGGTACCCGACTGCATCTGACACTGGCTCCAGTGAATGCCCGGTTCGTAGTCGACGAACAGGCGCGCCAGCCGCATCCCACTCTCGCGCCACGGCAACCAGAGGTGATAGCTGGCCACCGACATCAGCATCGCCCGCATGCGGAAGTTGATCCAGCCGGTGGCGATCAGGGCCCGCATGCAGGCATCCACGAACGGCAAGCCGGTGCGCCCTTCAGCCCAGGCCTCCAGGCGCTCGGGATCGCTGCTGCGCAGACCGGCGGTGAGCGGATGGAGCTCGCAGAACTCCAGATCCGGCTGGCTTTCCAGCTTCTGAATGAAGTGGCAGTGCCAGTGCAGCCGCTCCTCGAAGCCCCGCCGCCGGCCCGGGTATCGGCGGTTCGCCTGCACCACCTCCCGCAGCGACACAGTACCCCAGGCCAGATGGGGGGAGAGCCGGGAGCAGCTGCGGAAGGCCGTGCGCGGGCTGGAGAGCTCGCGGTGATAACGGGCGCCGCGCTCGCTCAGGAAGCTCTCGAGAACGACCAGCCCCTCCTGCCGGCCTCCAAGCTGCCGGCCTGGGCAGGGATCGGGTGCCAGTCCCAGATCGGAGGCCGAGGGAATCGGGCCGGGGTCGAGATCGCCCAGGGGCTGCAGTGCCTCCGGTGCAGGGCTGAGCAAGCCGGCCATGCGCTCCTCCCAGCGGCGCGCCCAGCCGTTGCGGCTGCGCAGGCGACGGATCACCCCGGTCTGGGGACTCTCGGTCCAGGTGATGCCATGGTGGCGCGCCCAGAGGGCCACACGCCTGTCGCGGTCGTAGGTCCAGCCGTTGCCGGTTTCCTCATGGCTCCAGAGGCCCGCGACGCCGAAGTGCCGCCGGGCTCGCTCCAGTACCGCCTCCACCCTGCCGGTCCGCACCACAAGCGGCTGGCCGAGCTCCGCCAGGGCCCGCCGAAGGTCCTCCAGGCTCTCGGAGCAGAAGGCCCACTGCCGAGCCGAGGCATCGGGCTGCTGCCACAGCTCAGGCTCCACCACCACCAGGGGCAGCACGGGCCCAAGCCGACTGGCCTGCAACAGCGGCTGGTGGTCCACCACCCGCAGGTCCCGCTTGAACCAGACGATCTGCACCGGGCCCATGGCCGCGACCCTAGAAGGCACGCGGCCGGGCGCGGCTGGCTCTGGCGCCCCGTAGACCGCCTGGAATCGCGACACATTCCGGCTGCTCTGGCCTGAAGTGATCTCCGCGCCGATCGAGGTACCGCTTCAGACGGATGGAAGGGGCCATGTGAACGGCTTCGTCAATGACGGCTACGCCTTCCGGTGTGTGGGGGTCTGGTTCACCCAGTGGCGCAGGACGGATCCCCGTATCGCCGGGCACCCGCAGAAAACGGTGATCGGTCCAAGGATGGAGTTGGAAAACAGAGATATCCCCGTCATGCGCGAGATCGTGTTTCGCGTGATCAGCGAGCGACCAGGCCACCTGGAGGCCAGGGCCGAACATCAGCCCATCACCATCACCGCCCCCTCCCTCGAAGAACTGCACCATGAGGCCCGCGAGGCCCTGATTGAGCACCTGGGCCCCATCCACGTGGCCTATCGCGCCCGCATCCGCCGCCCCGAGGCCGACCCCCAGGCCGTTCGCCACGCCATCCGGGGCCTCGGCCATCGGCCTGTCCCCTGCTGCTGACCCCCTTGCCTGATGCCGCTCCCAAATCCAGCGACGACGTTCTGCACGTCTGGTTTGAGGAGACCGAGCCGCGCCAGTGGTTCAGCAAGGATCCTGCCTTCGATCGGCGGCTGCGGGATCGGTTCATCGTCCTGACCCGCCAGGCCGTTGCCGCTGAGCTGACCTCCTGGGGGGAGGCTCCCTCAAGCGGCCTGGCCCTGGCGCTGCTGCTGGATCAGTTCCCCCGTCAGATCTGGCGCGACACCGCCATGGCCTTTGCGGGGGATGCCCAGGCCCTCGCCCTCAGCCTGGCGGCGATGGAACGTGGCTGGATCGAAGCCGAAGCCGATCAGGCCCGACGCCAGTTCTGGCTGATGCCGCGGATGCACAGCGAAGACCTGGCCATCCAGGACGCGGCGATCCCCCTCTTCGAGCGGTTCACCGATCCCCGCACCACCGCCTTCGCCGCCCGCCACCGCGACGTGATCGCCCGCTTCGGTCGTTTCCCGCACCGCAATGCCATTCTCGGCCGGGTGTGCACCGCTGAGGAACTGGCCTTCCTGCAGACCCCCGGCTCAGGCTTCTGAGCCCTGCAGCCCTGCAGCCCTGCGGCACCACGTCCTGACAGTGCCGGTGCGCGTGGCTACAGCAGGAACAGTGAGGTCTGGATTCATGCACACGAACACCCCCAATGCACCATCCAGCCATGCGGCCCGCCATGACGGGATGGAGAGCGGGCACACCAGCGATCCCTACCTACAGCGCCACAAGCCGTCCGAACCCAGCACCTGTCCGGATTGCCAGGCCAGCTATCACGACGGTCGCTGGAGCTGGGACGCACCCCAGCCCGGTGCTGCCACCCACCGTTG
Source organism: Synechococcus sp. CBW1002 (assembly GCF_015840915.1). NCBI lineage: Bacteria > Bacillati > Cyanobacteriota > Cyanophyceae > Synechococcales > Synechococcaceae > Synechococcus > Synechococcus sp. CBW1002. The sequence continues at coordinate 756,844 of NZ_CP060398.1, forward strand.
CCCGGCCTGCGAGCGCATCAGGGATCAGGCGCCAGGAGGTGAACTCAGTCTCTCCGGCGGCTTCCTGGCGGCGCACGCCGAGGAGGTGATGCGGCTGGTCAACAACACCGAGCTGCACATCCGCCAGGAGCATCCGCTGGAGCGCCTGATCGACACCAGCGGCGATCCGGCCAGTGGTGAAGTGCTGCTGCGCTTCACCGGCATCCACGCCACCCATGGGGTGGCGGAGGCCCTGGTGCATGCCTTCTCGGGAGCACTGGACGCGCCCTACCCGGAGGCCGGCGCCCCGATGCGCGCCCGTTGGCAGCGCGATTGAGGGGTGCTCCACACAGCCAAGGCGGTCTGTTCGAGGGGTCACAGTGGTCAGCGGTGGCTCAGCATCCTCCGGATGCCCTTTCTCTGTGAGCCCCCAGGTCTGGAAGCCGTCCTGGCTTGAGGCTTTACAGCCCCTCAAAACGCACGTTGAGATTCAGCTTGCCCGGACCGATCGCGGTGGACTGCAGCACCAGAGCGGCTGTTTTGCCGTCGGGGGTTCCATCAACCTTGGTGCCGCTGGGCGGATCCATCACCAGGTTGAAGCCCCAGGCACCGCTCACGGTGTTGATCGTGCGTTCGGTGTAGCCCTGCTGGGTCAACGCGGCCTTCACTTTGGCCAGCAGCTGCTCAGGCGCCCCACCCAGCTGCGTGTTGAGGCTGGTCTGGCCGATCGCGTTGGCCGCGAACAGGGAAGGAGCTGGCTTGGGAAGCGGCAGCTTCAGTTCCTTGAGCAGGGCCGTTGCCGGTGCAGCCAAGGCGGCTGAGGCACTGATCATGAGCAGCGCCATGGTCGCCACGGGAGTCCAGACGAAACGCATCGGTGGGCACCACAGGGGAATCAGGAGGCTAGGTCCCCCCCTGAGTCAGCACTCACCCCTCCAGGGCACGGCCCAGTTCCTGCCTGGCTGCCGCCAAAGCCTCCTCCAGGGCCGATCCATCCCGACCGCCTGCCTGGGCCAGGTTCGGCCGGCCCCCGCCACCTCCGCCGCAGCGCCTGGCCACGCCACCGATGAACTTGCCGGCCTGCTGCCCCTGGGCGATCACCGCCGGGCCAAAAGCTGCCACCAGAACCACCTTGCCCAAATCGGACGGATCGGGCAGCCCCCCCAGCACAACGGCAGCACCCGGGCCCAGGTGATCCGCAAGCTGTTGGGCAGAGCTCTGCAGACCCCCTCCTTCCACGCCATCCAGGCGCGCCACCAGCAGCTGGAAGGGGTGGCCGTCGCGGGCCACCCCAACCGCCACCGCCTGCCCCGCCAGCGCCGCTGATTTCGCCAGGGCCAGCTCCTGGCGTGCAGCCGCCAGGGCCTTGGTCACGCCCTTCAGCTCCTCCTGCAGGGCACTGACCCGCTCGACGATCTCGCCGGGCTGGGCTTTGAAGCGATCCCCCAGGGCCTTCACCACCGCCTCCCGCTCCTGCAGGTAGGCCAGCACCGCCGGCCCCGCCACCGCCTCGATGCGGCGAATGCCGGCCGCCACCCCGGACTCGGCCACGATCTTGAACAGGCCGATCTCGGCGGTGTTGGCCACATGGGTGCCACCGCACAGCTCCATCGAAACGCCTGGCACATCCACCACCCGCACCACAGCGGCGTATTTCTCCCCGAACATCGCCACGGCACCGGCAGCCTTGGCCCTCTCGATGTCCATCTCCTGCACCTCGAGGGTGTGGGCATCGGCGATCCAGCCGTTGATCAGCGCCTCGATCTGCTCCAGCTCCGCGGAGGTCACCGCCCGGGGGCAGTGAAAATCGAAGCGCAGCCGATCGAAGTCGACCAGGGAACCGGCCTGGGCAATGCCGGGATCCACCACCTGCTTCAGAGCCGCCTGCAGCAGATGGGTGGCGGTGTGGTTCGCCTGGGCTCGGCGGCGGCAGGCGCGATCCACCTGGGCCGTCACCAGATCGCCGATCGCCAGGCTGCCCCGCTCGATGCGGCCCTGATGCACGAACACGCTGCGGTTGCGCGACACCCCATCGATCTGCACGATCAGGCCCGCCCCATCGGCACCGCCGCCCAGGAGCAGACCGCGGTCGCCCACCTGGCCGCCGCCCTCGCCATAGAACGGTGTGGTGTCGAGCACCAGCTGCACGCTGTCGCCCGCCACGGCCCGCTCGGCCGGCTCGCCGTTCACCACCAGGGCCAGCACGCAGCTGGGGTGCTCCAGGGCCTCATAGCCCTGGAAGGCCGTGGCTTCCAGCTCCGCCGCCATCTGCTCAATGGCACCCTGCAGGGTGAGATCCAGGCTCACCGCCGCGGCCTTGGCCCGCTGGCGCTGCTGCTCCATCGCCGCCTCGAAGCCGGCCAGATCCACCGTGATCCCGTGCTCCTCGGCGATCTCCTCGGTGAGTTCCAGGGGGAAGCCGTAGGTGTCGTAGAGCTCGAAGGCCTGCTCGCCACTGATCTGCTTGGGCCTGGCGGCGAGCACCTCGGCCAGCAGCTTCTCGCCCCGCTCCAGGGTTTCCAGAAAGCGGGCCTCCTCGCGGGCCAGTTCAGCCAGGATCACCTGGCGCCGCTCCTGCAGCTGGGGGTAGGCCGTCTCCATCAGGGCGATCGACGCCTCCCCCATGCGGGCCAGAAACGGCTGATCGATGCCCACCAGCCGGCCATGGCGCACCACGCGGCGCAGCAACCGCCGCAGGATGTAGCCGCGGCCCAGGTTGCTGGCGGTGACGCCATCACCGATCAACTGGGTGATGGCACGGCTGTGGTCGCCGATCACCTTCAGGCTCGTCTGGCCCTTCGGATCGAGGGCGCGGTAATCGACCCCGGCCAGGCCGGCGGCCGTCTCGATCAAGGGATAGATGAGGTCGGTTTCGTAGTTATTGGCAACCCCCTGCAGGATCTGGGCCATGCGTTCCAGGCCCAGGCCGGTGTCGATGTTGCGGTTGGCCAGCGGCGTGAGGCTGCCCTCCGCGTCGCGGTTGTACTGCATGAATACCAGGTTGTAGAACTCGATGAAGCGGCTGTCGTCTTCGAGGTCGATGCCGTCGTCGCCCAGTTCAGGCTTGAAGTCGTAGTAGATCTCCGAGCAGGGGCCGCAGGGGCCGGTGGGGCCGGAGGCCCAGAAGTTGTCGGCCTCATCCATGCGGATGATCCGCTTCGGGTTCACCCCCACCACGTCGCGCCAGATCGCCTCCGCTTCGTCGTCGTCGCGGAAGACGCTCACCACCAGGTTCCGCGGCGAGAGACCGAACACCTGGGTGGAGAGCTCCCAGGCCCACTGGATCGCCTCCGGCTTGAAGTAATCGCCGAAGGAGAAGTTGCCCAGCATCTCGAAGAAGGTGTGGTGCCGCGCCGTGCGGCCCACGTTCTCGATGTCGTTGGTGCGGATGCACTTCTGGCTGCTGGTGGCCCGTGGAGCCGGCCGTTCCACCTGGCCGAGAAACACCGGCTTGAACGGCAGCATGCCGGCGATGGTGAGCAGCACCGTGGGATCGTCTGGAATCAGCGAGGCGCTGGCCGTGCGCTGATGCCCGCGCTGCTCGTAGAAGTCCAGAAAGGCCGCCCGGATCTCTGCGCCGCTGCGGGGCCGTCCGGTGGAGGATCCGCTGGCAGCGGAACGGTCGGAGGCGGCGGCCATAGCCCTGCGATGCGAAGGAACGCTGAACAAGGCATGATCGCCCAGCGCAGGTCATCGCTTCCTTGCCGTTGTCCCTGGCCACCTCTGGCAGTCGTTCACAGCTGCGGCTGCAGTCGCTCAGCTGGGCCCTGCTGGCGGCCGGCTGCGCCGCTGTGCTGGGGCTGCCGCTCGGCCTGGAGCCGGCCCTGCGATCGGCGGGCTGCGGCTTCTTCTATGGCCTGCTCGCCTTCCATCTGCAGCGGGTCGATCCCGACGACTCCCACCTGCAGGCCGGCCTGGTGGGGGCGGTGTGCGGCATCCGCAGCCTGGGCGCCGCCCTGCCGCTGAGCCATTCCCTGCCGGAAGCGATCGCAGCCGCCACTCAGGGGCAACTGGGGGCCGTACTGCCATCGATGATGATGGAGGTGATCCGTGGGTGGTTGCCGCTCTGGCTGCCACTGGTGGGCAGTGCCCTGCTGCTGCGCGGACTCCAACGTCTCCTGCCCGCCCTGCGGCCCTGATCTGCGGCACGGCCGTCTCTCCCTGCCATGAGCCTGCTGCACGCCACCTGGCTGTTTCCCCTGGAGGGATCACCCGTACCCGCGGGAGTTCCGACCCGGGGACGGCTGCTGCTCTGGGCCGATACCTGGCGCGTGGCCAAGGCTGTCCAACCCGCCGCTGAAGCCCCCGAACACCCGCTCACCCTCAACTGGGACGACCTGGCCACCTGGCTGCAGGACAACGACTTCTGGTCTGAGGCGGTCCGTCCGGCCAGCGCCACCCTCACCTTGCCGAGCCGGCGCCAGGCGGCCCGGGGCCGCCGCAAGAGCGAGGAGGAGGGCTGGAGCGGGCTGCCGCTGCAAGCCGGCGAACCGATTCCGAAGCAGGTGGAGTGGTGGCCCTGGCAGGTGGAGGGTCTGGCCCTCGATGCCACCGCCGCCGCCGAGTGGCTCAGTGCCCTGCCGCTGTCGGGCCAGCATCCCGAAATGGCCGATGAACTGCGCTGGTGGAGCCACCTGCAGCGCTGGTCGCTCAGCCTGATCGCCCGTGGCCGCTGGCTGCCCCAGGTGGAGGGCGACATGGCGCGCTGGCTGCCCCTGCTCAACCGCGAGGACGACCGGCGCCGCCTCGAGGAACTGGCCAGCCGTCTGCCGCAGGTGGCCACCTGTGCCATGGCGGACACGGCCCTGGCCTGTCGCCGGCCCGGCAGTGGGCGCCTGCGGGTGGCCAGCCTGCTGGAGGCCCTGCTCGATGGGCAGCTGCGCAGCGGCTTCACCCCCGCCAGCGACGGGCTGGATCCGCTGCTGCTGGCCTGGCAGAAGGCCCTGGGCCCGGGCAGCGGCGCCGTGGACCTCGACGGCGAAGCCATCGAGCGCCTCGAGGTGGCCACCCACCACTGGCGCGAAGCCGTGGCAGGCCAGGTGGCACCGGCCCGGGCCTGCCTGGAACTGTTCACCCCGGCGGAGGGAGAGGAGCTCTGGGAGCTGCGCTTCTCCCTGCAGGCGGAAGTGGACCCAAGCCTCCGCTTGCCGGCCGGCGCGGTCTGGGCCGCTGGCGACCGGCCCCTGCAGCTGGGCGAGATCCCGGTGCCACAACCCGGCGAGCTGCTGCTGGAGGGCCTGGGCCGCGCCCTGCAGGTGTTCGATCCGATCGAACGGGGTCTGGATGAGGCCACCCCCGAAGCGATGCAGCTCACCCCGGCGGAAGCCTTCGTGCTGGTGCGCACCGCCGCCGACCGCCTGCGGGACGTGGGGGTGGGGGTGGTGCTGCCGGCCAGCCTCAGCGGCGGCCTCGCCAGCCGGCTGGGTCTCTCGATCGAGGCGGAGCTGCCCGGCAAATCGCGGGGCTTCACCCTCGGCGAGGGGCTCGACTGGAAGTGGGAGCTGATGATCGGCGGTGTCACGCTCGGCCTGAGGGATCTGGAGCGCCTCACGGCCAAGCGCAGCCCGCTGGTGCAGCACAAGGGCGCCTGGATCGAACTGCGCCCCAGCGACCTCAGGAATGCCGAACGCTTCTGCGCCGCGGATCCGGCCCTCAGCCTCGACGACGCCCTGCGCCTCACCGCCACGGATGGCGACACGCTGATGCGGCTGCCGGTGCACCGCTTCGAGCCGGGCCCACGGCTGAAGGCGGTGCTGGAGCAGTACCACCAGCAGAAGGCGCCGGACCCGCTGCCGGCGCCGGAGGGCTTCGCCGGTCAGCTACGGCCGTACCAGGAACGGGGCCTGGGCTGGCTCGCCTTCCTGCATCGCTTCGATCAGGGCGCCTGCCTGGCGGACGACATGGGTCTGGGCAAGACCATCCAGCTGCTGGCCTTCCTGCAGCACCTCAAGGCGGAACAGGAGCTGAAGCGGCCCGTGCTGCTGGTGGCACCCACCTCGGTGCTGACCAACTGGAAACGGGAGGCCGCCGCCTTCACCCCGGAACTGGAGGTGCGGGAGCACTACGGCCCGCGCCGCCCCTCCAGCCCAGCGGCCCTGAAGAAGGCCCTGCAGGGCGTCGATCTGGTGCTCACCAGCTACGGGCTGCTGCAACGCGACAGCGAGCTGCTGGAGACCCTCGACTGGCAGGGCATGGTGATCGATGAGGCCCAGGCGATCAAGAATCCAAACGCCAAGCAGAGCCAGGCGGCCCGCGATCTGGCCCGTCCGGGCAAGATGGGTCGCTTCCGCATCGCCCTCACCGGCACTCCGGTGGAAAACCGCGTCAGCGAGCTCTGGGCCCTGATGGATTTTCTCAACCCCCTGGTGCTGGGGGAGGAGGCCTTCTTCCGCCAGCGCTACCGGCTGCCGATCGAGCGTTATGGCGACATGGCCTCCCTGCGGGACCTGAAGGCACGCGTGGGGCCATTCATCCTGCGGCGCCTCAAGACCGACAAGTCGATCATTTCGGACCTGCCGGAGAAGGTGGAGCTGAACGAATGGGTGGGGCTGAGCAGCGAGCAGGCGAAGCTTTACCGCAAAACGGTGGACGACAGCCTCGAGGCGATCGCCCGCGCCCCCCTGGGCCAGAAGCACGGCCAGGTGCTTGCCCTGCTCACCCGCTTGAAGCAGATCTGCAACCACCCCGCCCTGGCCCTCAAGGAAGAGGGGGTCGACGGGCAGTTCGCCAGCCGCAGCGGCAAGGTGCAACGGCTGGAGGAGATTCTCGAGGAGGTGATCGAAGCCGGCGACCGCGCTCTGCTGTTCACCCAGTTCGCCGAATGGGGTCATCTGCTGCAGGCCCATCTGGAGCGGAAGTGGCGCCAGGATGTGCCCTTCCTCTATGGCAACACCAGCAAGGCGGAGCGCCAGGCGATGGTGGATCGCTTCCAGGAGGATCCCCGCGGACCGCAGCTGTTCCTACTCTCCCTCAAGGCTGGCGGCGTGGGGCTCAACCTCACCCGCGCCAGCCACGTGTTTCATATTGATCGCTGGTGGAATCCCGCCGTGGAGAACCAGGCCACAGACCGCGCCTACCGCATCGGACAGCAGAATCGGGTGCTGGTGCACAAGTTCATCACCAGCGGCTCGGTGGAGGAAAAGATCGACCGCATGATCCGCGAGAAATCAAAAATGGCCGAGGAGATCGTGGGCTCCGGCGAAGACTGGCTCGGCGGCCTGGAGGTGGGACAGCTGCGCGAACTGGTGGCCCTGAGCGACGACGTCTGAGCCAGTACTCTCAACCGGCCACCCGCGCGATCATGGCCCGGTGGCGCGGCGAGCAGACGGAGCTGACGACCTCATCAAAACCAGCCTCACGCAGTTCCTGCTCCAGGTCGAGCGCGAAATAGGCGTCCATGTAGGGCTCGGTGCTCTTGAGCAAGGTCATCACGAAAGCCGGCATGGTCTGGTAGGCGCCGCTGGCGGGATTCATGTCCATCAGCGCGAAGCTGCCACCGGGCCCCAGCAGCCGGCGTACTTCCCGGAAGATTCGCCGCGTTGTGCCCTGCGGCATCTCGTGGAACAGCAGAAAGGCCGAGACCAGATCGGCGCTGCGATCCGCCAGCCCGGTGGCTTCCGGCAGGGCATGGATCCAGCGGGTCACCTTGGAGCCGCGTCGGGCGGCGTTGTAGGCGGCCAGGCTGAGGTAGTGGGGCGAGAAGTCGAGACCAGTCACCTCTGCCGCCGGAAACGCCTGCTCCAGAGCGAAGCTGCTCAGCCCCACGGTGGCATGCAGATCGAGGATGCGGGCCGGCGGCTGGGGGAGCTGGCTCAGCAGGACGGCGTGATAGCCCTCTCTCAGCGCCCGATCACTGGCGGGCCCGGCCTCTGGATAGAGGCTGGAGTGCACGGCATTGGAGGCCACCTCGAACTCGTAGGCCGCCTCCCAGCAGAGGTGGCCGGCGTCGTAGCCGTGAAACGAGGCGGTGTAGTTGGCGGGGTAGGCGAGATCGTCGCGCTGGATCGACTGCCACAGCGGCTGCCAGTCCTGCTGGCTCAACTCAGCCACGGTTTCCCGCCAGGGGATGCCGAGGCGCTCGGCCCGCTGGATCATCATCCGCCGCGCCTGCCCCTTGGCCAGAGCCCAGAGGGGCTTCACAGCCAGGGCCTGGCCCACCAGACGACTGGTGAGATCCGGCCTGCGGTCTTCGGTGGCGACACGCATGGGCAAGGGGATGGGCACGGATCCAGAACCTACCGCCCGCAATCAACCCTCCCACCAGTGGCCAGGCCAGCCAGCTCAGCGATCAGCAGGCCTGATCAACGCTTGGCAGGTGCGTCTGACCGAGCTAGCCAGTAGCAGGGAGCCAGGGGGAGTGATGGAGGAGAAACCAGTGACGCCCCACGCCGCCCCGATGCTCGACGAGGAGGGCCGTCTCACCTACATCGGCAACGACGGGCGGCGCTACGTGGTGCTCGGCTTTCCGCCCGACATTGACGACGCCACCACCGAACGGGTGATGGAATCCCTCCGGGGCAGCAGCGGCTTGTTCAACCGCATTGAACGACTGTGCCAATCCTGGCTGGCCCAGGTGAGCAGCCAGGATCTGCCAGAGCATGAAGCTCTGGTCCTGCTGCTCACCACGCTGGAAACCAGTCTGGAGGATGCCCTAGACGAGCCAGACGACGATCCTGACGGGTCTGCAAGCCCAGGTTGAACCTGGTCAAGCCAGCGACAACACAGCAGCGTCCTCCAGGGTCGAACGCCCCCGCCGGCGGCCGAGGGGTTCGATCCAGTCTTCCCGGATGCTGTCGTGGTGCAGCTTGAACTGGGGCAGACGGCAGCCCAACTGAATGGTGCCGTCATCGAGCAGACGACCCAGTCGTAGAGCGGTGGCTTCCTCTACACGAGAGAAGGTGCTCTGCCGCGCGGTGACCCACGACAACTCTGACGGCGTGATCACGCCACTGGCGAGGGCCTCCAGGAACAGCTCCCCGAGAATCATGAGAGGAACGTAACAAGCTGGAAACATTCTGCCGCCTTCAGGGGCGCTCCGTGGCCCATCGTTGCCAGGAGAGAAACCGGAAAAACCAACCGCTGCCCTCGGGCAACCAAGGCAATCAAGCGTCCAGGCGGAGTCCACAACCCAGGCACACGAAAACGCCCCCGATCGCAGCCATCAGGCTGCCATCGGGGGCGTCGTCGTGGAGCAAAGTTTGACCTGGCATCGAGCTATTTTCGCAGGAGGCTACCCTCCAACTATCGTTGCCGCTGCTGCGTTTCACAACCGAGTTCGAGATGGATCGGAGTGGGTCCACAGCGCCATGAACACCAGGAAAGCAAACGGCCTCTTCAGGCCCCTTGCCGGTCTTTGCCCCCAGGTTGAACCCTGAGAACTGCATAGGAGCGGTTGACAAGCAACCGGTCTGGATCCAAAAGCTTTGAGCGCGTGATCCCTGTGTCATCCGGTCAGGATGGCAAGGGATGGAATGGTCAAGCCCTCGGTCTATTAGTACTCCTCCGCTTCACCGGTTACCCGGCTTCCACGTAGAGCCTATCAACGGGTGTTCTTCCCGTGACCTTACTGGCTTATGCCATGGGAACACTCATCTTGAGGTGGGCTTCCCACTTAGATGCTTTCAGCGGTTATCCACTCCGCACATGGCTACCCAGCGTTTACCGTTGGCACGATAACTGGCACACCAGAGGTGCGTTCCTCCCGGTCCTCTCGTACTAGGGAGAAATCCTCTCAATGTTCCTGCGCGTGCACCGGATATGGACCGAACTGTCTCACGACGTTCTGAACCCAGCTCGCGTACCGCTTTAATGGGCGAACAGCCCAACCCTTGGGACCGACTTCAGCCCCAGGTTGCGATGAGCCGACATCGAGGTGCCAAACCTCCCCGTCGATGTGAACTCTTGGGGGAGATCAGCCTGTTATCCCTAGAGTAACTTTTATCCGTTGAGCGACGGCCCTTCCACTCAGAACCGTCGGATCACTAAAGCCGACTTTCGTCCCTGTTCGACTTGTAGGTCTCACAGTCAAGCTTGCTTCTGCTTTTGCACTCGTCGGCTGATTTCCAACCAGCCTGAGCAAACCTTTGCGCGCCTCCGTTACCTTTTAGGAGGCGACCGCCCCAGTCAAACTGCCCACCTGATACTGTCCGGTCCCCGGATGACGGGTGACCGTTAGAACCCTAGCTCTGAAAGAGTGGTATCTCACCGTTGGCTCACCATGACCCGCAAGCCATGGATCAAAGCCTCCCACCTATCCTGCGCATTCAGAGCCCGGGCACAATACCAAGCTACAGTAAAGCTTCATAGGGTCTTTCTGTCCGGGTGCACGTAGTCCGCATCTTCACAGACAATTCTATTTCGCCGAGCCTCTCTCCGAGACAGCGCCCAGATCGTTACGCCTTTCGTGCGGGTCGGAACTTACCCGACAAGGAATTTCGCTACCTTAGGACCGTTATAGTTACGGCCGCCGTTCACCGGGGCTTCAGTCGCCAGCTTCGCTTGCGCTGACCAGCTTCCTTAACCTTCCGGCACTGGGCAGGCGTCAGCCCCCATACATCGTCTTGCGACTTAGCGGAGACCTGTGTTTTTGGTAAACAGTCGCCTGGGCCTCTTCACTGCGACCACCTTGCGGTGGCACCCCTTCTCCCGAAGTTACGGGGCCATTTTGCCGAGTTCCTTAGAGAGAGTTACCTCGCGCCCCTCGGTATTCTCTACCACCCCACCTGTGTCGGTTTCGGGTACAGGCCATCATGCCTTAACGGGTATAGGGCTTTTCTTGGAAGCTTGACATCACCCACTTCGCGGCCGTAGCCGCTCGCACTCACGCCTCAGCTCAAGCTGTTTTCGCCAGCTCTCAACGCCTCGAACGCTTGGACCAGTAACCAACATCTGGCTGGGCTAGCCTTCTCCGTCCCCCTTCCCAAAACATGACAGGTACAGGAATGTTGACCTGTTGTCCATCGACTACGCCTTTCGGCCTCGCCTTAGGTCCTGACTAACCCTCCGCGGACGAGCCTGCCGGAGGAACCCTTAGGGTTTCGGGGCATGGGATTCTCACCCATGTTTTCGCTACTCAAGCCGACATTCTCACTTCCATGCAGTCCACGCCCGCTTACGCTAACGCTTCACCCCACATGGAACGCTCCCCTACCATCGGAATCTTACGATTCAAATCCGCAGCTTCGGTACAATGCTTAGCCCCGTTCATTTTCGGCGCAGGATCGCTCGACCAGTGAGCTATTACGCACTCCTTTGAGGATGGCTGCTTCTAGGCAAACCTCCTGGTTGTCTGGGCAATCCCACCTCCTTTATCACTCAGCATTGATTTGGGGACCTTAGCTGGCGGTCTGGGCTGTTTCCCTTTCGACCATGGAGCTTATCCCCCACAGTCTGACTGCCTAGTTACACACAGGGTATTCAGAGTTCGTCTCGATTTGGTACCGCTCTCGCAGCCCGCACCGAAACGGTGGCTTTACCCCCCTGCTGGAGCACTAGACGCTACGCCTCAACGTATTTCGGGGAGAACCAGCTAGCTCCGGGTTCGATTGGCATTTCACCCCTAACCACAGCTCATCCGCTGATTTTTCAACATCAGTCGGTTCGGACCTCCACTTGGTATCACCCAAGCTTCATCCTGGCCATGGTTAGATCACCCGGGTTCGGGTCTATAAACACTGACGATCGCCCTATTCAGACTCGCTTTCGCTATGGCTCCACCATTCCCGGTTTAACCTGCCAGTGCCTATAAGTCGCCGGCTCATTCTTCAACAGGCACACGGTCATCCTATGAGTAGGACTCCCATTGCTTGTAAGCTCACGGTTTCATGTTCTATTTCACTCCCCTCCCGGGGTTCTTTTCACCTTTCCCTCGCGGTACTGTTGCGCTATCGGTCACACAGGAGTACTTAGCCTTACGAGGTGGTCCTCGCGGATTCACACGGAATTTCACGTGCTCCGTGCTACTCGGGATACAGCTAGGCCAGTTTCGCTTTCGAGTACGGGGCTTTCACCCTCTCTGGCGCGCCATTCAAACGCTTCCTCTAACGTCCCTGGTCCACGTTGCTGTCCCACAACCCCGATGGGCGAACCCATCGGTTTAGGCTCTTCCCCGTTCGCTCGCCGCTACTGAGGGAGTCGTTTTTACTTTCCTTTCCTCCAGCTACTAAGATGTTTCAGTTCGCTGGGTTGGCTCGCGCCGCCCTATGGATTCAGGCGGCCGTTCTAGGGGTTGCCCCATTCGGAAATTCCCGGATCAAAGCGTGTTTCCAGCTCCCCGAGACTTATCGCAGGTAACCACGTCCTTCATCGCCTCTGTGTGCCAAGGTATCCACCGTGAGCCCTTTGTAGCTTGACCATAATCACAACTCGCGTTTAGCTTGTTGAAGGCTATTCTTCCGGTGTCTAAGCTCTCAATCAAGAGATCTCAGACAGCCAGAATCAAACTCCTGCTTGGTGGCTTGTGGCCATGCCAGACAGAAGACACGAGCTGTACTCGGCTCTAACTCAAGAATCACTGGCTTTCCTGTTTCTCTCAGATTGAGGCTTGCACCTCAATCTTCCCTTCGCTTTCGCTGGGATGCCGCAGCCGAGGCCGCGACCAGAGAGAACCGGAAAGTCAGCGTCTATGAGATGCTTTCTTTTCCAGACTTTTCCTATGCAGTTGTCAAGGTTCTTGCTGAATGCCCATCCTTGCGGACAGGGAATCCAGCATGCTTTCAACCACTCAGGGAATGAAAGCAGGCTGGAATCGTCACCAAGACGTCAGGATCACACCAAAGAAATCTCTCCTTTGCTTCCGTGAGGGCGCTCGTCAGTGTGGAATGGAGGTTAGCGGACTCGAACCGCTGACATCCTGCTTGCAAAGCAGGCGCTCTACCAACTGAGCTAAACCCCCAAACACGAATGGGCCATCCTGGACTTGAACCAGGGACCTCACCCTTATCAGGGGTGCGCTCTAACCACCTGAGCTAATGGCCCAGGAGTTCGACCTCGCGATCGCGTCAAAGTTGTGTCTGACCTGATTGATGATTCAGTATCGCTACCGTTTCATCTTTCAGGTTTCAACACCGCCTCAACAAAAATCGTTGGGGTGTGACCTAGACAAAGTTTAGGAACTGAACCTGCTTGGACGGACATGTTGCCATTCCGCTTCCACAGTTGAGGTACCGATCGACCTAGAGTGACAGGATCATGGCCTGAAAATAAAGTATTCAGACATCACAATCAGTTTGTCTCCCTGTTAGGAGGTGATCCAGCCGCACCTTCCGGTACGGCTACCTTGTTACGACTTCACCCCAGTCATCAGCCCCACCTTCGGCATCCTCCTCCCTTACGGGTTGGAGTAACGACTTCGGGCGTGGCCAACTTCCATGGTGTGACGGGCGGTGTGTACAAGGCCCGGGAACGTATTCACCGCAGTATGCTGACCTGCGATTACTAGCGATTCCTCCTTCACGTAGGCGAGTTGCAGCCTACGATCTGAACTGAGCCACGGTTTATGGGATTTGCTAGCTCTCGCGAGTTTGCTGCCCTTTGTCCGTAGCATTGTAGTACGTGTGTAGCCCAGGATGTAAGGGGCATGATGACTTGACGTCATCCACACCTTCCTCCGGTTTATCACCGGCGGTCTCTCTAGAGTGCCCAACTCAATGCTGGCAACTAAAGACGTGGGTTGCGCTCGTTGCGGGACTTAACCCAACATCTCACGACACGAGCTGACGACAGCCATGCACCACCTGTCACTGCGCTCCCGAAGGCACTCCCTCGTTTCCAAGGGATTCGCAGGATGTCAAACCCTGGTAAGGTTCTTCGCGTTGCATCGAATTAAACCACATACTCCACCGCTTGTGCGGGCCCCCGTCAATTCCTTTGAGTTTCACACTTGCGTGCGTACTCCCCAGGCGGAACACTTAACGCGTTGGCTACGACACCGAGGGGGTCGATTCCCCCGACACCTAGTGTTCATCGTTTACGGCCAGGACTACAGGGGTATCTAATCCCTTTCGCTCCCCTGGCTTTCGTCCATGAGCGTCAGTTATGGCCCAGCAGAGCGCCTTCGCCACTGGTGTTCTTCCCGATATCTACGCATTTCACCGCTACACCGGGAATTCCCTCTGCCCCTACCACACTCTAGCCTTGTAGTTTCCACTGCTGAAATGGAGTTAAGCTCCACGCTTTAACAGCAGACTTTCAAGGCCGCCTGCGGACGCTTTACGCCCAATAATTCCGGATAACGCTTGCCACTCCCGTATTACCGCGGCTGCTGGCACGGAATTAGCCGTGGCTTATTCCTCAAGTACCGTCAGATCTTCTTCCTTGAGAAAAGAGGTTTACAGCCCAGAGGCCTTCATCCCTCACGCGGCGTTGCTCCGTCAGGCTTTCGCCCATTGCGGAAAATTCCCCACTGCTGCCTCCCGTAGGAGTCTGGGCCGTGTCTCAGTCCCAGTGTGGCTGATCATCCTCTCAGACCAGCTACTGATCGAAGCCTTGGTAGGCTCTTACCCCACCAACTAGCTAATCAGACGCGAGCTCATCCTCAGGCGAAATTCATTTCACCTCTCGGCATATGGGGTATTAGCGGCCGTTTCCAGCCGTTATCCCCCTCCTGAGGGCAGATTCTCACGCGTTACTCACCCGTCCGCCACTAACCCGAAGGTTCGTTCGACTTGCATGTGTTAAGCACGCCGCCAGCGTTCATCCTGAGCCAGGATCAAACTCTCCGTAGTAGTCTTCCCCCTTTAAACGTCAGCTCTAAACTTTCGCTTGAGCTTTCATCGCAGAGAAGTTTGTCGCTCACCCAAATCCTGCACTGGCGCACAGTCTTCAGTTGGGACCACCTTTCGACTGACCGAAAGGGTTCGAGAGTGCACACAACTGTTTCGCTTGCCGTCTAGACCTCTCTATCTGGATCTCTCCGAACAGATTCTTCCTGATGGTTCACGTCACAATCCCGTGACTTTCCCAGATCTCAGATCCGGTTCGCTTCAGTCACCCACAGCTGGTTTTCACCCAGTTCTGACCCAAGGCGTGAGACCTCAAGGCAGCACCACATCACTGCAGGTTCCCGTCGCTTAAAATGTTTGACGGGACCTCACACCTCTACCGCTCGTTTCGTCATCCTCGACACCGCATCCAACGGGCTTTGACTCCACACTGGCGCCAGCACAAGGCTGGTCCACTGCGAACTCAGAACCGTTCGATCCGATCAGAATGACGCGGTAGAAGCGTCAGTTCCTAAACTTTTCAATTGTCCAGGTGCTGCCTCCACTCCCTTGGCCTCTCGGCTCCGGGTCGTCTCGGCGCGTCGCCTCTCAGCGACTCAGGAAACCTACAACACCGGTGGCTCGCGCCTCCTTCGTCGTAAGCACGCACCCTTCACCCTTCCAGGCAAACGGCACTCGCCCTCAGTGCCTCGCAGCACCGAAGACTCTGCGTTTCCACCGGTGCTCTCGCTCCCGGTGTGCCGCGCAGTCCAAAACCATACCCCATACACCTTCAATCGGGCAAGCCGCCCACTGATGGAGCCGCGGGCAGCCTCAGCCCGCCAAGCTCAGCACCACCAGCACCACGGCCGTGACGACAAGCACGGCGCTGCCCACGGCCCACATCCGACGCTGACGCGACGTTCGTGACAGCAGCAGCTGCTCACCTTCGCGGCGGATCAGGAACAGGCCCTCCTGCTCCGGCTTGCGCAGGGCCAGGCTGCCGCTGGCATCGCTGACCTCGGCCACCACGAAGATCCGCCCACCTGAGCGGAACACCTCCTCATCGCGGCGCATCCCGAGGCTGCGGATCTGCTGACGCGCCAAAGCCTGACCCTTGCCGGAAGGCGCCGCCTCGTCGTCGGGTTCGAGGACGGAGAGCACCGATTCCCACTCCAGCTCGGCCTGCTCCGGTTCCACCGGCAGCTCCTGCCCGGCCTGCGCCAGGCGAAAGCAGCAGCGCCGCTCCAGCCGACTCACCTCCTGGGAGCGCTGCTCCCAGCGGCTTTTGGTGGTGGTGCGCCCTTCGGAATCGGTGGTCTGCTCCTCAACCCGCTCCTGATACAGGTGCGTGACCGTATCGACGAAGGCGACGCAGGCCTCGCCGCTCCAGGGGGCCTGCAGCGGCTCCTCGCAGACCAGCTCCCCCTCGAGCTTGACCAGTTCCCGGAAGGAGCCCCCGCCGATGCCATCCACCACGGTGGCGTGCAGATCCAGCAATTCGGCCACGCTGCTGCTGCGCGCCGCCCGCAGCAGGCGCAGGCGGCGCCCCTGATGCAGGGAGCTCCAGCCGCAGAACCCGGCGGCCAGGGCCGCGACCAGGGCGATCCAGCCCATCAGGCGCCCTCCTCGGCGCGGAGCGCCAGCCGATCCGGCAGCCCCTTGCAGCCGCCCGGCAGGGTCTGGCGGGAGCGCTTGCCGCTCCAGGCCGCCAGGTAGTGGCGGGCTTCCGGATCCAGCAGCCGCACCCCCGTGAGATTGATGTTCTCCACCAGGGCGCCGGTGCCCCGTCCACTCAGAAAATCAGGGCTGAGACCGATCTGGCGCGGCGTGGCGCTCTCCAGCGGGCCATAGAAGAAGCGGGTGCGCTCCAGCCGTGCCCCCTCCAGGCAGGCCCCGCCCAGATCGGCACCGGCCAGGTTGGCGTCGCTGAGGTCGGTGGCTTCGAGATTGGTGCCGCGCAGGTCGGCGCCATTGAAATCAATGCCGCGCAGATCGGTGCCGGCCAGGTCCTGACCCCGCAGGCTCTGATACAGCTGGATCACGGGCACGCCGGCCACCCGGTCTTCTTCGTAGCTTCCCTGGCCATCGAGGATGGCGCGGCCGAGCCGATGGTCGCGCCGCAGCGGTGTGAGCAGGCGCGCATGGGAGAGAAAGCGCAGGATGCGGGCCTTGCCGTCGGCATCGATGCTGCTGAGCACGGCCGCCAGCCGCCCCTCGGCCAGCATCCGCTCCAGCGGCCAGTCTTCCAGCAGGCCTTCGTCGTCGCTGATCAGCTCGGAGACGCCGTGGATGAAGCTGTCGATCGTCTGGGCCTGGGTGATGCGGTTCTGCTGGGTGGTGAGCCGCTGGTCGACCATCACCTGCCGCCAGGCGATCATCAGCGCCACCGAAGCCACCAGGATCTGCCCGAAGGCGCCGATCACCCCTTCGCCGATGGCGCCGATCGCCTCCCAGTCGGCGCGGCGGTAGATCCCCAGCAGGGGATCCCACCAGCCCAGCTGCAGGGTGATCACCACCAGGGCCAGCACCAGCGCCAGCACGGCCGCGATGCGGGCGGTGGGGGGATCGTCGATCCGCTGGCGCAGCAATTGCCAGAGCGGCGGCAGCAACTGATGCAGCGACAGCCCCACGGTGAGCAGGGCCGCCGCCGCCGCCACCCAGACCAGGCCAGCCAGGGAGGCCGCCAGGGTGAGCGCCACCGCCAGCAGCAACCGCAGCAGGGGCGACTGGCGCAGCAGGGCCCAGAGGGTGATCGGGCGGAAGGGGGCCGGAGCCGTGCGGCGCTCGTCGGACAGCTGACTCATGGCAGGGAACCGCCCTGGAAGTAGAAACCTGCGGCCAGAATCAGGTAGGTCGCCAGCAGCAGCACCCCCTCCAGCCAGTCGGAACGCCCATCGAGGCTGACGAGGTTGCTCACCACCACGGCGGCGATCACGGCGACCAGTTCATAGAGGTTGAAACTCAGATCGAGGGGGTGGCCCAGGGAGGGCCCCAGCAGCACCAGCAGGGGCACCACCAGCAGGGCCACCAGCAGGGTCGAGCCCAGGGCCACCGACACCGACAGATCCATCTTGTCCTTGCGGGCCATGCTCACCGCCGTGAGGTATTCGGCGGCGCCGCCCAGCAGCGGCAGCAACACCACGCCGGTGAACAGGGCCGTGAGCCCGAAGCCCTCGGTGACGCTCTCCACCACGCCGACAAACAGCTCGGATTCATAGGTGAGCGCCAGGGTGGCCAGCAGCAGCACCATCACCCAGGGGAGCACCTTGGGGCGCTCCCCGCCATGGGCGAGCTCCTCGCTGTCGGCTTCGGCCACGGCATAGAGGGTGCGGTGGGTGCGCAGCGAAAACAACAGGGTGAGGCCGTAGACCGCCAGCAGCACCCAGGCCACGAACAGGGAGAAGGATTCGCGGCCGGCCGCTGCCACGCCACCATCGCCGCCACCGGCCAGGTTGCCGCTGGCGAGGCTGCCGACACTGGGCAGCAGGATCGCCAGCACCGCCAGGGTCATGGCCGATCCATTCACCCGGGCCACCACCGGCTGAAAGCGCTGCTCACTGCGCCCGATGCCACCGACCAGCATCGAGAGCCCCAGAGCCAGCAGCAGGTTGGCCATCACCGTGCCGGTGATGCTGGCCTTGACGATCTCCACCAGACCGGCTTTCAGGGCGGTGAGGGCAATGATCAGCTCGGTGGCATTGCCGAACACGGCATTGAGCAGAGCCCCGATCGAGGGGCCGAAGCTGATGGCCAGCTCCTCGGTGGCCGTGCTCAGCCAGATCGCCAGGGGAATGATCGCCAGCGCCGAGGTGGCGAACACCGCCCCATCGCCCCAGTGCAGGGTTTCGGCCAAGGCCGACAGGGGCACCATCACCAGCAGGCCGAACGCGATGGCGTTCCGGGGGGTCATGCGCCGGGATCGGATCGGCGCATTCTGACGGCACCAGCCCGGCTCGGCTGGGGCGGCTGCAGCATGGGCGCCAGGTTCCGGGTGCCGACACGGCGACACAGATGAACGACACCCTGGCGGGCTGGGCGCTGGTGCTGGGCCTGACGGCGATGGGCTTCTGGCTGGGCGAGCGCCCCGGCTGGTTCGGGCGGCTCGGCCCCACGCTCTGGGTGCTGAGCCTCGGCCTGCTCGCCTCCAATGGTCTGGGGCTACGCCTGCCGGAATCGGTGGCGGAGGGCGTGAATGGGCCGCTCACTTCGGTGGCGATCGTGCTGCTGCTGCTGGCGGTGGATGGCCGGCGGGTGTGGGAGGAGGGCCGCAGCCTGATCGCCCCCTTCGCCGCCGCGGTGGTGGTGACCTGTCTGGCAGCCCTGCTCGGCGCCCTGCTGCTGGGCCCCGCGCTCGGGGCAGACACCCCGCCCCTGGCCGGTCTGTTCACGGCCACCTACACCGGCGGCAGCCTCAATTTCGTGTCAGTGGCGCGGGCCCTGGCGGTGCGGCCCGACCTGGTGACCCTGGCCACCGCCGCCGATCAGCTGGTCTTCACAGTGTGGTTTCTGCTCAGCCTGCTGCTGGGGCATCGACGCCAAAACAACCTCCACCTGGAGACGGAGGCCGGAGCGCTCGATCCCGGCGCGCGCTTCATTCCGCTGGTGTGGCGGCACTGGCGCCAGTGGGGTGGCCAGGCCCTGGCCTGCCTGGCGCTGGCCGTGCTCACCATGCTGGCCGCCACGGCGCTCACCGCCTGGCTGGAGCCCCTGCTGCCCCAGGTGCCGGGCCTCGGCATCGTGGTGCTCACCAGCCTGGCGCTGGTGGTGGCCCAGATTCCCGGCCTGCGCTGCAAGGCGCTGGCTTACCCCCTGGGCCTGCTGGCGATCCATCCCTTCTTTGCGGTGATCGGCCTGAGCGCGGCCGTGATGGCGCTGCTGGGGGAAGGGTTGAACGTGCTGATCTATGCCGCCCTGGTGGTGGCGGTGCAGGCGGTGGGGGTGCTGGCCCTGGCCCGCTGGCGCCGCTGGGGCCTGGTGGACACGCTCGTCTCCAGCCAGGCCGCCGTGGGCGGGCCCTCCACAGCTCTGGCCCTGGCCACCTCCTGCGGCCGCCAGGACCTGGCCGTGCCGGGGGTGGCCGTGGGGCTGATCGGTTACATGCTGGGCACCTACCTCGGGCTGCTGATGGCGGCGCTTGTGGCGGCGCCGATACCGACCTGAACCTGGCCGAATGTGAGGGTTCCTGCCGTTCTGCCGTTTTGTGGGTTACGTTGCTCTCATCTGGCAGAAGCCGGCGAGCCGCGTGCTCGCGCATGCCGGAACCAGCACCGAGCCGCCCCTGCGCTTCCTGGGGACGGCCCTTCAGGACCAAAGCCCTGGCGGTGATCCACCGCCACGTCTGTGCTGCCCGTGTGCGAGTCCCATCGGGGACCGTGGCAGCTGGCCGGTGCGTGATCCATATCCAGTCACAACGTCATGTCCATCACCCGCAACCGACCCATCACCAGAACCAACAAAGCTGGCGCCAACCGCAACACCGCCCCGTCGCGCAGCGCTCCATCCCGCAGCGCTGCGTGCAGCAGCGAGGGGCGCGGAACCAGCAGTACCCCGCAGGAGACACCCTCCTGGGAAGAGCTGCTGGGGCGCCGCTGATCACGGCAGCACAGATCAAGGCACGGCTGAACCAAGCGCCGCTGAAGACTCAGGCCGAACCAGCCGGAACGGTGTTCAGGGCGGCGAGTGCCGCATCGAAGTCAAAGCGGCGGGCGCAGTGCAGCGCCCGGCGCACCTGATCTCCCAGAGCGGAGGGACCGAGCTGCTCCGCCAGGTCCTCCAACGCCTCCCGCGCCTGCGCATCGCTGGCGGCCAGCAAGCTGCAGCAATGCTCCAGCCGTTTCTGCTGGAGAGCGAGAGCGGCAGGGTCCTGCTCCACCCGGGCCCTTGAGCGGTCCACGGAACCAGAGCCCTCGCACGACCCCTCGCCAGGTTCCAGGGCCTCCAGGCCCGCCAGCACAGGGCGAAGCTGGGCGAGCAACACCTGCAGTGCATCCTCAACCTGGGCGCTTTCAGCGTCTGCTTGCTCGGATTGCTCCGATTGCTCGGATAGCTCCGACTGCTCCGAACAGACCGCTTCCAGGGTCGCGGCCGCCTGCTGCACGCCGCGGGCGCCGATGGTGCCCGCCGTGCCCTTGAGCGTGTGCGCCAGACGGGTGGCCGTGCTGACATCGCCCCCCTGCCACGCCGCCCGGAACTGGGCCTCGAAGGTCTGCTGCTCGTCGGCAAAACGCCGCAGCAAGCGCCGGTACAGCTGGGCATTGCCCATGGTGCTGGTCATACCGGCACGCTGATCAAGGCCCGGCAGAAGCGGAAACTCCGGCGCCCGGGCGGCATCAGGTGGTGATGCTGCAGGAGGCTGAATCCAGCGCGCCAGGGTGCGGAACATCGCCTCCACATCCAGAGGCTTGACGATGTGATCCACCATGCCCACCGCCAGCACCTTCTCGAGATCCCCCTCCATGGCATTGGCCGTCATCGCGATCACAGGCATCGATGCCAGGGCTGAATCGGCCTTGATCGCGCGTGTGGCGGTGTAGCCATCCATCACCGGCATCTGGCAATCCATCAACACGCCGTCGAAGCGGCGATCGTGCGCCAGCAGATCGAGAGCCTCCTGGCCGTTGCAGGCCGTCTCCACCACCAGGCCGGCCTGGCTCAGCAGCTCGCAGGCCAGTTCCTGGTTCATGGCGTTGTCTTCCACCAGCAACACCCGGGCGCCGGTCAGCGCCGTGATCGGTTCCGCCGATTGCCGTTCCGCCTCAGAACGGGACGCCTGCGACTGGATCTGGAGATGATCCAGGGCTGCGGCGATGGCCTTCAGCAGGGAGTAGGGCGTGGTGGGCTTGGCGATCGCCCCGTGGAACACGAGCCCATCACGCTCGGCGTCCAGCCAGATATCATCGGCCCCTAAAGCCGTCAGCATCAACAGGCGCGGCTGCGCCTGCAAAGGCAGCGCCCTGATCTCCAGACCCGCCTCCACCCCGTTCATCAGCGGCATTCTCCAATCCATCAGCACGAGGGCATAGGGATGGCCTGCAGCATCGGCCTGCCGCACGGCCCGCACCGCCTGCTCACCATCGCTGGCTTTGTCGACCTCCATGCCGAAGCTGCGGGTCATGGCAACGGTGATCTCGCGGGCAGTGGAGTTGTCGTCCACCACCAGCACACGCACACCGCGCAACTCCTCCAAACACAACATCGGATTGGCAGCCCCATAGGGCAGGCCGAAACGAGCACTGAAATGGAACGTGGAGCCCACATTGGGGACACTGTCAACCCAGATCGAGCCGCCCATCATTTCCGCAATATTCCGGGAAATCGCCAGCCCCAATCCCGTGCCGCCATACTTGCGCGTCACCGAGCTGTCGGCCTGGCTGAACGGCTGGAACAAAAGGCCAATCTGTTCTTCTGACAGGCCGATGCCCGTATCCCGCACCAAGAAGTGCAGCATCACGGAATCAACGCCAACGTCCAGTATCTCCACCTTCACAACAACCTCGCCCTGATCAGAAAACTTCACTGCATTGTCACAGAGATTAATCAACACCTGCGAAAGACGCAGCGGATCACCCAACAGGGAGTCAGGGGAATCAATCGAATGATCGAAGAGCAGTTCCAGGCCCTTTACTCCAGCCCTCATCCCGATCAAATCCCCTACATAACAAAGCACATTGTCGAGGGAGAAGTCGGTCGCTTCCATGATCAAACGGCCGGATTCGATCTTGGAAAAGTCAAGGATGTCGTTGATAATACCAAGCAAGTTTTCCGCAGATGTGCGCACCTTTGCAGCGTAATTGCCCTGCCTGCGATCGAGATCAGTCTGCTGCAGCAGCCGCGTCATCCCGATAATCACATTCATCGGCGTGCGGATCTCATGGCTCATGTTGGCCAGGAATTCATTCTTTAAGCGTGTCGCACGAGCCAATTCAGTGTTTGCCTGTACCATTTTTTTGTTTGCCCGCACAAGGCTTGATTGGGCGCGCCTGGTGCGAGACAACTCTTGCTGAATTCGACTAAACAGATTAGACTGCTGCAGAGCGATACTAATTTGACGGGAGACGGAATCGACAGATTCGATATCCTCTTCGCTCCACACCCTCGCTGCCTTGCACTGATGTATGCAAAGAAGTCCCCACAACTGGCCTGAATAAGCAAGGGGAAAAACAGCGTTGGAAACAATACCAAACCTCCCAAGAAGCTCGCGATAACAAGTAGATATATTTGCCGTCCGAACATCATCGACAAAATGGAATCCACCCGACAGGTAACGCTCAACAAGCTGGGGAGAAAAGCACTTGTCTTCGGCTTCTAAATGAAGGATTGAAGTCACACCAGGAGCTGCCGATGCGGCAACAAATCGGCCCCGCTTGTGGGCGGATCGAGGAAGAAACTGATAAATTGCAACTCTATCTGCTTTGAGATAATGAAGAATATCGCATGTGGCAGTCTCGAAAATCTGATCAAGCTCAAGGGACTGGTGAATTCGATGATTAATCTCGCGGAGAAGCCTTTCCTTGCTTGCCAGTTTCTCCAACCTGACCGAATTGACTTGCATCTTGTCTGCCATGCTGTTAAAAGCAGCAGAGACAGAAGCGAGCTCATCAGACCCTGTCAGAAAGCTGCGGGAATTGAGCCTACCTTCTCCAAAATCATTACTTGCAGCAACTAGCTTCTGGATTCGCTTGCTGAGAGTAGACTCGAAATACAGCCACAATAATAGACAGAAAATGACCAATACTATGCTAGAACCAATAGCCCGCTTGAAAGCATTGAGGTGGTCTGGCTTTTCTGGACAGGCCCCATCGTTAACCTCTGAGGCGGGGTACCGCCCCTGAAAGGGGCTCCCACCGATGAGCAAGCGCCGCACCCACAGCCCCGAGTTCAAGGCCAGGGTCGCCATGGAGGCGATCAGTGGCCGCAAGACGATCCAGGAGATCGCCGCCGACCACGCCATCCACCCGATCCAGGTGAGCCAGTGGAAGCGGCAGCTCCTGGACGGTGCCAGCGAGCTCTTCACCCGAGGCAAGAAGACCAAGGACAAGGAGGAGGGGCAGGCCAAGGAGGCGGAGCTGTTCCAGCAGATCGGACGGCTGCAGATGGAGCTGGAGTGGCTCAAAAAAAAGTCTCAACTGCTCTGATGCCCGTGAACTGCGCAAGCTGGTCGATCACGACCACCCCGAGCTCAGCATCAGCAGGCAGTGTGCGCTGCTGGGGCTGCCTCGATCCACGCTGTACTACCGGCCGACACCGGTCCGTGTATCGACGCTGCGGATCATGGCCAGGATCGATGCTCTCTACCTGGAGGATCCCTGCAGCGGCAGCCGCCGGATGGTGGACTATCTGGCCCAAGATGGTATCCCGATCAGCCGAGATCGAGTGCGAAACCTCATGCGGCGCATGGGATTACGGGCGATCTACCAGAAGCCCCGGACGACGGTTCCAGGTGATCCGTCCGTGCGGTTCCCCTGCCTGGTGGACCTCACGCAGGTCACGTCGGTGGATCAGGTCTGGGCGACCGACATCACCTACATCCCTCTGCAGAAAGGGTTCCTCTATCTGGTGGCGATCATGGATCTCCATTCCAGGCATGTGCTCAGCTGGAGGCTCTCCAACAGCCTTGACACGAAGTTCTGTCTGGAGGCCCTGGAGATGGCCTTGGGAGGCGGCCGTAGGCCAGAGATCTTCCACTCCGATCAAGGCTGTCAGTTCACGTCCGCTGACTTTGTGGCCAGACTCAAAGGGGAGCGGATCCAGATCAGCTGGTCCGGCAGAAAGCGGTGCTACGACAACATCCTTGTTGAACGGCTGTGGAGGACTGTCAAGTACGAGGAGGTCTACCTACGGGCATACAGCGATGGCTGGGACGCTGAAATCAGCCTGGCCCGCTTCCTGTGGCGGTATTGCCATGTAAGACCTCACAGTTCCCTTGGAGGCAAAACTCCCCACGCGGTCTACACTGAGGCCGAACCATGTTCCACCCGTCCTGGGTTAACGATGTCAGGGGCCGGAACTGTCCAATAAAAGGCACCCACCTCACATTGGCAAAAGCCTTCTGATTCAGACCGCTAAGATCATACTCAACGAACAGAATTGCTACCCTGGAAGGCTTAATTTCATATTTACCCGACTTTAGCAATACAGGATACAGCGCAATTAGCCGGTCACCATTATCTACTTTCAATATTACGCCAGCCAGCGCCTGTCTAATCTTAAGGAATTCAGATTGATACTTAAAAGCCTGTGTATCTCTCATTGCATTGCCTATTTGCCGGTAGTCATTAGACTGAATAACAGTATTATTCTCGCTGAAAATGATCGCACTTAAGTAGCCCCGGTACGAGCCCAGTCGGCTTACAAGTGCCTCAATCTGACTTTCACTATCACTTGATCGATACAGATATTCGATGACTTGGGATACTTGAGCTGTGACCCTCCTGAGATTTGCCTTGGCAGAATTCTCGGCCAAGCGATAAGTCGCATTAACCTCAAACAAGAATAATGCTAACCCAGCTAGACTGCCAAACAGCACAAGTGCCGCAGGAATCGCATAACGAAGTGGGGGGGGGTATTTTCTCAGAATTCTTTTCATTGACTTGCCTGGGATGACGATGCCCTAACAAATTGATCATCAAGCAAGGCGGAAGGATCAACCCTCTTATCAATCAACCTGTTCTTGATCATTAGATCTACAAGTTTATTGATGGATAGCGCCAGATTAGCATTCTTTTGACCGAGAAGAGCTTGATTTTCCTGAAGGGATGGCTGCTTCAGTTTTTGGAATGAGTCAAGCAGCTGTGCAGGCCTCACCTGGGTACGCTTAGCCATAAGCTTGGCAGCCAGCAGAGGGTTTCTCTCGAAGTAGCCAAGTGCTTTGAATCGGCCGTCAACAAGAGCCTGCACAGCTTTGGGATTGCGCGCAATTGCGTCGTCACTAACCACAAGAACGTCAATAATCTCTCCTGGAATCATGCTACTATCAAATATCTGTGTGGCTCCCTCTTCCAGGAGTCTTGAGCGCGCTGGCCCGAATGTGACAACTGCATCTATTTCTCGATTTCTAAACGCTTGCTCGTGATCAGCCAGTTCAAGGGACACGATCTGAACATCCTGAGGATGCAGACCATTCCTCTCCAGTGCTCTGGCAAGTAAAAAGGCTCCAAGAGCTGTTGATTCCACTCCGATGCGACGACCCATAAGTGCTTTAACATTTTTAATCTCAGGCTGCCCGAGAATAACGTCACCACCGCTGGAGAAGTCCATCACAGCAATGATTTTGATGTTTGCTTGGGTAGCGGCAAGGTCGAGAACCTGATCAATAGAGAGCCCTGCGCCATCGATCTCACTGTTTCGATAAGCCTTGACTTGTTCGGTTCCTGATGGATAGTCAAAAAGTCGAATCGGCTTATCTTTGTAATAGCCAAGCTCCCTAGCAAGGTAGAGAGTCTCATAGCCTGGCCAGAGGTTGGCGCCAATGCGAAGGGTCTGCTGAGGCACCACACCGCAACTAACCAGAAAAACCGGCAGGCCTAGAAGAAAGACTTTCAAGAAACATCCGTTCGACCGTTTTGCCAAGAGCGCGGCGCGACACTCGCGGAAAAAAAACTTAAACAAAAGCGACCCCCTCCATGCAAAACAAAGAAAAGACGATGAAGCTTTGCCGCGGTGCCTTCGAAGCAGGTCGAGCAAACGAGAGCATCTGAATCCGCATAGTGCTCAGCCCAGCATGGGCGGCTCCCCCTGCATCATTCGGATCACACGCTCCTTCTCGAGAAGGTCTTGGTCGGTATCGCTGTAGCGCCGCGCGATCTCCTGGAAATCCTCTTGAATCGCATCACAGGCGTCAACCACATCGGGATCGAAATGGCTACCGCGGCCTTCATGCAGGGCCTGCATGGCTTGCGCATGCGACATGGCCTGTTTGTAGACACGTCGACTGATCAGGGCGTCGTAGAAATCGGCCACAGCCATCAAACGAGCGGAGACTGGAATCGCATCCCCCGCCAATCCGAGGGGATAGCCCGTGCCATCCCACTTCTCGTGGTGGCTGTAGGCGATCTCCTTGGCATAAAGCAGGAAATCTACTTTGAGGTCGAGTTGATTTTCTGCCGATTCAATCGCAGCCAAGCCAAGGGTAGTATGGGATTTCATCACCTCAAACTCCTCCTGCGTCAGGCGACCCGGCTTGAGCAGGATGCGATCCGGAATTCCCACTTTGCCGATGTCATGTAGCGGTGCGCTGCGGTAGAGCAGATCAATCGTCAGGTCGTTGTCAAGCACGGCACGGAAGCGCTCATGGTGGCGCAGCCTGAGAGCTAGGAGTTTGTTGCCAATAGAGCAGCGAGCCCCTGGTCACGACGAATCCCGGTGAGGTGAGCTCTGAGGTCTACCTCTCCCGCTGAGCTGGTTCATTGGGGCGAGGTTGACTCAGCCCTGGCGGCATTGCCAGGGTCTCTACCCCTCATCCCGTCGCTGCTGCCCAGAGCTGCTGCTGTGATCGCCTGTACCGGAACAACTTGAGCAGGTTGTGGGTGGCAGCGATCAGATGCCATTCACCATCGACCTTCTCCAGGCCCCGCAAGAGAAACCGCCGCAGGCCCCGGCCTTCCTTGATCTGGCCGTTCACCGGCTCCACGATCGCTTTGCGCTGGGCGTAGATCCTGGATCCCTTCTTGCTTCTGATCTTGCGGGCCATGCGGGTTCTGGCGTCGGCATCTCTGGGCAGCGGTCCTCGCTGTGGCGGTGGCGGCTTCCCATGCGGCAGACGGCCGGTGGCGATGTAGGCGTCAATGCCAAGGTCCTCACAGTGACCTGCGTTGTCGTCGCTCCAGTAGCCCGCATCCATCGTCATCACGTCCGGCAGTTCACCGGCGCTGGCGGCGATCCGCTCCAGCATGGGCTCCAGGTGCTCCACGTCCGGTGGCTGGTTGCTGACGCCCACCGCCACGATCACCTGGTGGTCACTGTCGACCGCCAGCTGGCAGTTGTAGCCCTGCAGGTAGGTGCCGCCGGACTGCATGAGGTGGCTGTCGGAATCTGTGAAATTCCGTTGGGTCTTGGCCGTCGGTGTGCCGTCAGCCTTTCTCGCCAGACCACGCCTGGGCATCGCGTCAGAGGCGAGTGGCTCCAGATCTGGTGGCTCGAGGCCAGCGCTCTCGGCGGCCTCGATGGCTTTGTCCCCCGCCGCTGCTGCCTTTGCCGCTGCGGCTTCCGCTTTCCTGTTCAGCTCGGCCTGCTCAGGGGCCGATCCATCCGATTCCTCGGCTGCGGTCGCTTTGGCTCTGGCCTTCTCGGCTTCCTCCTGCCGCTGCCGCGCTGCAGCTGCAGCGGTTTCCGCCTCCATCTCCTTGCGGGCCTGACGGATTTTTGCGAGGCGGCCCTGCTTGTGGCGCAGCTCATCGGGAAGTTCACTGCCCAGGTTTCCTTTGCCGTAGCGCCGGTCTTCCTGGGCATCCAGGATCTCGGCCTTGCGGATCAAGGCGTTGATTTCCTTCTGGAGCTCCTTCTCCGCCCTGAGCATCCGCTCGTGGCTCATCGCCTTGTGCTTGGAGGCATTGGCCTGCACCTTGGTGCCATCGAGGGCCACATGGCCCAGGCTCACCATCCCCGCCTTCTGGCACAGGCGCAGGATCTGAATAAACAGGCCCTTGAGGGCATCAAGGTTGCGCCGGCGGAACTCGCTGATTCGGCTGTGGTCCGGCTGCTGGTTGCCGGTCAGCACGCGGAATGCCAGATCCTCGTAGCAGGCCCGCTCGATCTTCCTGGAGGAGACGATGCCCACGCAGTAGGCGTAAAGCAGCAGCATCGTCATCATGCGTGGATCGAATCCCTTCTCTCCGCGGGGGTCCTTGGCCTGAGCGGGTACGAGGATCGCGGAGAGATCCAGCTCATCCACCAGGTCCAGCAGGAAATACACCTGGTGGTCTTCTGAGAGCCACTCACGCGGTGACGGCGGCAGCAGGGTGGCCTGCTGCGGCTGCCAGGGGCGAAAGGTCTTGCGCTTCTGCATGCCCGAGTGTATCGCCCAGATCCATTGCAGTCACTGGGATCTGGGCAGATTGATGGGCGGCTGTGGAGAGACTGGGTGCTGATCTATGCGCGACAGGCTCCTAGTGTGCCGTCCCGGAGATCTGCGAGCAAAGTCGCTGGAGCTTCTCCAGGATTGAATCCGCTGTGGCCGTCCAGTTGAACGGCGCCTTGGTCTTGTTGTAGGCCGCCACGAATTGCTCGATCTTGGAGATCAACTCCTTGACGCTGGAGAAGCTGCCGCGTCGGATCGCCCGCTGGGTGATGATCCCAAACCAACGCTCCACCTGGTTGATCCAGGAGGCGTAGGTCGGTGTGTAGTGCACGTGGAAGCGGGGCCGCTGCGCCAGCCAGGCCCTCACCTTGGCGTGCTTGTGGGTGCAGTAGTTGTCGACGATCAAGTGGACATCAAGCTCCTCGGGGACCGACTTCTCGATCTGGCGCAGGAACCCCAGGAACTCCTGGTGCCGATGGCGGGGCTTGCATTGGGTGATCACCTCGCCTGTTGCCACATCCAGAGCAGCGAACAGCGTGGTGGTGCCGTGGCGGATGTAGTCGTGGGTGACGCCCTCCACGTAACCCAGGCCCATGGGCAACAGCGGCTGGGTGCGGTCCAGTGCCTGGATCTGCGTCTTCTCGTCGACGCAGAGCACCATCGCCTTATCCGGAGGGTTCAGGTACAGGCCGACGATGTCGCGGACCTTCTCCACAAAGAACGGGTCGGTGGAGAGCTTGAACGACTTCTGCCGGTGGGGCTGGACCGAGAAAGTCTGCAGCCAGCGGTGAACGGTGGTTTTGGAGATGCCGGTGGCAGCCGCGAGGGAGCGCGCAGACCACTGGGTGCTGCCATCGGTGGGCTTGGTCTGCAGTGCCCGGTTGATCACCTCCGCCACCGTGTCGTCCTCGTAGGTGCGAGGCCTACCCGGCCGCAGCTCGTCATGCAGGCCCTCCAGGCCCAGCTCCCGGTACCGCTTGCGCCACTTGCCAACGGTCATCCCCGTCAGCCCCATCCGTTTGGCGATGGCGGTGTTGGTCTCGCCGGCACCGCAGGCCAGCACGATCTGAGCGCGCTGCACGATCGAATGCGGCAACGACCGGGAATTTGCAAGGGCCCGCAACTGCTGAACCTCGTCCTCGCTGAGGACCAGCGGAGGCATCGGACGACCAAGCGCCACAAGGCACCTCGGGTGACACTCTCGATTCTAGCTGTTATTTCCGGGACGGCATACTAGGGCGCGGATATAGTTTTGCGTGCGGCGGATGTGGTTGCCGGTTTCGTTGTCGCGCGTTTCAGCCAAGGAAGCCATAGCGTGGATGGTGACATCCTGAATCGCGGCCAGTTCATGGCTGCGCTTCTGCACCTCTCGCTCCAGATGATCATTCTGATCGCGCAGACGATCTGCAGCGGCCTTGAGTTGCATCTGGGTGGCCACACGAGCCAGCAGAATCGGCGGATTCACAGGCTTGGCGATGAAATCAGCCGCTCCGAGCAGCAAGCCACTTGCCTCATCGTCGACAGACGAGTTCGCCGTGAGAAAGATCACCGGAATGTCCCGCGTAAAAGCCTCATCCTTCAGCTTTTTACAGACTTGATAACCGGATAAGCCCGGCATCATGACGTCGAGCAGGATTAGATCGGGCGGCGTATTGGCGCCCGCAATCTCCAGGGCCTTGGCTCCACCCGTAGCCACCTTCACCTGGTAGAAAACCTGCAGAACGGCCGAGATCTGATCCAGGCTGCTGACGCTGTCGTCAACGACCAGAATCGTAGGTTTTTTTAATTTAGAAGCAGCATCGAATGCGTGGACAGTCTGTACCAAAGAAAAGTCCATGGAAGAATAACCTGGCTCTTAATCATTCGATTTTACCATTAAAATCAAAAGTCGATTTACTTTAGTCAATCGCGTCCACCCGATGTGGCGACATGGCTGGCCGTTCAGAGATGAGCACATCGAGCTGGCTTTGGGCCGAAGCTTTGCATAGCGACCAAGGGTTTACGGTTCACAAAGAAGTGCACTGGCGGGGATGTCCGGCCCTGAATCGAACGCTGGCGAGGCCAAGGCCGGTGCTGAGGCCAGGCCTGGTCGGGCCCGTTTCCTGCGCCACTTCCTGCCCGAGATCCTGCCGATCGTGCTGCTGATCACGGCCGCCGGCTGGCTGATCGCCGAGGGACTCGCCCGCGAAGAGCTCCTCAGCCTGACCGCGCGCCGGATGGAACGCCTGGAGCTGGCCCTGGCGGCCGTGAACGAAGCGACCCTGAGCGCCGTGGACCAGCTCTGGGCGGCCCAGGGGCTCCCCACCCTGGCGGCGGCGGTGGCCCAACCCAGTGCCACCAACCTGACGGCCCTGGCGGAGGGATTCAACGCCGTGGCCTCCACCGGACACTGCACCGATCAGCTCCGCTGGATCGATCGCAACGGCCAGGAGCGGGTGGCGATCAACAAAAGGGGGAGCCGCATGGTCTCCGTGCCCCCCCAGGAGCTGCAGAACAAGGCCGACCGGCCCTACGTGCGGGAGGGCCTGCGCCTGCTGCCAGGCCAGCTCTACGTCTCCGCCCTCGACCTGAATCAGGAGCACGGCCAGCCGGAACGGCCCTACCGGCCGACGTTCCGGTTGGCGCTGCCCCTGTTTGATCCCGGCGGCCAACGGCAGGGCCTGGTGGTGCTGAACAGTTCCGGCCGCTGCCTGCTGCGCACCTGGCTCCTGGAGATCCAGAACGACACCCGCCACCTGATGCTGGTGAACCGCGAGGGCATCCGGCTGGGCCGAGCCGAGCAGCTGCAGAACTGGGCCTTCCTGCTGCCAGGTGCCCGAGCCGATCAGCAGAGCATCAGCCTGGCCCACACAGACCCCGCCGCCTGGGCCGCGATGGCATCGGCACCCAAGGGATCGGCGAGCCTGCAGGACGGGGACTGGATCTGGAAGAGCATCGACACCCAGCAGGTCATCCGTGATCACGTGCTCATGCTCAGCCGCGGCCATGCCGGTGGCAGGCACCTGAGCGGCGGCAGCAGCAGCCTGGGGTTCGATCGGCTGGCCGTGATTCACCTGAGCGCCGCCGAGCGGGCCGCCATCGTGGGGCAGCACCGGCGCGAGGTGTTGCTGCCGACCAGCCTGCTGCTGGGCCTGTCGGTGCTGAACGGCCTGCGGCTGACGCGCTTTCGCCTGCGGCTGATGAGCGTCAATCGCCAGCTCGCCGCCCGGGCCGAGGAGGCCCGCAGCAACGCCGAGGCCAAAACCGCCTTCCTGGCGAACATGAGCCATGAGATCCGCACGCCGCTGCATGTGGTGCTGGGGCTGGCCCATCTGCTCGCCCAGGACACACTCACGGCCGGTCAGCGCAAGCTGGTGAGTCAGATCCAGGCGTCTGGACAGCTGCTGCGCAGCCTCACCAACGACATCCTCGATTTCACCAAGATCGATGCGGGCCAGCTCCAGCTGGAGGACGGCATCTTCACGCTGGACGCGGTGCTGGATCGCCTCGCCACCATCCTGGCCGTGGCGGCCGCCAACAAGCCGATCGACCTGCGGATCACCCCGCCGGCCTACCCCCTGGGCCGCCTGCGGGGTGATGCCACCCGGCTCGAGCAGGTGCTGGTGAACCTCACCACCAACGCCGCCAAGTTCACCGAACAGGGGCACATCAGCCTTCTGACCACCGTGCTGGAGCTGCAGCCGCGGCGGGTGGAGATTCGCTTCGAGGTGCGCGACTCGGGCATCGGCATCCCGCAGGAGCTGCAGGAGGCGATCTTCCGCCCCTACGTGCAGGAAGACGATTCGATCGCCCGGCTCTACGGCGGCTCCGGGCTGGGGCTGGCGATCAGCCACCGGCTGGTGGAGCTGATGGGCGGCCAGCTGGCGGTGGAGAGCACACCGGGCCAGGGCAGCTGTTTCCAGTTCACGGTGAGCTTCGAACGGCTGCCCACCGCCCTGGCCGCACCGGCCCGCTCGCCCCTGCGGGTGCTGGTGGTGGACGACGACCCCGCCAGCGGCGACGCCCTGCTGCTGCACTGCCGCGCCCTGGGCTGGCAGGCCAGCGCCGTGGCCGACGGCCCCGCGGCCCTGGCCCTGCTCCACCGCGATGACCCGCAGCAGCCGCCACCGCAGCTGGTGCTGCTGGATCGGGCGGCAGGGGCCGAGGAGATTCGCCAGGCCTGCGGAGAGCCGCCGCCGCGGATCCTGCTGATCGTGCGGGCTGGCCAGAGCCTGGCCCTGGATGCCTCCGGCCTGCCCGCCGGCGTGGATGGCGTGCTCGACCAGCCGATCACCGCCACGGCACTGGCGGCCGCCATGGCCGAAGATCGCCCGACGGCAGCGACCGAGACTGGAGCGGCCCCGACCGCAGCGACCAAGACAGCAGCAGCCCGGAAGCCCCTGGAGGGCCTGCATCTGCTGGTGGTGGATGACAACCGGCTCAACCGCCACCTGGCCGAGCGGATCTTCAGCAACGAGGGGGCCAGCGTCAGCCAGGCGGAGGGGGGCCAGCAGACCCTCGACTGGCTGGCGGCCCACCCCGGCAGCGCCGATCTGGTGCTGATGGATCTGCAGATGCCCGGCCTGGGTGGCTGCGCTGCCACCCGGCAGATCCGGGCCCAGGAGAGCCTGGCCCACCTGCCGGTGGTGGCCCTCAGCGCCGGGGCCACCACCGGGCAGCGACAGGCCGCCATGGAGGCGGGCATGGACGCCTTTCTGACCAAGCCGTTCGACGTGGCCGAGGCCATCGCCCTGATCCGCCGGCTCTGCGGCCACCCTGGCAGCAGCGTGGATTCATGCCCGTTGCCCTGATTCACAGGGGTGGCGTCCAGCGCCGCACCATCTCCAGCAGCGCCTCGAGCTGCACGGGCTTGGTGAGGACGTCGTTCATGCCGGCGCCGAGGCAATCGTGGCGGTCGGAGGCGGCGGCATTGGCGGTCACGGCAATGATCGGCACCGGCACCAGCCCGCCGGCCAGCTCACGGCGGCGGATCTCCCGGGTGGCGGCGAAACCATCCATCTCGGGCATCTGGCAGTCCATCAGGATCAGATCCCAGGCCCCTTCCTCCCAGAGCGCAACGGCCTCGCGCCCGTTGGTCGCCTTGCCCAGCACCGTCGGGAATGGGGCCAATCCAGGGGTGGCGGCAGAGGCCAGCATGCGCTCGAGGATGCGCTGATTGAGCTGGTTGTCTTCCGCCATCAGCACCCGAACGGGGCGCGAAACCGCCTTCGCCGGCACCGCAGACGTTGACACCCCGGCCACCGACCGCTCAGCCGGCGGTTCGGCGGCGGGCAGGGGCAGCAGCACCCGCAGGGTGGTGCTGCCCCTGCCCCGCGACGCTCTCGAGCGTGATCGTGCCGCCCAGCAGCTCCACCAGGCGCCGGCTGATCACCAGCCCCAGGCCCGTGCCACCAAAGCGGCGCCCGGTGGACGCATCACCCTGCTGAAACGGCTGGAACAGGCGCGCCTGGTGCTCGGCCGGGATGCCGATGCCGGTGTCGATCACCTCGAGCCGGTAGGCCCCAGCTGCGCCCTGCTGCCGCACCCGGATCTCCCCAGGGGCAGGGGTGAACTTGACGGCGTTGCCGATAAGGTTGGAGAGCACCTGCCGCAGGCGGGACGCATCACCCAGCAGCCAGGCCGGCAGTTCGGGGCCGTTCTCCAGCCGCAGCTCCACCCCCGCCGCCAGGCTGGGCCGATACAGATCCACCACCTGGGCGGCCAGGCGCCGCGGCTCGAAGGGAGCCGCCTGCAACGCCAGCTGGCCCGCCTCGATGCGGGAGAAGTCGAGCAGATCGTTGAGCAGCACCAGCAGCCCATCGCCACTGGCCTGGATCGCCTCCAGCAGCTCCCGCTGATCAGCCGAGAGCGGCGAGGAGGCGAGCAGCTGGGCTGCACCGAGCACCCCGTTGAGCGGGGTGCGGATCTCGTGACTCATATTGGCCAGAAACTCGGTCTTGGCACGGGAGCCCGCCTCGGCCCGTTCCTTCGCCTCAAGCAGTTGGCCGGCCTGCCGGTCGCGCTCCACCTCCACCCGCAGCTTCTGCTGCTCGATCGCCCCGAGCAGCATCGCCGTGAGCGATTCCACCCCCAGGAAGGCCTGCAGCGAAAGCATCCGGTCATTGAGGGTGGCGAAACCGGCGAAGGGGCCGAGGCCGCCCAGGGTGGGCAGGGTGGCCGCCAGGGCCAACAGCACCACCTGCAGCGCCACCACCCGGGAGGAGCAGCGCAGGGCCCCCCAGAGCAGGGGAAGAAAGCAGAAGTAGGTGCCACTCAGCTGCCGCGCCGCCGACTGCGACACCCCGCCGAAGATGACCAGGGCCACCACCACGGTGCTCAGCAGCACCATCGCCTTTTCCCAGGAGCCGGCCTTGAAGCGGGCGCCCCGCAGGCGCGGATCGGGGCGGGCCAGGAACAACGGTGCGACCAGAATCCCGCCGAGCCAGTCGCCCCGGGCCCAGGTGGTGGCCACATCCGGCCAGATCTCCCAGGGGATTGCCCCTGCCAGGGCCAGGGCCGTGGCCCCCGCCAGGGCCGCCACCGCAGCCTGGATCGCCGCCGCTGCCGCCAGGTTCAGATAGTCGAGGGGACGATCGATGCGGCTGCCGATCCCCCAACGGTGCAGATAGGCCAGCGCCAGCAGCAGACCCACCAGGGAGCCGGCGGCCGGCAGCAGGGCCAGCGCCAGCGGCACCTCGCTGCCGAGCACCTGGCCCCCCAGCAGCCAGGCCTTGAGCTGGGGGCCCTCGGCGAACACCAGGAACTGGCCGAAGAACACCCCCACAGCCACGGCGCCGAGCCTGGTGCCGCAGCGCAGCCCCAGACCGAGGGCGACCCCCGCCGCCAGCCAGAGGGGCGAGATCGTGGTGCCCTGAAACACCAGGTTCTGACCGAGCAGCCCGGTAGCCACATAGGCGAGAAAGGCGAACAGACCGGTGGCGGCCATGGGACTGATCCCCCCGAGGAAGCGGGCCCTGGAGGCGCTCATGGGGAGGTGCCAGACGCGAGAGAGGGGCCAGCAGCGGAGGAGCACACCACCCGGTTCCGCCCGGCCTGCTTGGCGCTGTAGAGCGCGGCATCGGCCCGCGCCAGAAACTCCTGGAGCGATTCCTCCGGCTGGATCAGCGCCACGCCGATGCTCAGGGAAATGCAGAGGTCGCCCTGCTCGAACGGAATCGGCTCGGCCACGTGCCGGCGAATCTTTTCGGCCAGGGCGAGCACCCCCGACTCGGGTGCCTCCCCCGTCTCCGTCCCCACACCCTCCAGCAGCACCACCAGCTCATCCCCACCGAAGCGCGCAGCCAGATCGGAGTGGCGGATGGAGCTGCGCAGGCGATGGGCCACCACCCGCAGCACCGCGTCACCGGCGGCATGGCCCTGCCCGTCGTTGATCGCCTTGAAGTGGTCGATGTCGCAGAACAGCGCGGCCAGCGGCAGATCGGAGCGGCGCCGGCCGTCCATGGCTGACAACCGCTCCTCCAGGCCGCGGCGGTTGAGCAATCCGGTGAGCAGATCGTGCCGGGACTCCTGCAGGAGGCTGGCCTCGGCTTCCACCTGTTCGGTCACATCGAGGATCTGGCCGATCACCTCCATCACGGTGCCGTCGTTGTTTCGGCGGCAGGAGACCGAGAGATCACCCCAGAGCACGCTGCCGTCGTGATGGAGGAAGCGCTTCCGCAGCCGGTAGGAGCTGCGGGTTCCATCCAGCAGCGCCGCCGCCAGGGCCTGATCCTTGGCGAGATCCTCGGGGTGGGTGAGGGACTGCCATGTGAGCCCGAGGAGCTCCCTCTCCGTGCGTCCGAAGAAGCGACACAACGCGGGATTCACCTGCAGGAACCTGCCCACGCCCGGCGCGCAGAGGCACATACCGATCGGAGCTGCAGAGATGATGCTGCGAAGGGCCTTCTCAGAGCTGGCCAGGGCCTGGCGCGCCAACTGCTCCGGGAGGTTGTCGCGCCAGCTGCCCACGATGCTCGTCACCCGACCAGACCCGGAACGCAAGCCCCGACCTGTCACAGCCACACTGCGGTAATCGCCCTGGCGGCAGCGGACACGCAGGTCGAAGTGGTGGGCTTCGCCGCGCCGAAAGAAGGCATCGGCTTCGCGCAGCCTGTCGATGTCATCGGGGTG
This sequence comes from Synechococcus sp. CBW1002, assembly GCF_015840915.1. Lineage (NCBI taxonomy): Bacteria > Bacillati > Cyanobacteriota > Cyanophyceae > Synechococcales > Synechococcaceae > Synechococcus > Synechococcus sp. CBW1002. Next base: position 793,648 of record NZ_CP060398.1, read on the forward strand.
AACGAACTGCCCGAAGGGCCTGCCGATCAGATCCCGGGGCCGCCAGCCGGTGAGGGCATGCACGGAACTCGACACCCACTCGGTCACCCCCTGCGGCGAGGCCGAGAACACCACATCGGAGGCGTACTCGGCCATCAGGCGATAGGAACGTTCCAGCTGCAGCCGTTCGCGGGTCAGGGCCAGGGCCAGCATCACGACCATGGCCATGGCCAGTATCCGCACCCAGTACATGGGAGTGGTGTGGAGGCCCTGGAGGGCACCAACGGCCAGAGCCATCAGCAGGGCCACTCCTGCCATGGCCAGGGTGTGCCGGAGAGAAAGCAGCCCAGCGGCCAGCAGGACCGGCACCAGGTAAAAACTGGCCAGCGGGATGTGGGGCGGCGTGGCCAGGTCCAGGAGACCGATCCCCAGCAGCAGCACCCAGAGGGTGACCGGTGTGCTGAACAACTGAGCCAAGGGGACACCGCGACGGCTCCCTGTCATTCGCACCCCCTTCTCCCCAGCCTCACTCTCCAGCTTGGTCAACGCTCACCCTCCAGGCCAGGGAGCCGCTGGAACGGTTGCAGCAGCTCCAGCACCTGCGGGTCCGTGAGCTGCTCGAACCGCTCGAACCACAGACCCACCGCCAGCAGGTCGTCCACCACCGCCAGGGCTTCAAAACGATCGAGCTGACGCTTCAGATCGATCGCCACGGCCCGGTCCACCACTGGAACCGCCAGGGTGAGGGAAGCCGGCTGCAGCTGGCGCAACGAACGCAGGGCCGCCTGCACGGTCATGCCGGTGGCGATGCCGTCGTCCACCACGATCAGGTGGCGGCCCCGCAACGCTCCGGGCTCCGGATCGCCGAACAGCCGCTGGCGCCGGGCCAGCTCCCGCTCCTGCTCCTGCAGCCAACCCAGCTGGCGGGCGGCGGCAGCCTGGCCGCTGGCCTCGACGCCATCGCGCCACACCACCACCCCAGCGGCTGCCATCCCACCGCCTGTCATCCCACGGCCTGTCATCCCACGGCCCGCCATCCCAGACGCAGCCACAGGGCCGGCCGCGACGGCGCCGATCGCCACCTCCGGATCGGCCGGATCCGCCACCTTGCGCACCGACCAGGTGCGGAGAGGCAACTGGAGCCGGTCCGCCATCGCCGCCGCCACGGGGACACCGCCGCGAGGCAATGCCAGCAGCAGGCTGGCTGGCTGGCAGGGCGATGCCAGGCCAAAACGCTCCGCCAACGCCAGCCCCGCCTGGCGGCGATCGAACCAGAGCGGTGGATCGAAAGACACGGTCGATCCAAGCAGGCAACGGAGGAGCAAGACAACCTCCCGGCCGCTGCATAGGGTGAAACGGCATGCATCCCAGGGAAGGGACGAACGCTCATGGCCATCAGGATCGGCATCAACGGCTTCGGCAGGATCGGGCGTCTGGTGTTTCGCCGCGCCTGCCAGCTCGATGACGTGGAGGTGGTGGCGATCAACGACCTGATCGATGTGAACTACATCGCCTACATGCTTCGTTACGACTCCACCCACGGCCGCTTCGGCGGATCGGTGGAGGTACAGAACGGCCAGCTGGTGGTGGATGGCAAGGCGATCCGCATCACCGCCGAGCGCGATCCCGCCAACCTGCGCTGGAGCGAGGTGGGTGCCGACTACGTGCTCGAATCCACCGGCTTCTTCCTCACCGATGAGGCCGCCCGCGCCCACCTACGCGCCGGCGCCAGGCGGGTGGTGCTGTCTGCCCCGTCGAAAGACGACACGCCGATGTTCGTGATGGGGGTGAACCACACCACCTACGCGGGCCAGGAGATCGTGTCGAACGCCTCCTGCACCACCAACTGCCTGGCGCCCCTGGCCAAGGTGATCCACGACAACTTCGGCATCGCCGCCGGGTTGATGACCACGGTGCACGCCACCACCGCCACCCAGAAAACGGTAGATGGCCCCTCGGTGAAGGACTGGCGGGGCGGCCGCGGCGCCGGCCAGAACATCATTCCCTCCTCCACCGGTGCCGCCAAGGCGGTGGGCCGGGTGATCCCGGCCTTGAACGGCAAGCTCACCGGCATGGCCTTCCGGGTGCCCACCCCGAACGTGTCGGTGGTGGACCTCACCGTGAACCTGGAGCGACCCGCCAGCTACGACAGCATCAAAGCGGCCGTGAAGGCCGCCTCGGAAGGGGAGCTGGCCGGCATCCTCGGCTACACGGAGGATGAGGTGGTGTCCACGGATTTCCTGGGGCAGTCGTGCACGTCGATCTTCGATGCCAAGGCCGGCATCCCCCTCACCGATACCTTCGTGAAGCTGGTGAGCTGGTACGACAACGAGTGGGGCTATTCCTGCAAGTGCCTCGACCTGATGCGCCACATGGCCACGGTGTGAGGGGGCCAGGCTCCTGACGGTGTGAAGTCAGGGCGGGTCGGTGAGGAACCACTGCTGCACCAGGCCCGGATCACCGCTGCTGGCATCCCCGCCGGCGGTGATCACGGCCAGGTAGTGCCCGGCGGCATTCACCCAGAGAAAGCGGCAGAAGCCCTGCCCCGTGCTGGAACAACCCCAGGCCTCGGGATGGTCGCGGCAGCGCCGGTCGTCCGGCAGGCAGCCCTCGGCCGCCGCCGGAGCCGGCACCCGCCGCCAACCCGCCGCCGCCAGCCGCTGGGCGGCGCCGGGGTAGGACTGGCCGGCCTGCAGGGGAAAGCTCAGGTCGCGGCCGGTGATCGGCGTTGACCACAGCGTCGCCAGCAGCAGCACCCCAACCAGGCTCGCGCCAAGCCGGATCAGGGAAACCCGGCTCCGCCCCAGGCGGCCTGCGAGCGGCCAGTTCTGTCGCGTCCTGCGGGAATGGGGCATCGCGAACGCAGTGGCAGGCCTCACGGGTTTCAACCATGCCAATGCCGGAAGCTCAGCACCGCTGCCGCCACTGTGCCCTGATCCCGCCGTAGCGTTCATCAAGGGTGGCACTGTCGGTGGCGATCCATTGCCCTTGATCCCTAAGAGTTTGCGGAAAAACCGCCTGAGAAGCAGCGTTTTTCCCTCCTGAGAGCTGGTGCAGCTCATTTCGGTCTGGTTTTCAGAGTTTCAGCGGCTCAGAGCTCCCCTTTTGGTGTGTTTTGCCCCTTTGGGGCTCCCTGATCACTGCCGTCTGGGCACACTTCTGGGCAACCACCTGTTCACGCCGCCGCCATCGCCGGTTTGAGCAGGTTGCCCAGGCGGATCAGGTTGTAGGCGATCACATTCAGGCCGAACACCGCACTCACCTTCTCGGTGCCGCGCAGCTTGAACTGGCGCAGACCTCCCCACTGTTTGATCCAGCCAAACACCTTCTCGATGCCGCGGCGGGCATGGATCGACTTGGCGTAGCCCACGTGGCGGGTGGTGCGGCCATCGATGGCGGAACCACCAGATCGGGCGGTGTTCTGCACCACGTGCGGCGTCACGCCGATGCGGCGCATCTCGGCGACAAAGCCCCTGGTGTCGTAGTGCTTGTCGGCACCGATGGTTTTCTGGTGGGCACCGGGACGATCCGCGGCCATGGCTTTGGCGGCATCCCGCTCCCCGGTGCCCGTGGCTTGCGTGACCTTGCAATCGACGATCAGGGCATGGCGGTTGTCCATGAGCACATGACCCCGGTAGCTCGGTTGAGCCGGGTGGGCGTTGGATTTCCGGGCCAGCAAGGCGTCGGGATCACTGCCGGAGCGGTGGGTCTTGTTGCTGAGCTTGATGCCTCGGAAATCCCCTTTCGCTCGCTTCTTGCCGGGCTTTGGAGCGCCAAAACCCTCGCCAGGGCCTGACGGCGGTGGCGGCGGATCGTCCTGCCCATCGATCCGCTCCAGTGAGGCATGGGAGGCCCAGGCCTGCAGCAAGGTGCCATCGACGGAGAAGTGCTCGTCACTGAGCAGCGGCTTGACCTCCGGAGCACCCATCAGCTTCTCCAGGAACTTCCCCATCACCTGCTCGTTCAGCAGCCGCTCCCGGTTTTTTGTGAATGTGGTGGGATGCCAGATCGGATCATCTGGGCTCAGCCCCACAAACCAGCGGAACAGCAGGTTGTAGTGGAGCTGCTCGAGCAGCAACCGCTCCGAGCGGATGCCGTAGAACGCCTGCAGCAACGAGGCCAGCAGCAGTTGCTCCGGCGGCACTGATGGCCGGCCTTCTGCGGCGTACAGATCACAGAAGGTGGGATTGAGGCGATCGAGGGCCTGATCGGCCAGCTTGCGGATCCGCCGCAGCGGATGGCCGGCCGGGATCCGATCCTCAATCGACACGTAGGAGAACAGGGAGCCGCTGCGCTCCCGTTGACCTCGCATCTGGGCTGGACAGCTGGCCCATTCTCGCAGAGATGGCCGGGTTTTTCAGCAAACTCCTAACCCCTGATCTGTGGCCTGGGCCCTCCAGCCAATCCTGCGTGTGATCCAGCCATGTCCGCTCCCGATGCCCTCACCAGCAACCTGTTCAACTCCATCCTCTGGAGCTGGAATTATGTGGGCATCGACAGCGACACGGGCCGGACGATCCGGGCGAGCGGCCAGTTCCTGAGCGACATTGATCCCGACTCCCAAGACTTCTACGCCATCCAGCGGATCCAGGGCAGTCGCAACCGCGTCCGGATTGATGGACTGTGGCCGGCGGGGAAGGCCATTCCCGGCAACATCGATCCGATCACCGGCGAGCCCTACAACGGCGACAACCGGATCCGGCAGAACGATGACGACAGGGAGAGGGCGCAACTCACCAGTGCCGGATTTCAATTTTCTCTGCGTGATGGCACGTTCGCGAACGTGTTCTTCGCCGGCTTCCTGGAGCCGCCCATCACCCTGGAATTTTTCTCCGCACCGCCCTACCCGATCGGTCCGGTCGCTCCGAACAGCGAAGACCCCGTGATCTTCCGGGCCACGCCACTGTTCGGCTTCTGAGCGAAGAGCCCTGCGATGGCCTTTCGGCTGAGCATGGCCTATCACCAGACCATGGCCTTTCGTCTGAACCATGGCCCTGCGTCTGAAACGGCGTATCCGTTCAGGGGCCGTGACGCAGCAGCGCAGCATTCCACCCCTGATCGTTGATCAACGAGCAACCACAGACACCACGATCGATGACGGCCGGCTCAGGGATTCGGCAACAGCGATGGCATCTCACCGCCGCGATGATGGGCGATCAAGGCCTGCTCCAGGAACTGCCAGATATCACGGCCCTGTTGCCGCAGGCTGGTGGTGACCGTGAGCAGCCTGCTGCGGCAGATCGCACCCTGGCGGGATTGGACGCCATGGCTGATCTTGCGCTGAATCACCGAATGGCGCAGGGCACGCTCGGCTGCGTTGTTGGTGGGCTCGATCCCTTCAATCTCCAGGAAGGTCCAGAGGCCATCGCTCACTTGCAGCAACTGATGGCAGGTACGCACCGTCTTGGCCCACGGCGTTCGCTCGCCGCGCTGGCAGCCCAGCTCCACAACCCGCTGCAGCGTGCCCACAAACGCCTGGCGGATCGGCCGACAGCCCTGCTGCAACGTGGACCAGTCGATCGTTCCGTCTTTGTAGCGGTGCCACTGGGCAAACAGCTGCTGCTGCAGGCCCAGCAGCTCCGCTCCAATCTCACCGCTGGCGCCCTGACGGTCAGCGATGGCAGTGAGATCGCGGATCACGTGCGCCCAGCACAGCTGGCGCTGCTCCAGCGGGAGATGGTTGTAGGCGGAGAAGCGGTCGCTCACCACAATTCCGCCAAAGGCATTCCCGAGCAGGTCGATCGCGGCGGCAGCCGAGCGGCTCAGGCTCTGCAAGAACACTGTCACCCCCATGGCGGTCACCATGACCCACTCCCAGCCGCGCCGGCCATCGGGGTTGCCCCCATCGGCATTACCGGTGGGGGCACCGGTTTCATCGACATAGACCACCGACTGCTGACGGGCAAACGCAAGGGCCTCCTGCATGGGCTGCTCCAGTGCTGCACTCAAGCGCTGGCGGATAGTGGCCATCGCTCCCCGGCTGATCTGTACCCCCAGCAGCTGATCCAGCAGCGCCTGGGTCTTGCTGAAACTCAACGGGAAGGCACTACCCAGCAGACCCACCAGAGCACTGAGCCGGGGACCGTAATGGCTTACTTCCACCTCCGCCGGTAACGAGGCACAGGTGCTGGTGGTACAGCAGGGGCAGACCAGGCGGTGCAGCCGGTGCTCGATCACCAGAGGCGTGATCGGTGGAATCTCGATCACCTGGTGCCTCAAGGGCTCGGGATCCTGACCCTGTAGCAACGTGCCGCAGCGGCGGCAGGCCTGGGGGTGGTGCTCGACCACCTCATCCACCCGCTCGATCGGCAGCAGCTCCGGCCCAGATCCGGGATGGCCCGGCTGGCCGCCGCGCTTGCGGCCACTGCCCTTGCGTCGTTCGGGCGGCTTAAACCCCTGGCCATCACTGGAGGGAGGCTTGGAAGAATTTCGGGAGCTGCGGCCGATCCGCTCGCGCAGATGGGCCAGTTCGGTCGCCAGGGCGGTGAGCTGGATGCGGAGCTGCTCGATCTCCTGTTGCTGCCTCTGGCACTGACTGACCAGCTCAAGAAATCCAGCCTTCACTCCCACCGGGGTGGCGGCCCAATCGGCTTCTGAAATCCCGGCCGGTGGGGTGGTCATCGCAAGGAGTCTCTTACTGAGATGCAACCAGGAATCAAGCCACCGTCAAGGGTTCAGCAAGCCCGATGTTCGTTGCGAGCTGTCCCGACTCCTGAACGGGTACGAAACGGCAACTGCAGCTCTGGCTGCTGGGGCTGCTCGGCCTGCTGCTGGCCATGGGCAGCCTCACGGGCCCTGCGTTGTCCCTGGACAGGAGCTCGGCACCTTCCAGCAATGGGAGCCCGGAACTGCAGGTCTTCGTTCGGCCCGGCTGCCCCCACTGCGCCCAGGCCAAGGCCTTTCTGCCGGCCCTGCAGCGGCAGCGCCCGGAGCTGGTGGTGCGGATCCGATCGATCGACACCGATCCGGCGGCGCTCGCCGATCTGACCCGGTACTCCCAGCAGGCGGGGGTCCAGACGCCGGGGGTTCCCACCTTTGTGATCGACGGCCAGGTGCTGGTGGGGTTCGACAGCCCGCAAGGCCGTGGCCAGGAGCTGCTGGCCCTGGTGAGCCGCGACCAGCCCAGGCTGGACCCCCTGCGGCTGGGCCCCTTCGGGGAGCTGGATGTGGGCCGGCTGGGGCTGCCGCTGTTCACCCTCGCCATGGGCCTGCTGGATGGCTTCAACCCCTGCGCCATGTGGGTGCTGCTGTTCCTGCTCTCCCTGCTTGTGCACTGGCACGACCGGCGCCGCATGGCCCTGGTGGCCGGCACCTTCGTGCTGGTGAGCGGCGCGGTGTATTTCGCCTTCATGGCCGCCTGGCTGAATGTGTTCCTGCTGGTGGGCTGGAGTACCTGGCTGCGGCTGACGCTGGCGGGGCTGGCCTTGGTGGTGGGGATGGTGAACCTGCTGGAAATCCGGCGTGAGGGTCCGGAGTTCACCCTCTCGATTCCGGCCTCCGCCAAACCGGGGCTCTACGCCCGCATGCGCGGGGTGATTCAGAACCAGTCCCTGCTGCCGGCCCTGGCGGCGGTCGCGGCTCTGGCGGTGGTCGTGAATCTGGTGGAACTGCTCTGCACCGCCGGGCTTCCGGCGCTCTACACCGCCGTGCTCGCCCAGCAGAACCTTCCCGCCGCAGCCCACTACGGTTATCTGGGGCTCTACATCCTGGGCTACATCGCCGACGACAGCCTCATGGTGGGGCTGGCCGTCGTGGCCCTGAGCAGCAACAAACTCACCGAACGAACCGGCCGGCTGCTCAAGCTGATCAGCGGAGTTGTGATGGTGGCCCTGGCCCTGGTGTTGCTGCTGAGACCAGGCTGGCTGTTGTGACCAAGCACCAACTCGCCTGCCTCGCGATGCGGTGCTTCCCACGTGAAGGGATCTGGTGGCGCCGAGCTCCTCAGCTCACCGATACGCCCTTCCAGAACGCAACCCGGCCACGGATTTCAGCGGCGGCACTCTTGGGGTCGGGATAAAACCAGGCGGCGTTCGCATTCACCTGGTCGCCGACCACCACGTCGTAGTAATGCGCTTCTCCCTTCCACCCACAGATGCTGCGGTGCGACGAGGGACGGAAATGGACAGCATTCAGCGACTCAGCCGGGAAGTAGGCATTGCCCTCCAACTTGACGATGTCGTCACTACTGGCGATGACGGCATCATTCCAACGGGCTTCCATGGCGAGAGAGCAAGGGATCATCATCCTGCAGCTTAATCACCTCAGCGTCCCCGATTCCAGGAAAAGACGCAGAACAAGCAGGCTGCGATCGCGTGCCCTGCCTTGATAACTGAAGCCTCCAGGAGGCTCACAGGCTCAGATCTCCAGAATCGGTCAGCCACGGCAAGCAGCCGCTCAAAAAAATACCGCATGCATCATGACCAGCAGTTCAGGATTGGATGCTTCAACCCAGGGGAGGCACAAGTCACGTGCCCGGCCCGCTTGAACCTGACGCTGTGCACTCCAGAGCTATGAATGCAAAGCCCGAAACCGGAAGATCAACTACCATGGAAGCTTCAGGAAGGACCTCAAATCAAAGGCGGCCTTTCCCTTGGCGACTCCCGAGGCCAGCACTGCAGGATTGTTTTGCCGAAATTCGCCATCCAACGCATAGTCAGCATAAACCAAACCATGCCTTTCCTTGAATCTCAACGAAAAGTCTTCCCGCAGATTGCCAAAGCCGAAGCCATCCGGAACAAAGTGTGCTGCTATTGAACGCCTTCTAAGGCTGCGGTCTGGCCCCGGCGTTGATCCATGAATAATTCGCGAACCCCAAAAGAAAATATCTCCTTTCTTAAGAGGAGGGGCATAAATCTGTGGATCCCGCGACTCTAGGTAAGTGCGAATTTCAGCCAGAAAGCCATCGTACATGGCATGATGTTGCCGATCAAGATAGCCACTCCGAGGAGCCATAAGATGAGTACCCGGGTAGACATAAAATCTGATTCCTTCAAGGTGCGTATCCTCAAGCGCAACCCAAGCAGCTATCAGGTGACCGTTAGGCCGGGAATCAAGATAAATCCAGTCTTGATGAGGGGGAGTGGTAGCGTGATCAAAAAGCATAGTCTGAAAAAGCTTGAAGATATTGTTCTTGCCACTAATTTGAGACAATGATTTCTGAACGCTCGAAGAGCCCAGAAGAGAAAGAATTGCACTAGAAAGCATGCCATTATCACCCTCTTCATAACTGTGGCAATTCAACAGACAATTAGCAACTCCCCCAACTCCAGTCTTGGCATGCCGCTCCCAAAGGCCCGATTGCCGCAGGTAATTACTATCCGAATCAACCACAGTGTCATTATAGATGCTAAACACTTGATCAATTTTATCCAGATCAGTGGCTCCTCTGCAGATAATATAATTTTGCTCCTGAAAATATTCCAGCGGGTCATCAATATCATCTCCCAGGTGACCAAAATACTTGAGCTTACTCATTTGCTTTGGCCAGAGATCCTGATCAATACAGGATACTGTTATCAGTGCCCATACGTCAAAATCACCAGGTCTGCTTCAGAGTCGTTCGCTCAGGCCGGCTGGCGCCTGCCTGATCCAAGCCAGCGCATCGACAATGCAGAGAAGCCTCTGACGAAGCAGATGGAAGGTGGATATTCTGAGCGAACGCAATCATTGAAGGATGTGCGAACTTCAACCACTGAAAACTATCTCTGACACAGACTTTGCCACCAGACATCAAAACGCACATCAACATCACAGGGAGAACGTCTCCACCCTTCACCTTCAAGACATGGAGGGTCGCTGAATCAGCTGGAGAGCTGCCGTCAACAACCCAACGCCCTGTCAGCCTCGCTTCCTGCCACGGGGTTCTTCGTTTCAAGCAAGGCGCGAGGGGGTTGCGCCTCCTTTGATTCCTCAAACCCTTGAGCGAGTACTGACAACGATTCAGAGCCGTAGTGGCCGAGTTGATTCATCCGAGTTTGAAGCGTCAGGATGAGTTGTCCAATCAGTACGCCTGGAGACACGGGCGCCACGAAAAGAGCAAGGGTAAAAACCCATAAGTATGGCCTCCTGTCTCCGGTCCAATCAATCACAAGTTTCGACCATGCAAAGCCTCAAGGCCTTGCCTCCCCTGCATGATTCCTGTGAAATCGGAATCAGCCAAGAGATAGAATCTCAACAAGTTGCTTCCGTGACCGCCATGGAGCCCAGCTGCCATCCTGGCCTTAAGTTTACACCAAGGTGGAATGATCCTGAATTCCAGTGGAGAAAAGAAGCCAATCAATACTACAATGATCAATGGATCAATCGATACAATCTTCATCGAGACGAAAGAGACTTGGCAAGACTGAACATCGAGGGAATGGATGTCAGCGATTCGCAGCATTTTCAGATCGGATGGTTAAGAAATATCGACAGGCTGATAGACATGACACCACCTAAATTCAATCCCTTTTACTTCCGCCTTCTTGACGTTGGCTGCGGCAGCGGAATATCGACAATCTACTTCGCAGAAAACTACAGGTTCAAAACCTATAGCGGCTTTGATTTCTCGGAGGAACTCATCAGCACCTCAAGAAAGAATTTGCTGCAGTTTTCGACCCTGCGCCAGGAGCAGATTCCGATCACATTTTTCGTCGACGACGCGCGCAGTCATAAGCTGATCGCGCAGCCGTCATTCGTCTACATGTTTAATCCATTTGGATTCAGGACCGCCGATTTATTCATTCGCAACAATCTGCAGACCTTAAGATCCACAGGAAGCATCCTTGCGATTGCCGAGGACACGTGGATCACGGAATTATCTGCAGCAGGACTTCACAAAGGGATCATTAGAAAATCATCGTATAATTTGTCGCTGGTATTTTACTGAGAGTCTCCTGAGGAAGTAGGGCCTCCTAAGAAAGTAAGAACCAGCCCCAGGTCAGCAAAGTGGGGAGGCCCCGCCCTAACACTGAGTGTTGCTCAGGCTGCAGCCGGTTGATTGCTCAGGAGCCGCTCCTCGCCTCTTCGCATGGATTCAGTGCCGATCAGTAGGGACTCCTGAAAAAGATTCTCGGCCCATCGGCGCCGGATTCGTCCGTTTGCTTCGCGTTAATCAGGCTGGCAAGCGCGGTGACATCAAGTCGGCCAGATCTCAAAAGCATGGCTTGCAGATGCCCTCAGGCGCTCTGATCGCTGACCAGGCCATAAAAAAGCTGTAGATCCACCCAAAAAGAAGGACAAAAAAGAGGCGCAGCAGCCTCAAGACCTTTTCCGCGCACATCACGACAAAGGCCATCGAGATGGAGGATTCGGCACCAGCTGGTAGACGAGCCATGATCAGATCCAGGGAATACTTGCGCTTTCCAGAGCCAAAGACGCCTTCCACTTCATTGCGTCGAGCTTGATCAGATCGGAGCTGGTGCTTGTGTGCAGTGGTGACATCAGGATCCTTGGGCGGGCGACCCAATCGCTTGCCGGAGAGGCGAATACCGTTCCTCGTGCAGAAATGCCTATTCTTGGCCGTGATATAAATCCGGTCGGCGCAGATTCGCTCTGGGTAAGATCCTGTATCCAGCTTGTATTTTTCCGCCTGAGCGATAAGGTCTTCTCCTTCGTTGTAGGGGTTCCAGCTTATGCGGTGCAAGAACGGAAAGCCGTTTTGAACCGAAACACTGATTTTGGCTCCAAACTCCACCGCAGCACGTGCTTTGCCTCGCACCATTGGGCGGATATGGGTCTGCACAAGATTCACCAGGCGGTCTGGAATGCTGTTGGTCTGAGAGGCGAGCAGAAGGCCCTGTTGCCGCTCCAACTCGCTGCAGGCCAACAACTTCTGCCACCAATGCCTCTTAAGCTCGGAAAGCCTTGCCCCGCAGCCGATCAGAGCATCAATGGCCTTGAGATTCTGCCGCACATAGCCAAGCTGATGTTTAATGGCAGCCTTCACTTTGCGGCGACGTGGTCGTTTTTGCTTCGCCACTCTCAGGAAATGAGCACGAGCAAGGCCACGGTCGTAGCGAGGTCGATGTCTCCTGAATCCCGATGACTGACTGCACAGATCATCAATGACTCGCTCGGTCGTTGTGCGAGCCTCGTTGAGGAGCTTGAGGTCTCTGGGATAGGTGATGTCGGCTGGAGTGCAACTGGCATCAATCGTGAGAGTGCCCCAATTCTTTCCTTCTGGCCAGTCAGCAGGCTTGATCAACGCATCAAGTTCTAGCTGAGCGCCTCCTCCACTGGAATCACGATCATCATGGTCGTCATCGTCTGCTGCCTGAGCAAGTGCTTCCAGAAGGATCTCTTTGCCGCGCTGCACCACCAGCTCGTTGATACGGCGCAGATCCTCGTCAGAAAAACGCTTGCGAAAGTGCACCATCATCGAGGCATCAAACGGTGCCTTAGCTGTGTAGCCCGCAAAGCCGAGAAAGAACTGAATATAGGCGTTCTCTCTGATCTGATGGACTGTCTCTTCGTCGGTGAGCCCTAACTTCTGTTTGATGTAGAGAGCACCAAAGGCCATTCTCACTGATTTGGCTGGAGCGCCAATTGTGGCGCTGAATTGAGGGGCATAGGTTTCTTCCAGCTCATCCCATGGGATCAGCCCCTCCAGTTGAACCCAGCGATTCTCGGGATCAAGTGTGCCGCCAAATGGCAGGTGGAACTCCTTGATTGAGATCTGACCGTTATTGTGCCTCCGGTACATATGGAACGATCAGGAGTAAAGGCAATCACGGATTGCCTGATTCACGGCCACTTTAGCGGTTTCTCATGCTTGAGACCAGCTGCGGCGCAATGGATCTGGATTTTTCAGGAGTCCCTCAGTAGCTGAAACAAGAAGGCAAAAAGAACCAAAAGAAGCCCCAGCAGCTTCTCGAGGTTCATTACCAGTACAGCCAATGCAATGGCTGATCCTTGGGTGGCAGCGAGCTTCCGGGACCTATCAGGGAAGTTGTCCGCTCGGGGTGCTGAGCTGAGCACCGAACTTGAGTGTACTGCGGGTTGAGGTTCAGGGTCGCCGTGGCCGGGGTGTCGTTGTCATCGATGGCTGTCTTTGGTCGGGGTTGGGGCGTCCGGCCCCTGTTCGCGGCTGTGTCCGATGGCGCCCACCGAGGGGCGCCATCGGACAGCCACGGGGGCCTGGATTGTTGAGGGTCAAGTAGCGATAGGTTGCTGCGGACGGGGATGGTTGATGCTCACAACCTGTGGCTGGCTCCAGTCACGGATGTGACGACTCCAGCGCTGCGGATTCTTCTGCCGAGCTTCTTCGTAGGTCTTCTGCCGGATGGCACAGATCCCATCGACCTGGCCGTAGTGCCGCTGATTGGGCGTCACGTACTTGATGCCGCTGTGCCGGTGCTCAGCGTTGTACCACTCGACAAAGCCATCCACCCAGGCTTTTACCGAGAGCAGTTCCCGGAAGCGCCGTAGCGGATAACTCTGGTGGTACTTCATGGTACGGAACCATGATTCAGCGTAGGCGTTGTCGTTGCTGACGCGCGGCCTGGAGAACGAGAGCGAAACACCCAGCTCCGCCATCTTGGCCGCCAAGGCGAATGAGCGCATGGGGGCGCCATTGTCCGAGTGCAGGACCGCAGCAGTCTCCTTGTTGATTCCTTCATCGCGGCAGACGCGATCAAAGAATGCGCTGGCGAGCACGCTGCATTCGCGCTCATGCACTTCCACTCCAAGGATGCGGCGGCTCCACACATCCATCACCATGTAGAGGTAGTAGAATTGACCCTTGACATGGCCGGGCAACAGGGTGATATCCCAGGCCAGCACTTGGTAAACTCCTGTTGCCTCCAGCACCGGGACTGGTCTTGGCTCGCGGGGAGAGCGGGCCCTGCCACGATGATTCAGCAGGCCTTCCTGCCGCATGATGCGATAGATCGTCGACTCTGAACCCACATACATTCTCTCCTCAGCAAGAATGGCCACGATCTGAGCAGGCGCAAGATCGGCAAAGCGCGGATCATTGACGGAGTCAATCACCCGCTGCCGCTCTTTTGCCGTGAATCTGTGAGCCACTTCACGTGGGGCACCCTTGCGGCGGTCCACACTGAATCCCTGGCCGCTGATATCAAGCCCCCAGCGCCGCAGAGTGCGTGAACAGATGCCGATCAGATCAGCAACAGCCTTGATGGAAGCTCCTGCATTGAGGCCTTCATGGAGAAAGTCCATGGCTTTATTTCTCTGCTCTGACGGAATCAGGACTCCTCTTCTTGCAGCCAAAGCTGATCGAGCTTTTTTGACAGCATCAGCAATGTTGCCGCCTCCGAAAGAGCTTTTTCCTTCTTCTGCAACTCACGTTCAAGGCGCCGGATCTGGCGTGCCTGCTCCTGGTTTTTGCGCTGTAGATCCCTGTGGTCGGTCATGGTCGGCGCGCTGGGGCCATTGGCATCCTCAGCGGCCTGGCGCCAGCGGGCAAGCTGTTTGGGGTAGAGGCCCCGCTCACGGCAGTAAGCGCCGAGATCGGGGCCGCTGAGGCCTGCGGCCTGGATCACGGCGGCCAGTTTGTCGGATGCGCCCCACTGCTCCGGCGGCTTGCTGGTGGCCGGCACCAGCTGGCCCTCTTTCTGCCACTGACTGCGCCAGTTGTAGAGGGTCTGGGTAGTGATGCCGGTGGAGCGAGCGATCTCGGCCACGCTCTCTCGGTTGGGCGGGCTCATGCGATTGCGGATCTCAGCCCGCACGGCCTGGTCATAAATCGGTTTCATGGTCCTCGGTTTGGCCCCCTAGTGGATGGGTCAGACCGAGCGGACTTCTTTCCTGACGCAGGGGGCCTGGACTAAATGTGTCTAGAATAATTAGGGCTTCCTGAGAAAGAGCAAAGCGGCTGCGCCGCAGTGGATCCGAGCAGATTTCAACTGTAGAATGTGCTCAATTCGGCTCGATATCGCCGAAAAGCAGTCCAGAGTTTTCCACATGTATCGGCGCGAGCATCGTCATCAGCTCTCGTTTGAGGATTTCTTCTTGCCGTTTGGCGGCAAACTCTCTGGTGACAATCGCTGGATCAAGCTTGCTGAGCTCATTCCCTGGGATGAGCTGGAGGACGACTACGCGGCGCCTATCAGCAAAGATGTCCGCTCAGGGTACTGATCTGAGTACCTCAGAAAGCCTACTCCGGATGGAGGATCATGGGCTTCGAGATCGGATGTGAGGTGGTCTGGCTTTTCTGGACAGGCCCCATCGTTAACCTCTGAGGCGGGGTACCGCCCCTGAAAGGGGCTCCCACCGATGAGCAAGCGCCGCACCCACAGCCCCGAGTTCAAGGCCAGGGTCGCCATGGAGGCGATCAGTGGCCGCAAGACGATCCAGGAGATCGCCGCCGACCACGCCATCCACCCGATCCAGGTGAGCCAGTGGAAGCGGCAGCTCCTGGACGGTGCCAGCGAGCTCTTCACCCGAGGCAAGAAGACCAAGGACAAGGAGGAGGGGCAGGCCAAGGAGGCGGAGCTGTTCCAGCAGATCGGACGGCTGCAGATGGAGCTGGAGTGGCTCAAAAAAAAGTCTCAACTGCTCTGATGCCCGTGAACTGCGCAAGCTGGTCGATCACGACCACCCCGAGCTCAGCATCAGCAGGCAGTGTGCGCTGCTGGGGCTGCCTCGATCCACGCTGTACTACCGGCCGACACCGGTCCGTGTATCGACGCTGCGGATCATGGCCAGGATCGATGCTCTCTACCTGGAGGATCCCTGCAGCGGCAGCCGCCGGATGGTGGACTATCTGGCCCAAGATGGTATCCCGATCAGCCGAGATCGAGTGCGAAACCTCATGCGGCGCATGGGATTACGGGCGATCTACCAGAAGCCCCGGACGACGGTTCCAGGTGATCCGTCCGTGCGGTTCCCCTGCCTGGTGGACCTCACGCAGGTCACGTCGGTGGATCAGGTCTGGGCGACCGACATCACCTACATCGGCGCCTATCAGCAAAGATGTCCGCTCAGGGTACTGATCTGAGTACCTCAGAAAGCCTACTCCGGATGGAGGATCATGGGCTTCGAGATCGGATGTTGATCGTCATCGCGCGTTGATCAGGAGCGCAGGCTTGAGCGGCCGGCCCCCGGTCGGAGGCTGAGGCCGGCCCGCCTCTTGCGGGCGGTCCAACCACAACCCCCTGGGGCCTGGGTTTCTGATCTTCAAGCAGCGACAGTGTCCTGCGGTCTGGGATGGTTGACCCGCACGACTGTTGGCTGAGCCCAATCGCGAGGTGGCCTGGCCCAGCGGCGTGGATGTTGCGCACGCGCCTGCTCATAGGTCTGCTGACGGACTCTGCAGATCGCGTCAGCTTCTCCGTAGTGACGTTGATTGGGCGTCACATACTTGATGCCGCTGTGACGATGCTCAGCGTTGTACCAGTCAACAAAACCATCGACCCAGGCACGCACTGAGAGAAGATCCCGGAAACGACGCACTGGATAGCTCTGGTGATATTTCATGGTTCGGAACCATGACTCAACGTAGGCGTTGTCATTGCTCACCCGCGGCCGCGAGAATGACAGGGAGATGCCGAGCTCGGCCAGCTTGGCGGCCAAGGTGTAGGAGCGCATGGGTGCTCCGTTATCGGCGTGCAGGATCGTGGTCGACCCCGAGCTGATCCCTTCATCACGGCAGACACGATCAAAGAAGTGCTTGGCCAGTTCGCCGCATTCACGATCGTGCACCTCAACACCAAGGATGCGCCGGCTCCACACATCCATCACCATATAAAGGTAGTAGAACTGACCCTTCACAGGCCCCGGCAACAGGGTGATATCCCAGGCCAGCACTTGATGGATGCCCGTTGCCTCCAGCACGGGTGGCTCTCTTGGCTCCCGCGGTGGGCGGCTCCTGCCGCGATGATTTAACAGGCCTTCCTGGCGCATGATGCGGTAAATCGTTGACTCCGATCCCACGTAGACTCCCTCCTCGGCAAGGATCGCCACGATCTGACCAGGCGTGAGATCGGCAAAGCGTGGATCGTTGACAGTGGACAACACCTGTTGGCGCTCCTCCTCGCTGAAACGATGCATGACATGCCTGGACGCTCCCTTGCGTTGATCGCAGCTGAATCCCTGGGTCCGAATCATCAAGCCCCATCGCCTCAGCGTGCGTGTCGCCAGGCCGAAAAGATCAGCAATGGCCTTGGCCGAAAGGCCACGACTGATGCCTTCCTGTAGAAGCGCGACGATCGCACCGCGATCGCCAGACGGAATCAAGGATCCTCGTCCGGTTGAAAGATCTGGTTGAACTTTTTTGAGAGCATCAACAACGTCGCCGCTTCTGTCAGTGCTTTTTCTTTCTTCTGCAATTCACGCTCCAGCTGGCGATTCCGCCGGACCAGTTCCTGATTCTTGCGTTGCAGTTCCCGCTGATCAGCCATGCTCGGCGCGCTGGGGCCATTGGCATCCTCGGCGGCCTGGCGCCAACGGGCAACCTGCTTGGGGTACAGCCCCCGCTCCCTGCAGAACGACCCGAGCTCGCTTCCGTTCAGTCCTGCGGCCTGGATCACGGCTGCCAGCTTGTCGGCAGCGCTCCACTGCTCCGGCGGCCGGTTCGTGGCAGGCACCAGCTGGCCCTGCTTCTGCCACTGGCTCCGCCAGTTGTAGATGGTCTGCGCCGTGATCCCGGTGTCGCGGGCGATCTCAGCCACGCTCTCAAGGTTCGGAGGGCTCATCCGCAGGCGGACGGCTTCCCGCAGAGCGGCGTCATAGGGCGGTTGCATAGTCGTCGGTTGGGCCCCCAGGTGGACGGGTCAAACCGAGCGGACTTCTTTGCTGACACTGGGGGACGCGTCGCAGTTCTGCAAAGGCTTTGGGGCACCTGCCAAGCCATTTCGAATGGCATTGGGTGCCCTGATCATCAAAGCTCGCATGGCGATCACAGACGAGGAGCTGGTTGAGCAACTCAAGGAAAATCCGTACCTGCAATTCTTCATTGGATTAGAAGCGTTCCAGTTCTCAGCACCGTTCGATCCATCGATGATGGTCTATTTCCGGAAGCGCCTGCCGGAGTCAGTGATCAACGACTGCAACGAACGGATCGTGCGCCATGGGCTGAATGTGATCCAGGCCGCAGATGCCGACGATGATCAAGGTGCAGACAAAGGTGGCGGTTCTTCCACGGGGCATGGCAGCAATGATCACACGTCTATGCCATCGGCCAACCAAGGCACACTCTTGATTGACGCCACATGCGCACCGGTTGACATCCGCTATCCGACTGATTTATCTCTGCTCAATGAAGCCAGAGAAGTTACAGAAAAACTGATTGATGCGATGCATCCGCCGATCAGAGAGGCGTTTGGCCAGAAGCCACGTACGCATCGAAAGAAAGCCCGTCAGCAGTTTTTGGCAGTGGCAAAGAAGAAGCGCCCTCGCATCAGCAAGATTCGAAGAGCGATTAAGCAGCAGCTCGGCCATCTTCAACGGAATCTTGGCAGTATTGATGCCCTGATCGCTTGCGGTGCCTGAGGTGGGTGCCTTTTATTGGACAGTTCCGGCCCCTGACATCGTTAACCCAGGACGGGTGGAACATGGTTCGGCCTCAGTGTAGACCGCGTGGGGAGTTTTGCCTCCAAGGGAACTGTGAGGTCTTACATGGCAATACCGCCACAGGAAGCGGGCCAGGCTGATTTCAGCGTCCCAGCCATCGCTGTATGCCCGTAGGTAGACCTCCTCGTACTTGACAGTCCTCCACAGCCGTTCAACAAGGATGTTGTCGTAGCACCGCTTTCTGCCGGACCAGCTGATCTGGATCCGCTCCCCTTTGAGTCTGGCCACAAAGTCAGCGGACGTGAACTGACAGCCTTGATCGGAGTGGAAGATCTCTGGCCTACGGCCGCCTCCCAAGGCCATCTCCAGGGCCTCCAGACAGAACTTCGTGTCAAGGCTGTTGGAGAGCCTCCAGCTGAGCACATGCCTGGAATGGAGATCCATGATCGCCACCAGATAGAGGAACCCTTTCTGCAGAGGGATGTAGGTGATGTCGGTCGCCCAGACCTGATCCACCGACGTGACCTGCGTGAGGTCCACCAGGCAGGGGAACCGCACGGACGGATCACCTGGAACCGTCGTCCGGGGCTTCTGGTAGATCGCCCGTAATCCCATGCGCCGCATGAGGTTTCGCACTCGATCTCGGCTGATCGGGATACCATCTTGGGCCAGATAGTCCACCATCCGGCGGCTGCCGCTGCAGGGATCCTCCAGGTAGAGAGCATCGATCCTGGCCATGATCCGCAGCGTCGATACACGGACCGGTGTCGGCCGGTAGTACAGCGTGGATCGAGGCAGCCCCAGCAGCGCACACTGCCTGCTGATGCTGAGCTCGGGGTGGTCGTGATCGACCAGCTTGCGCAGTTCACGGGCATCAGAGCAGTTGAGACTTTTTTTTGAGCCACTCCAGCTCCATCTGCAGCCGTCCGATCTGCTGGAACAGCTCCGCCTCCTTGGCCTGCCCCTCCTCCTTGTCCTTGGTCTTCTTGCCTCGGGTGAAGAGCTCGCTGGCACCGTCCAGGAGCTGCCGCTTCCACTGGCTCACCTGGATCGGGTGGATGGCGTGGTCGGCGGCGATCTCCTGGATCGTCTTGCGGCCACTGATCGCCTCCATGGCGACCCTGGCCTTGAACTCGGGGCTGTGGGTGCGGCGCTTGCTCATCGGTGGGAGCCCCTTTCAGGGGCGGTACCCCGCCTCAGAGGTTAACGATGGGGCCTGTCCAGAAAAGCCAGACCACCTCAGCCTGCCTTTTGGCCGCAGGAAGACACTGGTATCACAAACTCTTGGTGGTCAGCGAGCTGATTCGCCAGCAGAAGATTCTCTACCACTCAGACAGCAGAAGCATCCCCAATTGGATCGTGAGCCTCTTCCAAGCTCACATCAGGCCCATAGTTCGTGGCAAAGCCAGATGTAATGTCGAATTCGGAGCCAAGATCTCAATTTTAGTTACGGGTGATGGATTCACCTACCTAGACCGCTTGAGCTACGACCCCTACAACGAAGGAGAAGATCTAGTACCCGTTCAGGAGTCGGGACAGCTCGCAACGAACATCGGGCTTGCTGAACCCTTGACGGTGGCTTGATTCCTGGTTGCATCTCAGTAAGAGACTCCTTGCGATGACCACCCCACCGGCCGGGATTTCAGAAGCCGATTGGGCCGCCACCCCGGTGGGAGTGAAGGCTGGATTTCTTGAGCTGGTCAGTCAGTGCCAGAGGCAGCAACAGGAGATCGAGCAGCTCCGCATCCAGCTCACCGCCCTGGCGACCGAACTGGCCCATCTGCGCGAGCGGATCGGCCGCAGCTCCCGCAATTCTTCCAAGCCTCCCTCCAGTGATGGCCAGGGGTTTAAGCCGCCCGAACGACGCAAGGGCAGTGGCCGCAAGCGCGGCGGCCAGCCGGGCCATCCCGGATCTGGGCCGGAGCTGCTGCCGATCGAGCGGGTGGATGAGGTGGTCGAGCACCACCCCCAGGCCTGCCGCCGCTGCGGCACGTTGCTACAGGGTCAGGATCCCGAGCCCTTGAGGCACCAGGTGATCGAGATTCCACCGATCACGCCTCTGGTGATCGAGCACCGGCTGCACCGCCTGGTCTGCCCCTGCTGTACCACCAGCACCTGTGCCTCGTTACCGGCGGAGGTGGAAGTAAGCCATTACGGTCCCCGGCTCAGTGCTCTGGTGGGTCTGCTGGGTAGTGCCTTCCCGTTGAGTTTCAGCAAGACCCAGGCGCTGCTGGATCAGCTGCTGGGGGTACAGATCAGCCGGGGAGCGATGGCCACTATCCGCCAGCGCTTGAGTGCAGCACTGGAGCAGCCCATGCAGGAGGCCCTTGCGTTTGCCCGTCAGCAGTCGGTGGTCTATGTCGATGAAACCGGTGCCCCCACCGGTAATGCCGATGGGGGCAACCCCGATGGCCGGCGCGGCTGGGAGTGGGTCATGGTGACCGCCATGGGGGTGACAGTGTTCTTGCAGAGCCTGAGCCGCTCGGCTGCCGCCGCGATCGACCTGCTCGGGAATGCCTTTGGCGGAATTGTGGTGAGCGACCGCTTCTCCGCCTACAACCATCTCCCGCTGGAGCAGCGCCAGCTGTGCTGGGCGCACGTGATCCGCGATCTCACTGCCATCGCTGACCGTCAGGGCGCCAGCGGTGAGATTGGAGCGGAGCTGCTGGGCCTGCAGCAGCAGCTGTTTGCCCAGTGGCACCGCTACAAAGACGGAACGATCGACTGGTCCACGTTGCAGCAGGGCTGTCGGCCGATCCGCCAGGCGTTTGTGGGCACGCTGCAGCGGGTTGTGGAGCTGGGCTGCCAGCGCGGCGAGCGAACGCCGTGGGCCAAGACGGTGCGTACCTGCCATCAGTTGCTGCAAGTGAGCGATGGCCTCTGGACCTTCCTGGAGATTGAAGGGATCGAGCCCACCAACAACGCAGCCGAGCGTGCCCTGCGCCATTCGGTGATTCAGCGCAAGATCAGCCATGGCGTCCAATCCCGCCAGGGTGCAATCTGCCGCAGCAGGTTGCTCACGGTCACCACCAGCCTGCGGCAACAGGGCCGTGATATCTGGCAGTTCCTGGAGCAGGCCTTGATCGCCCATCATCGCGGCGGTGAGATGCCATCGCTGTTGCCGAATCCCTGAGCCGGCCGTCATCGATCGTGGTGTCTGTGGTCGCTTGGTGATCAGCGATCAAGGGCGGTGAATGCTGCGCGGCTGCGTCACGGCCCCTGAACGGATACAAGATCTAAAGGCTCAAGCAAGAGCCTATCGCCGTCGTCATGGTCATTATCCAGAAGTGATCTGTGCCGATCAGATCTATCGGACTCGAGCGAACCGCGCTTTCTGTCAGCGTCATGGGATTCGCCTGAGTGGACCTCGCCTTGGTCGGCCCAAGAGCGATCCTGAGCTTGTGGCAGAAGAGAAGAGACAGTTTCTTGATGATCAACGGCAACGTAACGCGGTAGAAGGCAAAATCGGACAGGGGAAGCGGCGATTTGGATTGGGTTTGATTCGTGAGAAGCTCGCTGCCACCCAAGGATCAGCCATTGCATTGGCTGTACTGGTGATGAACCTCGAGAAGCTGCTGGGGCTTCTTTTGGTCCTTTTTGCCTTCTTGTTTCAGCTACTGATCGGCACTGAATCCATCCGAAGAGGCGAGGAGCGGCTCCTGAGCAATCAACCGGCTGCAGCCTGAGCAACACTCAGTGTTAGGGCGGGGCCTCCCCACTTTGCTGACCTAGGGCTGGTTCTTACTTTCTCAGGAGGCCCTATTTCGGGCCTCCTGAGAAGGGGCAAAGCGGCTGCGCCGCAGTGGATCCGAGCAGATTTCAACTGTAGAATGTGCCCAATTCGGCTCGATATCGCCGAAAAGCAGTCCAGAGTTTTCCGCATGTATCGGCGCGAGCATCGTCATCAGCTCTCGTTTGAGGATTTCTTCTTGCCGTTTGGCGGCAAACTCTCTGGTGACAATCGCTGGATCAAGCTTGCTGAGCTCATTCCCTGGGATAAGCTGGAGGACGACTACGCGTCGCAGTTCTGCAAAGGCTTTGGGGCACCTGCCAAGCCATTTCGAATGGCATTGGGCCCCCAGTGTCAGCAAACGAACCAGTACGCGCGTACGCCCTCGCGCCCGAAACACCCACGGCCAAGCCAGAGCGCCCTTGCCACTCTGGTCATGAGGACATCGGGCCATGGCCGATGACATCTTTGGAGGCCTGACCCCGAAAGCAAACGTGGCCTGGGATTCGAATTGCGCTCCCTGCCCTGGCGACGGCTCGACTGACCAATGAGTTAGTCGGCCGATCCCGATTAGGAATTTGCTGATTTTAGTGCGCGAATCCTGCCTGATGCCCTCCCGATCACCTAGTGAGTCCTTAAGCCATGGGAGAACCAATTTCAGCAGGCAAGCGCCGAGCTCGTCTGAAAGTCATTAACCCTCGTTCCGCTGGAATTGATGTCGGCAGTAGATTCCACGTTGTTGCTGTTCCTGTCGAGCTTGATCCGAATCCCGTCCGCAAGTTTTCAAGCTTCACAAAGGATCTAATCGCACTCGCCGAATGGCTGCTGGCAGTTGGAATTAGCACCATTGCCATGGAGTCCACTGGAATCTACTGGGTTCCGCTTTACGAGATTCTCTCTGGCAAAGGCATTGACGTCTTTCTTGTTAATGCCAGGCACGCCAAGAATGTTCCGGGCCGCAAGACGGATATCAACGATGCACAATGGCTTCAGCAGCTCCACAGCTACGGCCTGGTGAGAGCAAGCTTTCGTCCAGACCAAAAAATCACAGAACTACGCTCATATCTGCGGCAGCGTGATCAACTTGTTCGATACCGCTCGTCTCATCAGCAACACATCCAGAAGGCGCTGATGCTTATGAATCTTCAGCTTCATCATGTTGTCAGAGATATCAGCGGACTAACCGGTAGGCGAATCATCGATGCCATACTTTCAGGTGAGAGGGACCCCGAAAGACTCGCTTCTCTCCGAGACAGACGCTGCAAGGAGAGCGCGGCAACAATTGCGGCTGCTCTTGAGGGGAACTACCAAGACGATCACTTGTTCTCTTTGAAGATCGCAGTTGAGCTCTTTGACACCTATTCAGAGAAGATCAGGGCCTGCGAGCTTGCGGCACAATCATTGATGACAGAGCTTGCCGGCTCGGACTATCAAGATCCAGGCAGTCAACCTGGGGATTGGAAGATATGCGGACATGGCTTTGCATTTAACCCAACCCACCTAATTCAAGCCTTGTCAGGCCACAATCTTCTAAGGCTTCCGGGATTAGGACCAACAACAGTTCTCACGCTCATTAGTGAGTGTGGGTTGGACATGAAGCGCTGGCCCAGTGCCCAGCATTTTGTGTCATGGCTGGGACTCAGTCCTCAGAACAGGATCTCAGGGGGAAAGGTACTTTCTTCACGAACACGACAGGGCACTACGCGAGCAGGTAGTGCCTTTTGGATGGCTGCCGTACCGCTGGGAAGAACGAATACTGCACTGGGTGCTTTTCAACGTCGTCTGGCAGCACGTGCCGGAAAGAGTAAAGCATTAATTGCTACTGCCCGAAAGCTTGCCATTCTTTACTACAAGACGCTCCGTGATGGTTTGGTATATCAGGATCCCGGTGCTGCCGCATATCAGGAGGAATCAAGGGATCGTCAGATTCGTGGTCTCCAGCGACGCGCCATTGCCCTTGGTTTTCAACTTGTTGCCTCTGCTTGAGGTGTGGTCAGTCAGCCGAGATCCCTGTTGGCCGTTGGTGTTTCTTAGGAAGAAGTCCGCTCGGTTTGACCCGTCCACCTGGGGGCCCAACCGACGACTATGCAACCGCCCTATGACGCCGCTCTGCGGGAAGCCGTCCGCCTGCGGATGAGCCCTCCGAACCTTGAGAGCGTGGCTGAGATCGCCCGCGACACCGGGATCACGGCGCAGACCATCTACAACTGGCGGAGCCAGTGGCAGAAGCAGGGCCAGCTGGTGCCTGCCACGAACCGGCCGCCGGAGCAGTGGAGCGCTGCCGACAAGCTGGCAGCCGTGATCCAGGCCGCAGGACTGAACGGAAGCGAGCTCGGGTCGTTCTGCAGGGAGCGGGGGCTGTACCCCAAGCAGGTTGCCCGTTGGCGCCAGGCCGCCGAGGATGCCAATGGCCCCAGCGCGCCGAGCATGGCTGATCAGCGGGAACTGCAACGCAAGAATCAGGAACTGGTCCGGCGGAATCGCCAGCTGGAGCGTGAATTGCAGAAGAAAGAAAAAGCACTGACAGAAGCGGCGACGTTGTTGATGCTCTCAAAAAAGTTCAACCAGATCTTTCAACCGGACGAGGATCCTTGATTCCGTCTGGCGATCGCGGTGCGATCGTCGCGCTTCTACAGGAAGGCATCAGTCGTGGCCTTTCGGCCAAGGCCATTGCTGATCTTTTCGGCCTGGCGACACGCACGCTGAGGCGATGGGGCTTGATGATTCGGACCCAGGGATTCAGCTGCGATCAACGCAAGGGAGCGTCCAGGCATGTCATGCATCGTTTCAGCGAGGAGGAGCGCCAACAGGTGTTGTCCACTGTCAACGATCCACGCTTTGCCGATCTCACGCCTGGTCAGATCGTGGCGATCCTTGCCGAGGAGGGAGTCTACGTGGGATCGGAGTCAACGATTTACCGCATCATGCGCCAGGAAGGCCTGTTAAATCATCGCGGCAGGAGCCGCCCACCGCGGGAGCCAAGAGAGCCACCCGTGCTGGAGGCAACGGGCATCCATCAAGTGCTGGCCTGGGATATCACCCTGTTGCCGGGGCCTGTGAAGGGTCAGTTCTACTACCTTTATATGGTGATGGATGTGTGGAGCCGGCGCATCCTTGGTGTTGAGGTGCACGATCGTGAATGCGGCGAACTGGCCAAGCACTTCTTTGATCGTGTCTGCCGTGATGAAGGGATCAGCTCGGGGTCGACCACGATCCTGCACGCCGATAACGGAGCACCCATGCGCTCCTACACCTTGGCCGCCAAGCTGGCCGAGCTCGGCATCTCCCTGTCATTCTCGCGGCCGCGGGTGAGCAATGACAACGCCTACGTTGAGTCATGGTTCCGAACCATGAAATATCACCAGAGCTATCCAGTGCGTCGTTTCCGGGATCTTCTCTCAGTGCGTGCCTGGGTCGATGGTTTTGTTGACTGGTACAACGCTGAGCATCGTCACAGCGGCATCAAGTATGTGACGCCCAATCAACGTCACTACGGAGAAGCTGACGCGATCTGCAGAGTCCGTCAGCAGACCTATGAGCAGGCGCGTGCGCAACATCCACGCCGCTGGGCCAGGCCACCTCGCGATTGGGCTCAGCCAACAGTCGTGCGGGTCAACCATCCCAGACCGCAGGACACTGTCGCTGCTTGAAGATCAGAAACCCAGGCCCCAGGGGGTTGTGGTTGGACCGCCCGCAAGAGGCGGGCCGGCCTCAGCCTCCGACCGGGGGCCGGCCGCTCAAGCCTGCGCTCCTGATCAACGCGCGATGACGATCAACATCCGATCTCGAAGCCCATGATCCTCCATCCGGAGTAGGCTTTCTGAGGTACTCAGATCAGTACCCTGAGCGGACATCTTTGCTGATAGGCGCCGAGGCCTCTCTGGAAAAGGGCGGATGGCAAACCGGCCAGTAGAGAGAACTTGAAGCGAAAGAAGCTTGATCCAATGCCCCACCAACCACGCCACTTACCTCAGGGTTATTCATTTCAACAAGGGTACGCCTGAGCACAAATCAACTGCGGGTGCAGCGCGCGTCCGAAAAACCTGATCAAGAGCGCAGTTCCTGCTACCTAATCCAGCTCCCGGATATGGATCAATTCCTGAGGCTCCTGAATGTCCGCGGGGCAGTTCGGTGCCTTCTGGCGCACGACTTCCTCCGCGACACGCTTCAGGATGTCACGGCGGCGATCGGCAGCCCAGGGGTGGCATGCGTGCCAGTGGTCAGCAGACTCCCCCCAAATCAGAGCGACGCTGTCGCTGCTGCCCAGCTCAGAGTAAAACGTCAGACTCCCTGTCGGCTCGTGATAGGCAATGGCACCGCAACGCCCTGTCTCACGAATCTCCACGCGCCAGGGTCGCAGCCAGTCAGACATCGGGATAACCCCGGTTCCAGGATGCGGTCGCTGTCAATCACCTGAGAAGAGGCCGATGATCCGATGCTCGGCGGGACTACCCGCTGTGCGAGGGAGGAAATCGGTGCGCAAGCAAGCCCAACGCGGAAACCGTTTGCAGGAAGGGCTTTGGAAGATTTTTCAAGCGGTGACTGAGATGCGCGATGCCGGGTTCGAACCAGCGACATCCTGCTTTTAAGGCAGGCGCTTTCTCTAGTTGCGGCAAGGGATCTGAGGCCATTTCTGGGCATCTGTGCGTAGATCTGTGCGTACAGCCTGTGCAGCGGGTGTCCTCCCGTGCGCACGGGCACCTGCGTCCCGTCTCCGTGGCTCGGCTCCGCGGTACTGAGGCTGGGCCCCAGGCGCATTCAGCGGAGGCCCACCGGCTGATCTCCGCGTCGGGTTCAGAGCCGGAGAGCAGACCGAGGTCTGCTGCCGTTCTCGCTGGCATGGCCTGATCAAGCGAAGGGCTGCGCGCTCACCTTGGCTCAGGCTCCTCAGGACTCTCGTCTCTGCTGCGGTGAGGCTGCAATCATCACCACCCGATCACGGCCCTGCTCCTTGGCCGCATACATGGCGGCGTCAGCGCGGGCGATCAAGGCATCGAGCGACTCATCCGGCTGCGCCACGGCCACACCCACGCTGATGCTCACCTGCAGGTCGCCCGCCTGCGTCGGTACGGGCACATGGGCTGCAAGCCGCAGCTTCTCGGCAATGGCCTTGGCATCCTCGGGGCCATGGAGGTCAGTGAGCACCACCATCAGCTCATCGCCGCCGATGCGGGCGGCAAGATCGGTGGATCGCAGACAGGAGCGCACCCGGATCCCGATCTCCTGCAGCACGGCATCGCCGGCCTGGTGGCCATGGATGTCGTTCACGTTCTTGAACCGGTCCAGGTCGCAGAAGAGCACTGCCAGCTTCTCGCCCCGGCGCTGGTGGCGAGCCATGAGGCGCTCAATCTGCCGGAACATCTCCTCCCGGTTGAACAGAGCGGTGAGGCTGTCGGTGCCGGCGCGGCGCAGCAACTCCTGTTCCTTGGCGACCTCCGTGTCGATGAGGCGGAAGGAGGCAATAAAGCCATCCATCCGACCCTTGGCGTCTCGGAAGGCACTGGCGTGGGTCTCGGCCCAGTGCCAGTGCCCATCCTTGGCACGCACACGATCGCGGGCCACGACCGTTTTTCCGGCCCGCAGACGCTCAAGATTCGCCTGGTACTGCTTCGCTGACCCGCGGTGTTCGAGGAAGTCGGTGCCGCGATGCCCGATCCACTCCTCGGGCCGCCAGCCCAGCACGGCGGTGAGTGAGGGCGACACCCAGCGCAGGGTGCCATTGGGGGCGATCTGGATCACCACGTCGGCGGCGTTCTCCGAAAGGAGACGGAACCGTTCCTCGGATCGCACCAGGTCCTGCTGGGCATGGATCTGATCGGTGATGTCGATGGCCTGGCCGATGAAGAAGTCCACCCGTCCATCGGGCCGGCGCACGCAGGACACGCTGACGTCCATCCAGCGGATGCTGACATCGCTGCGCAGGTAGCGCTTGCGGATCCGATAGCTGTCGCGCCGGTTGGCCTGGATCTCCTGCAGCAGCTGCTCCTCCCTGGCGATGTCATCGGAGTGGGTGACATCACGCCAGTGGATGGCGAGCGGGCGCTCTGGATCGAGGCCGAGCATCTCGCAGAGGGCTCTGTTCAGGCGGATCAGCCGACCATCGGCGTCCGAAAGGGCCACCCCAGCGGGGGCGGCATCAAAGGTGAGCCTGAGGATCTGCTCCTCGCGGTGGCGCTGCTCCAGCTCGCGGGTGCGCTGGTCGGAGAGCCACACCGCCGCGGCGGTGACGGCGCTGAGCCCCAGCAGCCGGGAGGCGAAATCGATGGAGAAGGGCTCTCCCCTCGTGTGGGCGGAGGCGATCGCCAGGACATAGGCCCCGACGATCAACGGGAGCATCTGGCGAGGCGCTGCGATGCTCGCCGAGAGCACCACCACGAAGAAATAGAACGTAAGCAGCGGAACGCTGCTCGGCAGCAGCAGATCCAGCAGAAAGATCCCGACCATCACCAGAGCCAGCCCCCAGAGCTTGGCGCGGCTCCCCGCGGCTTCTGGTGCGGCAGTGGTAGGGAGAAGGGCGATCACGAATCGCAGGAACTGGGGATGCGGCCGCCGGGTTGGTAGCAACGTACCGGTGGGAGCGCTCGGACGATCACGATGTAACCGAGTCCCTGGGGCGGTGCGGCCTGTCCGTTCTGAAGGTCTGGTGGATGCAGCACACCGGATGGCGCCGTTGCAGATTTCCTCTGGGCATCGGGGGATGGTCTCAGCTAGAGCGCTACGAACAACCGATTGGCCACCAGGCGTCTGAAGTGGTCGCTGACCGTGCTGGCCCTCCACGGATCCCTCACGAGCCAGCCAGCCTCGAAGTTGTGGCGCTGGGCGGTCTCGCTGAATTTGGCGCTGGTCACCAGAGCGCTGGCTCGATCGGTGCCGCCATCGGCGGCAACCACCCTATCCAGCCAGTGCCCGCTCAAACCCTTGGCGGCTCAGATCCGTTCCTTCTTCCCCAAGACAGGCGGCCTCGGCCATGGCACGGGGGAACAAGGGTCTGTTGGCCAACTCGGGGAAGGCCTCAACACTGCTCCGGCAGAGGCTGGCCAGGTAAGAAAGGGTGGCGTCGTGATCCTTGTTCTGCCAGAGCCGCAGGAAGTGGCGCTCCTTGGCATCCACGCGGCGCTGGTCACCGCTCCAGCTGCAGAACACATCAAAGGTTTCGTAGTTGGTGCTCCAGCCATTCGGGGTCTCATTGATGCTGCCGGTGAAGGCCAGCCGATCCCCATGGCGATCTTCCACGACCCCTTCCTTGGCGTGGAAGATCGCCCCATCACTGCTGATCTGACCTTCCTGCGAGGGCAGGCCAACGCGAATCTCCAGATGCCCCTTCTGCACCAGCCAGGCGAGCAGCTCAGCGGCCAGATCGGTAACGCTGCCGTCGCCTGGGGTCACGCCCTTGAATGGGAACTGCTTGGTGAGCTGTTGCTCCAGCAGGTGGGAAGGGCTCAGGCCTGTGGCCAGGGCCTGAAGATCGGCCGAGCTCATGAAGAAGCCTGTGATCAGGCGCATCTGGCCACGGCCGCGGCCATCGGGGGAGGCCAGCACGAGTTGTTCCACTCCATCAAGGACCTGCAGCAGGGAGCGGCTGGAGAAGTAGCCGGTGATTCGCCAGTAGCGCACGGCCTCCTGCAGCACCGGGCGGTAGAACCCCTCCAGGAGGTTGTCCTGGGAGCTCGTGAAGCTGTCCTGCCAGCCGTGATCCTTCAGGCCGGTCATGGCGTGGAGCGAACGACCTCAGCCACATGGTCCACAAGCGCCACGGCTTGTTGGTGCCAGAGCTGGCGATCGAGTTCCATGGACTCGGGTTCGGCGTCGTAGCGGAACTGCACAGCGAAGGCCGTGAAGGCCTCCAGCGGCAGGAATCCCTCTACAGACTCACCTGCATCGGCAAGCCGACCGAACAGGGAGGTGAGGTTGTGGATGAAGGGCGGGTCATCTCCAAGGCTGAGAAGCCATGCCTTGAGCGCTTTCTCCACGGCCTGTTGGATCTGGAAGCCCCAGTTCGCTTCGGCAATGGAGGTGTCCTGAAGGACCTCAGCCGCCTTCAGATCGCGGCGGGCGATCCGCAGCATGGCCTCGGCGTCAGGGTTGGCCATGCAGCAGCCTTCCCTCGCGATAAGCGCGAGCGATCACATGGCTGAGCCATTGACGCCGCTCTTCCACCTGGCTCTGGGAATACAGCAACAGGTCCACGGGAATGCGGTGGTGACTGAGCTTGCGCCACAGCCTGCCCAGGGTGTCGAAGCGGTTGTGCTGAGCCAGCCAGCTGTCGCTGGCGGTGATCAACAGGTCCACATCGGAGTCGGAACCTGCATCACCCCGGGCGCGGGAGCCGAACAGCCGCACCTCTGCCCCCGGGATCTCCTGGCGGATCTCGGCAGCCATCTGCTGCAGCTGGGTTTCGCTGATGGCGTAGGTGGGGGCTGTGGTCATGGCTGTTCCTCCACAGTTCAGGGTGCTTCGGCCAGCTCAGCAAGCACCAGTTCCAGCTGCTTGGGCGCTGGCACCTGCTCAGCCAGTGCCAGGCGGCGCAGGTTCTCCAGGGCTTCGAAGTCTGACGCGGCAGGAGCCGCGGTCTTCACAGGATCGAAGCCTGTGTAGCGCGAGGAACTCGGCGCGGGGGCAACAGAGGTCATAGATGGTTGGCGGGGCCATGCCGATGTGCTGCCGAAACATGAGCAGGCCTAGAAAGCATGACGCAGACGGGAGAGGCGTGCAGAGGTCTGAGAAGGACTGCAGGATCTACCGAGTGCCTCTATGCGGTAGGTGCATAGGTTCAACCTCAATCTCGCCTCATCTGTCTCAACGCAGTCCCGCTTAGCTGTCTGAAGGGATCCGAATGCCGCCCGGTCCTTGGCGTCTCTGGACTCGATCTTGCCCAGGTTGAGCTCCAGCTCCAAGAGCTGTCGCAACTGACCGAACCATCGAGGCCCCAGGCTCCCCCTGCATCGCCTGATCCGCTTCTGGTGGTTAAGCGCCTGGCTCACCAGCTCCGAGCTGGCCGAGCTGCTGGGTGTCTCGCTCACCGCTCCAGATCCTGAGGACTGGGTAGAACGCTTCCCCCGTCCTGGCTTCCTGGTGGAGACAGCGAAGCCCATCGGCAGAGGTTCTGGAGGCTCTACCTCGATGGCCTCGCTGCCCCGGTCAGATCCCCGGGTGGCGTCCCCCTTCCTACAGACCCTTCAGTCGCTCCGCCTGCTTCTGCTCTTGCGTAAGCAGGCGAATGGCCTCTGCACGGCGGAGATCGCTCTCACCAGCAGCAGTCATCAGGTCGGCGCACTAGCCCGCCGAGCGGGCCGCCCAGCCCAGCATCGGCAGGCCGGCGGCGGCTCAGCGCTCTGGTCGGACGCCGCTCGAGTCTTGTGACGCACAAAGAGGCGTCCAGCATCGCGAAACTTGGCAAGCAAACGCCACTTTCTGGCCTGTAAGGCCACAGGGGGACCGTTATGGACCATTGGACACGAGCCATGGCTCTGCCCCTCGAAACCTGAACATCTCTTTCGGAGCGAAGGGCTCCTGGCTGCTCGCCATGAGTGCCTGCCTTCTGCGCCTTGCGCATGTGCGCACAGCCGTGCGCACAGAAGCTGTTTCAAGCAGTATCAAGCCCCATTAAGCGGATCGGGCCATTCCGG
Source organism: Synechococcus sp. CBW1002 (assembly GCF_015840915.1). Lineage (NCBI taxonomy): Bacteria > Bacillati > Cyanobacteriota > Cyanophyceae > Synechococcales > Synechococcaceae > Synechococcus > Synechococcus sp. CBW1002. Next base: position 825,436 of record NZ_CP060398.1, read on the forward strand.
CTAATCCCTGTTCAGGACTGAAGAATTGAGATGCGCGATGCCGGGTTCGAACCAGCGACATCCTGCTTGTAAGGCAGGCGCTCTACCGCTGAGCTAATCGCGCGTCTCTCCATTGTGCCTGCTGCCGGTTCGCCTGCCGCCGGTGAGAGGATGGGCCTCTGGCCAGCCGGGCAGAGGATGTGAAGGGAGAGGACGCCAAGCGCAAGACCCGCATCCGTGCGCTGGAGAGGAAAGTCCGTCTCGAGCAGGCCTGGTTCACCTTCCGGCGGGCCAGTGTGGTGATCGGGTTCGCCGGCCTGCTGTTGCTCCTCTTCCTGGTCGGCTCCTGGCTCACCAGCGGACCGAGCGGCGAGGACCAGATCGATCGGGAGAGCGTCGACACCTGCGTGCAGCAGCAGCAGCACAGCTCCGGCAATATTGATCTCTGCTATTGAGCGCTTGTCCACTGAGCCCTCGATCCGTGAACTCAGGCTGGCCCCCATGAAGACTCCGCCATGGTGATCGACGTTCAGGCCACCCTGCCGGACGACCAGCGTCAGGCGATCGGGAAGGCCGGGCTGGCCGCCCTGATGACCATGGCCCGCCTGCGCGGCACACCATCGGCCAAGGCCATGGCCGCGATCCGGGGCGTTCGCGATCACCTCCTGCACCTCGATCTGGCACTGGAGACCCTGCCGGACATCGATCCAGAAGCCCTGGCCGCCCGGGTGAATGGCGTGAATCCGGATCCCCAGTGGCGCGAGCGCATCCTGCGGGGCATGACCCTGGTGGCCCTGTTCGATGGCACGCCCACACAGCAGCAGCTGGACCTGCTGGAGCGCTCCGCCCAGTGTCTGAACGTGGATCCGGGCCCGGTACGCACCTTCCAGCAGGTGATGGAGCACCAGGCCTGGCTGGTGCGCCTCGATGTGGCCCGGCGCGGCTTCATCCCCCAGGCCTTCAAGGCCATGTGGCGCCAGGAGGGGCTATCCGCCGCCCTGGCCAGCGCCCGGGTGCTGCTCGGCCAGGAGGATCGGGCCATGGCCGAGCGCTACCGGCAGCTGCGGAGCTACCCGGAAGGCAGTTTCGGGCTGGCCTACGCCAACTTCATCGACCGCAACGGCTTCCAGTTCCCCGGTGAGCACGGCGGGCCACCACCGCCGGTGATGCACCACGACTGCTGCCACGTGCTGGGGGGCTATGGCACCACCCCCGCCGAGGAGGGCGCGGTGCTCGGCTTCCAGGCGGGCTTCGAGAAGGTGGACCCCTTCTATCTGCTGATGTTCGCCCTGGCGGAATTCGAGCTCGGCATCGGCGCCTCGCCCTTTGTGCCGGCCGGGCGCGGCCAGCTCGATGTGGATCGGATCTTCGCGGGCCTCGAGCACGGCTCCCACGTGAGCGTGGACCTGTTGGCCGGCATCGATCCCTGGGACCACTTCGCCGCCCCTCTCGAGCAGGTGCGCCAGCGGTTCAACGTGCTGCCGCGGGGCCGCGCCCCGGAAGAACTGTCCCAGGCCTGAACAGCCTGCACACTGAGCAACCGGCACACCGACGGGAACACGACCGGTTCATGGCCAGCGGCACCGACCACGACCGCACCACCTGCCTGCTGAGCCTGCCCTTCGGGTTGCTGTGGTGGCCGCTGCTGGGAATCATGGGTGTGGCAACGGCCAGCCTGGCGTTCCTGGTGGGCGGGCTGTGGCTGTCGCCGGATCTGGACACCCGCTCCAATGCCACCCGCCGCTGGGGCCTGCTGCGCTGGTTGTGGTGGCCCTACCGGCGGGGTCTGTCGCACCGTTCCCTGATCTCCCACAGCCCCCTGATCGGCACCGGCGGGCGGCTGCTCTACCTGGCGGCCTGGATCCTGCTGCTGAGCCTGCTGCTGCAGCCGCTCGGCAGTCCAGCGCCGGCCAGCCTGCTGCAGGCCTCTGCGCGGCTCTGGCACGACCAACGGCCCCTGCTGCTCACCGCCCTGATCGGCCTGGAGGCGAGCAGCTGGCTGCATCTTCTGCAGGACGGCGACCCGATCCCGCGCCTGCCACGGATCCTGCGCCGCAGGAGATGAGAGGGTTTGGGCGGACCTCCCCGCCCCCTCGTGATGCGCCCCGATCCCCTGTCGTGCCCGCCGGGCTCCGGCGCCGCCCCTGACCCGAGCGACAGCCTGGCCGCCCTGGCGGAGCTGATCGCGGTGGTGGATCAGCTGCGGGATCCGGAGCACGGCTGCCCCTGGGATCTGGAGCAGACCCACGCCTCCCTGGTGCCCTACGTGCTCGAGGAGGCCCATGAGGTGGCGGATGCCATCCGCCACGGCGACGACCGGCATCTGGAGGAGGAACTGGGGGATCTGCTGCTGCAGGTGGTGCTGCACGCCCGCATCGCCAGCGAAGCGGAGCGCTTTGATCTGGCGGGGATCGCCCGGGGCATCAGCGCCAAGCTGGTGCGCCGCCACCCCCACGTGTTCGAACCACCGGCCGACCCTGCCGCCGGCAACCGGGGATCAGGCGGCGACAGCGCCGCCGTGACGCGCACCTGGGAGGCGATCAAGGCCCAGGAAGCGGCCACCACCTCGGCCAGCCCCCTGAGTGATCGCCTGGCCGCCAAGGTGCGTGGCCTCCCCGCCCTGGCCGGCGCCATGACGATTTCGAAGAAGGCCGCCGTGGCCGGCTTCGAATGGGACGACCTGCACGGCGTCTGGACCAAAGTGCACGAAGAGCTTGACGAGCTCAAGGAGGCGGTGGAGGAGGCCCGCAACAGCGGCGATCGGACCCATGCCCAGGAAGAACTGGGAGACGTGCTGTTCACCCTGGTGAATGTGGCCCGCTGGTGCGGCATCGACCCGGAGGAAGGCCTGGCCGGCACCAACCACCGCTTCCTCGATCGCTTCTCCCGGGTGGAGGCAGCCCTGGGCGGTGATCTGCGGGGGCGGAGCCTGCAGGAGCTGGAGGGCCTATGGCGGCAGGCCAAGGCCGAGATCCGAGCTGAAGCCGCGGCAGACCTCACGGCCAACTCCGCTTCAGACTCCGATGCCGGCCGCCAAGGCTGAGGGGTGCGCTGCGGCCTCAGCTCCGGACTGCAGTTCACTCCTCCGGCAAGCGCTGCCGGCGTTGGCCCTTGAGGGCACCGCGCTGCTTCTTGGCGGCCAGGCGCCGCTCCACCGAGCCGCGGCTGGGCCGCGTGGCACGCCGCGGCGGCGGCGGCGGCGCCATGGCCTGCTGCAGCAGCTCCACCAGACGCTGCCGCGCCGCCACCCGGTTCTGCCACTGGGAACGGTGCTCAGAGGCCGTGATCACCACCGCCCCCTCCACCAGGCGCCCCTCCAGACGACGCAGGGCGCGGGCCTTCTGCAGAGGCGGCACGGCAGCGGACGTGGCCAGGGGGAACACCAGCTCCACGCGTGAATCGGTGGTATTCACGTTCTGACCACCGGGCCCGGAGGAGCGGGAGAAGCGCCAGCTCAGGTCCGCCGCCGGGATCAGCACCGCCGCCGTGACGCGCAGATCACCACTGGGCTGTTGGCCTGGCATGTGTTCAGGATGACAGGACACCTGCCAGAGACAGCGAGGTGAAACATGGATGCTGTGTAACCGTACGGAGATTCACTCCGGGCGGCCCCACCCCATGGCGAACCCCAAAACCTGGATCGACGAGATCTTTGATGGCGTGCGCTACGGCCTGGCCGGCCGTGTACTCGCAGAAGAGCAGTCGCCCTACCAGCTGGTGACGATCATCGAGAGCGAGCGCTATGGCAAGGGCCTGCTGCTGGATGGCTGCTGGATGACCGCCGAGCGGCAGGAGCGGCACTACCACGAGGCGATCGTGCATCCGGCCCTGTGCGGCGCCGCGTCGATCGAGCGGGTGCTGGTGATCGGCGGCGGCGATGGCGGCACCGCCCGCGAGTGCCTCCGCCACACCGGCGTGCAGCACCTCGACATGGTGGAAATCGACGGGCTGGTGGTGGAGTGGAGCCAGCAGTACCTGCCCTCGATCGGAGGCGGCTGCTGGAGCGACCCCCGCTTCCACCTCACCGTGGGCGATGGCATCGCCTGGGCCGCCAACGCGCCGCCGGCCAGCTACGACGTGGTGATCGTGGATGGCTCCGATCCCGCCGGCCCGGCCGAGGGCCTGTTCAATCGGGCCTTCTTCGAGCACTGCCGCCGCATCCTCAAACCCGGCGGCGTGTTCGCCACCCAGAGCGAATCCCCCGAGGCCTTCCGGCAGGTGCACCTCGACACCGTGGGCCTGCTTCGCGAGGTGTTCGGCCACGCCGATCCGATGTACGGCTGGGTGCCGATGTATCCGAGCGGCTGGTGGAGCTGGACCTTCGCCGCCCTCGATGGCCGCCGCTATCTGGAGTCGGATCCGGCGCGCGCCGCGGCCATCGGCGAGGGCTGTGAGATCTGGTCGCCCCGCTGGCAACGTGGGGCCTTCGACGCCATCCCCGCAGGCATCGAGCGCGCCCTGAACGCATGAAAAGCCTCTTTGTCACGGATTTGTTTGACACCGATGGCGCCATCTACATGGCCAGCCGCCGCGATCCCGCCGGCTGCCGCGTGGGGTTGTTCGGCGTGCCCTACGACGGCACCACCTCCTTCCGCCCCGGCACCCGTTTCGGGCCTGCGGCGATCCGCGAGGTGAGCAGCGGCCTCGAGACCTACTGCCCCCAGTTGGACCTGGATCTGGATGATCTGGCCTTCGCCGACTTCGGGGCCCTGGAGATCCCCTTCGGGGCCCCGGAACCGGTGGTGGCCGCGGTGCGGCGGGGTACGGAACACCTGCTGAGCCTCGGCCTGCGGCCCCTGATGCTGGGCGGCGAGCACTCGATCAGTTCCGGTGCCGTGGGCGCCGTGGCGGCCCACCAGCCGGATCTGGTGCTGGTGCAGCTCGATGCCCATGCCGATCTGCGCCACAGCTGGCTCGGCAGCCAGCACAGCCATGCCTGTGCCATGCGCCGCTGCCTGGAAGTGTTGCCCAGCCAGCAGCTGCTGCAGATCGCCATCCGCAGCGGCACCCGCGATGAATTCAGCGAGCTGCACCAGAGCGGCCGGCTGGTGGCGATCGAGCGGATGGCCGCAGCACTGCACCCGCTGCGCGGCCGCCCCCTCTATCTCACCGTGGATCTGGACTGGTTCGATCCCGCCGTGATGGCCGGTACCGGCACTCCCGAACCCGGCGGCTTCCTCTGGAGCGACTTCGCCGCCCTGGTGGACGAACTCCGCCACCACAACCTGGTGGCAGCGGATGTGGTGGAGCTGGCCCCCCAGCTCGATCCCAGCGGGGTGAGCAGCGTGCTGGCCGCCAAGGTGTGCCGCAGCCTGCTGTTGCTGCTGGGCCGGACAGCCGGCCACTGATCGCAGCCCGCTGGAGTCAGTAGCAACAGGTGCCGCTGGTGCGCTGCTCCCGCAGGCGATCGTGCTGCTGACCCAGGAGCATCACCGCCAGGGTGGGGTGGTTATGCAGCAGGTTGAGGAAGCGGAGCCGCTCCAGACGCAGCACTTCCACCGGGGTGCGCGCGATGGCATCGTTACGGAAGGCAATCTGTCGCCACATGATCTCCTGGTAACTGAACAGCTCACCAGGCCTGTAGCAGAGCCGATTCCCCTGCTCGTCCACCAGCTCCACGATGCCGCGGCGCACGGCATAAATCGCATCGGCCATCCGACCGCGCGTAAAGATGTGGGCCCCGGTGGGGAAGGTGAAGATCTCGCAATCGACCTGATCTGCCATCAGGGCGATCGGAGAGGGAGCAGCGGGTGTCGTGACCAATCTGGTCACCTCCTGGTTGAAAGGTTCTGATGATTACATTCCTACATCCGCAGGCGCCACAACGGCAGCGGAGAACACCAAGCAAAGATCTTGAACGGGCCGATCAGGGCTTTCGGAGGCTGCAGTCTGCCCAGCTTCAGGCTTCCAGCCTCTGGGACTCGTCAGGCTCCATGGACAGACAGAGCTGGCGGCTGGGGACATGGCTGAAGCGTGTCGCCATGCCGGACGAACCTGCGCCCTCAGGGCCCATGCCGGGCAACCGGGGTGGACGGGCTGTCCAGTGATGGCACCAGAGGTCTCCGGACAGATCGGGATGGATGGACAGGCGACGCAGCTTGCACCAGCCCATCTCATCGCCACGGGGAGGCGTGCAGTGGCGACAGCTGCGGCAGCTGGAACGCTGACCCATCGGAAACCCATCAAGGGGCCCAAGGTAAAGAGGTCACGGAAGGATCGCCAGGCAAACAGCCCGAATCCTCCACTTTCCTTCAGCAAGTCAACCCTGCAGGAGGTCGATCCGTACAGCATCGAAGCAGACATCTCCCTGGGGAAGACCGCGGCTGCTCTCCAGCAACTGCTCTCCATAGGATCCGGCCAACGCTGCACTCCCTCCATGGCCGCCCCCGCCACCGATCCGTTGCAACGCACGCCCCTGTTCGAAGCTGCCCGCGACGCCGGGGGGCGGATGGTGGCCTTCGCCGGCTGGGAGATGGCTGTGCAGTTCGGCGGACTGGTGCAGGAGCACACGGCCGTGCGCCAGCGCTGCGGCCTGTTCGACATCTCCCACATGGGGGTGCTCACCCTGCGGGGCGACGGGGTGAAAGACGCGCTCCAGACCCTGGTGCCGACCGATCTGTTTCGCATCGGCCCCGGCGAAGCCTGTTACACCGTGCTGCTCAACGAGGCGGGCGGCATCCTCGATGATCTGATTGCCTACGACTGCGGCCAGGTGGCCGGCGAGGGCGGCAGCAGGGGCGAGCTGGTGCTGGTGATCAATGCCGCCTGCATCGACGCCGACACCGCCTGGCTGCGCCGCCACCTCGAGCCGCAGGGGGTGACTCTCGCCGACCGCAAGGGCGACGGGGTGCTGCTGGCCCTCCAGGGCCCGGAGGCACCGGCGCGGCTGGAGGCCCTCAGCGGCGCCGATCTCTCCGGCCTGCCCCGCTTCGGCCATCGGCAGATCCTGCTGTCCGGCGCCGCCACCGGAGCGGCCGCCGGCGCCCCCGTGTTCGTGGCCCGCACCGGCTACACCGGCGAAGACGGCTTCGAACTGCTGCTGGATCGCCAGGCCGGCCTCGCCCTCTGGCAACAGCTGCTGGCCGAGGGGGTGGAGCCCTGCGGCCTCGGGGCCCGCGACACCCTGCGCCTGGAGGCGGCCATGCACCTCTACGGCAACGACATGGATGCAACCACCACACCCCTGGAGGCCGGCCTCGGCTGGCTGGTGCACCTGGAGATGCCCAAGCCCTTCATCGGGCGGCAGGCCCTGGAGCGGCAGACAGCGGAAGGCGTTGGGCGGCGGCTGGTGGGCCTGGAGCTGCAGGGGCGTGCCATCGCCCGCCACGGCTACCCGGTGCTGTGTAACGGCGAGCCGGTGGGGGAGATCACCAGCGGCAGCTGGTCGCCCACGCTGGGCAAGGCGATCGCCCTGGCGTCGGTGCCGGTTGGCTCCGCCCGCCTCGGCACGGAGCTGGCGGTGGAGATCCGCGGGCGCGAGGAGCCAGCGCTGGTGGTACGGCGGCCGTTTCTTCGGCGGGGTTGAGGGTGGCCTGGACGGAGCGGGCCGATCCACCACGGCAGGCCGCCATCGCCCTGGGCAGCAACCTGGGCGACTGCCGCGCCACCCTGGAGGGCGCCCTGGTGGAGCTGGATGCCAGCCCCGGCATCCGCCTGCTGCGTCGCTCCGCCTGGTACCGCAGCGCACCGGTGGGGCCGCCGCAACCCGACTATCTCAACGGCTGCGCCGTGCTGGAGGTGCTCCTGTCGCCGGAGGCGCTGCTCGATCGGCTGCTGGAAACGGAGACCCGATTCGGGCGGGTGCGGGCCGAGCGTTGGGGGCCGCGCACCCTCGACCTCGACCTGATCCTGCTCAGCGACCTGCGCCTGGATGGCGAGCGCCTGCAGCTCCCCCATCCGCGCATGCGGGAGAGAGCCTTCGTTCTGGTGCCGCTGGCGGAGATCGCGCCCGACTGGATCGATCCGCTGACGGGCCTCAACGTGGCGGCCCTGGCCCGGCAGCTGCCGGACGACGGCGGCCTGGAGCGGCTGGCGCTGCAGAGCTGATGAGCGACTTCTTCCAGAACGGCATCGTCACCACCCTCCACGACCTGGGGGGACGCAGCGAGGCCTCTCTGGCGGCTGCGGTGGCGGAGCAGGCGCAGCGCCTGCCGCTCACCCTGGTGCTGCCCTGTCTGCACGCCGAGCTGCGGGGTCCGGCCCTGGAGCCGTTCGTGCGCCAGCTGGCCACCATTCCCTGGCTGAACGAGATCGTGATCGGCCTCGATCGGGCCGATGCCGCTGGATTCCGCGAGGCCCTCGCCCTGTTCAGCCAGCTGCCCCAGCCGCACCACCTGATCTGGAACGATGGCCCCCGGGTCACCGCACTGATCAAAGACCTGGGGCATCAGCAGCTGGCGCCGGCGGAACGGGGCAAGGGCCACAACATCTGGCTCTGCCTGGGCCTGGTCCAGGCCCTCGGGCGGGCCGAGGTGGTGGCCCTGCACGATTGCGATGTGGTGAGCTTCACGCCGCGGATGCTGGCCCGGCTCGTCTATCCGCTGCTGCATCCCGACAGCGGTTTCGTGTTCGCCAAGGCCTACTACCCGCGGATCAGCGCTGGGGTGATGTATGGGCGGGTCAGCCGCCTGTTCGTCACCCCCCTGCTGCGGGCCCTGCGGCGCTGCCTGCCCCCCAGCCGCTACCTGGAGTTTCTCGACAGCTTCCGCTACCCGCTCGCCGGCGAGTGCGCCATGCGGTGGAGCGCGGCACGGCGTCTGCATCTGCCCAGCGACTGGGGAATGGAAATCGGCGTGCTCACCGAGATGTTCCGCGATCACTCCACCCGCCAGCTCTGCCAGGTGGACATCGCCGAGGCCTACGACCACAAGCATCAGCCGTTTCCGCCCGAAACCGATCACAAGGCCGATCACGAGACCGATCACGGCGGTGGCGGCAGTGGCCTCGGGCGGATGGGCCGCGACATCGCCCTGGGGCTGTTCCGCGGGCTGGCGGCCCAGGGCCAGGTGCTCGATCTGGCGCTCGTGCGCAGTCTCGCGACCGCCTATCAGCGGATCGTGCTGGATCTGCTCGATTCCCACGCCGCCGACGCCGCCCTCAACGGCCTGCGGCTCGATCGCGGCGAGGAGACCCGCGCCGTCTCCTTCTTCGCCGCCTGCCTGCTGGAGGCCGGGCGGAGTTTCGTGCAGGAGGATCAGCTCTCCCGGCTCACTCCCACCTGGGATGAGGTGAGCCAGCGCAGGCCCGAGGTCCTGTCGAGGCTGGCAGCGGCGGTGGCGGCCGACCGGGCCGACCGGGCCGACCATGCTGGCGCCTGAGCCCCCCAGCTTCGCCTTGATGAGCACGCCCCATCCCCGCACCCTGCTCGGCGTGATCAACCTCTCGCCGGAATCGATGGTGAGCGACTCGGTGGTGGCGGGCACGGAGCAGCTCCTGCAACGGGCCGCCTGGTTGCACAGCCAGGGCTGCGCCGTGCTCGATCTGGGTGCCCGCTCGATCACGCCGACGGCGGCGATGATCGACGACGCCGAAGAACAGCGGCGGCTGCTGCCCGCCCTGGGCCGGCTGCTGCAGGAGGGCTATCGGGTGTCGGTGGACACCTGGAGTTCGCAGACGGTGCGCGTCGCCCTGGAGGCCGGCGCCACCGCCATCAATTTCACCGGCGCAGACATCGAGCCCTCGGCCCTGGCGGCGGTGGCGGCAGCCGGCGCCTCATTGATGCTCACCTACATGCCCTATGGCGACGCCTACCGCATGCGCACTGCCACTCCGGTGCCCTACCGGTTGCAGGGGCTGCTCGATCACCTCGACCCGCGGGTGGAGCAGGCCCGGGCCGCCGGCGTGGGTGAGGTGATCATCGATCCCAACCTCGGCATCATCCACCCCGCCACCGACGATGTCGGCAAGATCCAGCTGCAGAACAGCGTGCTCTGGAACCTGGATGTGCTGCGCAAGCTGGGCTGCCCGATCCTGCTCTACGCCGCCCGCAAGCCCGAGCGGCTGGCGCGCATCCTGTTCGCCTCGAATGTGCTCTTCGCCGGCGCCGACTGGATCCGCACCCACCATCCCGACATGATCCAGGCACTGCTGACGGCGGCGACGCCATGAGCGACCTGCCCCTGCACGGCCGGGTGGCCCTGGTCACCGGTGGCGGGCGCCGCACCGGCCGGGCGATCGCCCTGGCCCTGGCGGGCGCTGGCGCCGATGTGGTGGTCCATTACCGGCACAGCGAAGCCGAGGCCCGTGAGGCGGTGGAGCAGGTGGAGCGGCTGGGGCGGCGCGGCCTGGCCCTGGCGGCTGATCTGGCGGATGCTGAAGCCACCGCAACCGCCTTCGCCACAGCGGTGGAGCGGCTGGGGCGGCTCGACATCCTGGTGAACAACGCGGCCGGCATCGTCTGGAAGCCGCTGGGGGAGATGGATGTGGCCGACTGGCATCGCAGCATCGACGACACCCTCCACATCACTTACCACGCCTGCCGTGCCGCCCTGCCATGGATGCGCCACCAGGGGTACGGCCGCATCGTCAACCTGATTGATGTCGACGCCGATGCGCTGATGGCGGTGCCGATGGTCACCCCCTACAAGATCGGCAAGACCGGCGTGCTGCAGCTCAGCCGCACACTGGCCGTCACGGAGGCTCCGTACGGCATCACGGTCAACGGCGTTTCACCCGGCACCCTGGAGAACTCGGAGCGCAAGCCGCCGCTCGAACGAATCCCGGCCGGCCGCTACGGCAGAACCGAGGAGGTGGCGCGGGCGGTGCTGTTCCTGGCCGATCCGGCCAGCGGCTACATCACCGGAAGCAACATCAAGGTCTCAGGCGGTTATCTGATCTGACGTGACCTGATCTGACACGAGCTGATCTGTCGTGACCTGATCCGACATGACCTGTTCAGCCATCACCGCGTAGTGATCAGACATGTCCGCGTCCAGATAGCTTTGGATTAATCGGCGCGTGAAGCTGTTGAGCGGATAATCGAGCGCCTGCTGTGGGGATACCCAGGCCCATTCGGCGATCTCGTGATTAGGGCTGACGGCGGTTGTGGCGCTGAAGGCGTAGTAGTTGATCAACATGAAGTGCACAGGACGGTGGAATTGTGCATCTTCCACGGCTTCCTGCAGCAGGGCGAACTGCACGGACGCCAGCTCCAGGCCAACCTCCTCCCGCAATTCACGCCGCAGTGCGCTGTCGAGGGTTTCACCCCATTCCACCTTTCCGCCGGGCACGCCCCAGCTTCCGCGCCACTTGAGCGTGCGCACAATCAGCACACGCAGGCATGGCCCTGTGACCAAGGCGCCGACGGTGGGAATGGGGTAAACCATGGTCCCCGCTGACACCGCGGCCACGCTACCGCCACTGCATCGCGGACAGGATCCCGTGGCAGGAACGCATCACCTCATGGGCGCAGCATCGGCACGGTGACCCGGCGTGATAAAGCGATCAGAACCGTGACCAGAACCAGCATCAGCAGGATCAGCCAGCCCATCCCATGCAGCACACTCATGATCGCCTCAATCGTGGGAGTGGCATTCCTGCCGATGACTGTCATCAGCAGCTGCCTGGAGATGCCGTACTGGCCCTCCAGCACCTCACGACCATGGCCGCTGGCCACAAGTCGGGAGATGGTTTGGATCACCGCGTCAGATAAGGGCAGGGTCTTGAGCTGCTGCTCAAGCGTGCTGCGGAAGGTGCCGAGCAGCACATTCACCGCCAGAGCTGAACCCAACGACCAGGCAGAGGTGGCCAGAACGTGACGCACCGCTTCCAGATTGGCCAGCAATGGCTTATCGGTCATGGCTGTGATCGTGGAGGCGAGCCCCACCCTCACGAACGTGAGAAAGAACGAGAAGGATGCCGTCGCTGAGGCAATCACCAGGATGGGCACCTGGGATGGAGCCATCACGAAGGTGATCGGCAAGATCAGACAGCCCAGCAGGCCCAGTCCAACGCTCCTGGCCATGCCGATCCGGGAACTGACAGCAGCGAACACAAAGGAGCTGGCAATTCCCGCCAGGCTGGCCAGGGTCATCCAGGCTGAGATACTGGCGAGATCAAGCTGATAGCGAATCGCCAGAAAGCGATCGGCGCAGTATCGGTAGTCAATTGAGAATAGTGCCGCCAGAGCCAGAAGCAGCAGACCAATTCTTGGGTTGATCAGAAATCTGAATCCGCCGGCGATCGAGCCTGATCGCCGCAGGGACATGGCCGTGAGCATCATCAGGGCGATGATCAGAGCCATGCCGGCAGGCACCCAGGTCGGCTGGAACGCGTGGATGATCGGCAGCGTGCTGATCAGGGACGCGCAGCCTCCTGCAGCCAGCAGGACGATCCAGTCACTGGCCTGGACCTGGGCGTGCTGGGCAGCCGCTTCGCGTCTGTCGGGGCGGACGAAAACCTGCAGCAGCAGCAGCGTCAGCAGGAACAGACCTCCCCACAGCCCGCCGATCACGACAGCACTGTTCTCGGTCCGCACCAGGATCCAGCTGTTGAGGATCGGCGAGGCCACAAAGGCCAGGCTGTTGGCCAGCGTGTTGGCCGCGACGAGCACAGAAATCTGCTGCGCATCAGCGGCGCCACCGCAGAGCATGGCGAAAGAAGAAACCCGCACGCAGCCGTCGGCACAGCCCATCAGAACCAGCCCGATGGCGAGCGTGACCAGGCCCGCATGGCCTGCCAGCAGCAAGCAGCCTGCAATCCAGAGGGCAAGGCCGGCAGCCAGGCAGCGTTTCGCGCCAAGCAAGCGGCAGAGCGTGCTGGCACAGAAGACGATCAGCAGGCCGCTGGCGATCGCTGTGCAACGCAGCAGGTTGACCTGAGCTGTGGTGATGCCGAGCTGCGGCTGCAGATCCAGCAGCACAAACAAGATGCCGATCACGGAAAAGGTGCTGACCAGCGTGGCCAGCAGGCTGACGCCGATCGGCGCCAGTTCTCCCGGGGGCAGCCATGGGTGGAGAGGTCCCGGCCGCTTGGCCATCGACAGGCTCGTGTCTGCGCCGATCATCCCAGCCGTTTTCCGGGATCGTCTGGAACCAGCACCACCGTCACTGATGGTGAGCCACGAGCTGATGCAGCGGCCTGATGTCCCGGCCTGATGCCCTGGTCAGCGGAGACCAGGCCCCATGGGAAAATCCGCGATTCCCCAGCAACTTCACCATGCGCAGCCACGGGTGCGGCGACCTGCGTGCCGACCACGCCGGCCAGGACGTGCAGCTCAGCAGCGTCCCGTGGAGTGGTGTAACTCAGGAGGAGCAGTCCCGGCGTAGCCGGGACTGACGGCTCGCCTCCCTCAGTTCTCTGTTATGGCAATGGGTGGGCCGGTCTGTGACCCTGTTCGGAGCACTACCACCAAACCGAACACAGACCATGACCCTTTCCCATAGTGGCGCCTCCGAGCTGAGACAGCTCATGGAGGGCACCACCGCTGGCGCGTTGATCCCGGAGATCGTGCGTCGGGGCTTTCAGGACCTGCTGGAGGCCGAGGTTTCCGCGCTCACCGGAGCCCAACTCCACGAGCGTTGCCCCGATCAGCGCTCTACGCACCGCAACGGCTACCGCAGGCGACTGCTCACCACCCAGGTGGGCGACCTGACCCTGGCCATCCCAAAGCTGAGGCAGGGCAGCTTCTTGCCCGACTGGCTGGCGCCCCGACGGCGGATCGACAAGGCCCTCTACGCCGTGGTGATGGAGGCCTACACCGGCGGCATCTCCACCCGCAAAGTCGACGCCCTGGTGGAGGCTCTGGGCGGCGACTTTGCGGCATCTCCAAATCGGAAGTGAGTCGCATCTGCCAGGGCCTTGATGAGCAGGTCAAAGCCTTTCTGGGCCGGCCACTGGAGCATGCCAGCTTCCCCTACGTCTACCTCGACGCGACCTACCTTCACGGCCGTCTGGGCCGCAACATGCAGGTGGTCTCCCGGGCGGTGGTGGTGGCGATCGGGATCAATGCCCTCGGCTACCGCGAGGTACTGGGAATCGCCGTGGGCGACAGCGAAGCCGAGGGCTTCTGGCGCCAGTTCCTGGGCTCACTCAAAGAGCGTGGCCTGACTGGCACGCGGCTGGTGATTTCGGATGCCCACCTGGGGCTGACAGCCGCGATCAAGCGCATGTTCCAGGGCAGCAGCTGGCAGCGGTGCCGAGTGCACTTCCTGCGCAACCTCCTGAGTCATGTCCCAAAGGTTGGCCAGGACATGGTGGCGGCGGCGATGAAAGCGGTGTTCGTGATCCAGAAGCCTGAGCAGGTCAGAGCCCACTGGCAGCAGGTCACCGAGATGCTGCGCAAGCAGTTCCCCGGCGCCGTGCCCGTGATGGAAGACGCCCGGGACGACGTGCTGGCCTTCCTGCACTTCCCCCAGGAGCACTGGCGCAAGATCTGGAGCACCAACCCGCTCGAGCGCCTCAACAAGGAGTGAGGTGGTCTGGCTTTTCTGGACAGGCCCCATCGTTAACCTCTGAGGCGGGGTACCGCCCCTGAAAGGGGCTCCCACCGATGAGCAAGCGCCGCGCCCACAGCCCCGAGTTCAAGGCCAGGGTCGCCATGGAGGCGATCAGTGGCCGCAAGACGATCCAGGAGATCGCCGCCGACCACGCCATCCACCCGATCCAGGTGAGCCAGTGGAAGCGGCAGCTCCTGGACGGTGCCAGCGAGCTCTTCACCCGAGGCAAGAAGACCAAGGACAAGGAGGAGGGGCAGGCCAAGGAGGCGGAGCTGTTCCAGCAGATCGGACGGCTGCAGATGGAGCTGGAGTGGCTCAAAAAAAAGTCTCAACTGCTCTGATGCCCGTGAACTGCGCAAGCTGGTCGATCACGACCACCCCGAGCTCAGCATCAGCAGGCAGTGTGCGCTGCTGGGGCTGCCTCGATCCACGCTGTACTACCGGCCGACACCGGTCCGTGTATCGACGCTGCGGATCATGGCCAGGATCGATGCTCTCTACCTGGAGGATCCCTGCAGCGGCAGCCGCCGGATGGTGGACTATCTGGCCCAAGATGGTATCCCGATCAGCCGAGATCGAGTGCGAAACCTCATGCGGCGCATGGGATTACGGGCGATCTACCAGAAGCCCCGGACGACGGTTCCAGGTGATCCGTCCGTGCGGTTCCCCTGCCTGGTGGACCTCACGCAGGTCACGTCGGTGGATCAGGTCTGGGCGACCGACATCACCTACATCCCTCTGCAGAAAGGGTTCCTCTATCTGGTGGCGATCATGGATCTCCATTCCAGGCATGTGCTCAGCTGGAGGCTCTCCAACAGCCTTGACACGAAGTTCTGTCTGGAGGCCCTGGAGATGGCCTTGGGAGGCGGCCGTAGGCCAGAGATCGGCGCCTATCAGCAAAGATGTCCGCTCAGGGTACTGATCTGAGTACCTCAGAAAGCCTACTCCGGATGGAGGATCATGGGCTTCGAGATCGGATGTTGATCGTCATCGCGCGTTGATCAGGAGCGCAGGCTTGAGCGGCCGGCCCCCGGTCGGAGGCTGAGGCCGGCCCGCCTCTTGCGGGCGGTCCAACCACAACCCCCTGGGGCCTGGGTTTCTGATCTTCAAGCAGCGACAGTGTCCTGCGGTCTGGGATGGTTGACCCGCACGACTGTTGGCTGAGCCCAATCGCGAGGTGGCCTGGCCCAGCGGCGTGGATGTTGCGCACGCGCCTGCTCATAGGTCTGCTGACGGACTCTGCAGATCGCGTCAGCTTCTCCGTAGTGACGTTGATTGGGCGTCACATACTTGATGCCGCTGTGACGATGCTCAGCGTTGTACCAGTCAACAAAACCATCGACCCAGGCACGCACTGAGAGAAGATCCCGGAAACGACGCACTGGATAGCTCTGGTGATATTTCATGGTTCGGAACCATGACTCAACGTAGGCGTTGTCATTGCTCACCCGCGGCCGCGAGAATGACAGGGAGATGCCGAGCTCGGCCAGCTTGGCGGCCAAGGTGTAGGAGCGCATGGGTGCTCCGTTATCGGCGTGCAGGATCGTGGTCGACCCCGAGCTGATCCCTTCATCACGGCAGACACGATCAAAGAAGTGCTTGGCCAGTTCGCCGCATTCACGATCGTGCACCTCAACGCCAAGGATGCGCCGGCTCCACACATCCATCACCATATAAAGGTAGTAGAATTGACCCTTCACAGGCCCCGGCAACAGGGTGATATCCCAGGCCAGCACTTGATGGATGCCCGTTGCCTCCAGCACGGGTGGCTCTCTTGGCTCCCGCGGTGGGCGGCTCCTGCCGCGATGATTTAACAGGCCTTCCTGGCGCATGATGCGGTAAATCGTTGACTCCGATCCCACGTAGACTCCCTCCTCGGCAAGGATCGCCACGATCTGACCAGGCGTGAGATCGGCAAAGCGTGGATCGTTGACAGTGGACAACACCTGTTGGCGCTCCTCCTCGCTGAAACGATGCATGACATGCCTGGACGCTCCCTTGCGTTGATCGCAGCTGAATCCCTGGGTCCGAATCATCAAGCCCCATCGCCTCAGCGTGCGTGTCGCCAGGCCGAAAAGATCAGCAATGGCCTTGGCCGAAAGGCCACGACTGATGCCTTCCTGTAGAAGCGCGACGATCGCACCGCGATCGCCAGACGGAATCAAGGATCCTCGTCCGGTTGAAAGATCTGGTTGAACTTTTTTGAGAGCATCAACAACGTCGCCGCTTCTGTCAGTGCTTTTTCTTTCTTCTGCAATTCACGCTCCAGCTGGCGATTCCGCCGGACCAGTTCCTGATTCTTGCGTTGCAGTTCCCGCTGATCAGCCATGCTCGGCGCGCTGGGGCCATTGGCATCCTCGGCGGCCTGGCGCCAACGGGCAACCTGCTTGGGGTACAGCCCCCGCTCCCTGCAGAACGACCCGAGCTCGCTTCCGTTCAGTCCTGCGGCCTGGATCACGGCTGCCAGCTTGTCGGCAGCGCTCCACTGCTCCGGCGGCCGGTTCGTGGCAGGCACCAGCTGGCCCTGCTTCTGCCACTGGCTCCGCCAGTTGTAGATGGTCTGCGCCGTGATCCCGGTGTCGCGGGCGATCTCAGCCACGCTCTCAAGGTTCGGAGGGCTCATCCGCAGGCGGACGGCTTGCCGCAGAGCGGCGTCATAGGGCGGTTGCATAGTCGTCGGTTGGGCCCCCAGGTGGACGGGTCAAACCGAGCGGACTTCTTTGCTGACACTGGGGGGATCTTCCACTCCGATCAAGGCTGTCAGTTCACGTCCGCTGACTTTGTGGCCAGACTCAAAGGGGAGCGGATCCAGATCAGCTGGTCCGGCAGAAAGCGGTGCTACGACAACATCCTTGTTGAACGGCTGTGGAGGACTGTCAAGTACGAGGAGGTCTACCTACGGGCATACAGCGATGGCTGGGACGCTGAAATCAGCCTGGCCCGCTTCCTGTGGCGGTATTGCCATGTAAGACCTCACAGTTCCCTTGGAGGCAAAACTCCCCACGCGGTCTACACTGAGGCCGAACCATGTTCCACCCGTCCTGGGTTAACGATGTCAGGGGCCGGAACTGTCCAATAAAAGGCACCCACCTCAGAGATCAAACGCCGCACCAACGTGGTCGGCATCTTCCCCAATGACGCCGCGATCGTGCGGTTGGTGGGCAGTCAGCTGCTGGAGCAGCAGGAGGAATGGCAGCTGGAGCGCCGCCGCTTCTTCTCCGAGGCCACCATGGCCAAAATCCCCGAGCTCGAGGAAATGTTGAAGCCCACCGATGGTGATCCGGCCAAGCGGGCGGCAGTAGCCATGAGCTGAAACGCACCAACTCCTTCCTCGATCTACACGAATCCCCTCGATCGCTGAGTTGCACATTCAGCGATCAGGGTTCATAGTGGAACGATGGAGCTGCGCAATCAGCTCCCAAGCAGTCATCCCCTGACTGCTCCTGATCACCCTCCTGAAAGGGTCACAGGACCTCCTGAGTTACACCACTCGCAGGGGCGCTACCTGCAGCTCTGCGGCTGGGTGGACCGGCGCCGCGATCACGGCGGCGTGATCTTCATCGACCTGCGCGACCGCAGCGGCACCGTGCAGATCACGGTGGACCCCGACCTGGGAGCCGATGCCTTCGCGGTGGCCGAGCACCTGCGCAACGAAACCGTGATCCAGGTGGCGGGCACCGTGCGCGCCCGGCCCGGTGAATCGCTCAACGAGAAGCTGGCCACGGGCGCGGTGGAGGTGCTGGCCGCCACCATCTCGGTGCTCAATTCCGTCAAGGGGAATCTGCCCTTCCCGGTCTCGGTGCACGACGAGGAGAACACCCGCGAGGAGCTGCGGCTGCGCCACCGCTACCTGGATCTGCGTCGCGAGCGCATGAACGGCAACCTGCGCCTGCGCGCCCAGACCATCCAGGCCGCCCGCCGTTTCCTCGAAGACCAGGGCTTCATCGAGGTGGAAACGCCGGTGCTGACCCGCTCCACCCCCGAGGGCGCCCGCGACTACCTGGTGCCCTCCCGTGTCTGCGGCGGTGAATGGTTCGCCCTGCCCCAATCGCCCCAGCTGTTCAAGCAGCTGCTGATGGTGGGCGGCATCGAGCGCTACTACCAAGTGGCCCGCTGCTTCCGCGACGAAGACCTGCGCGCCGATCGCCAGCCGGAATTCACCCAGCTGGACATGGAAATGAGCTTCATGGACCAGGAGCAGATCCTCGAGCTCAACGAATCCCTGATCGCTTCCATCTGGAAAACCGTGAAGGGCGTGGAGCTGCCCCGCCCCTTCCCGCGCCTCACCTGGCATGACGCCATGGAGCGCTACGGCACCGACCGCCCCGACACCCGCTACGGCATGGAGCTCACCAACGTGAGCGACCTGGTGGCCGACATGGGCTTCAAGGTGTTCAGTGGCGCCGTGGCCGCCGGCGGTTCGGTGAAGTGCATTGCCGTGCCCGGCGGCAATGACGCCGTGAGCAACGTGCGGATCAAGCCCGGCGGCGATGTGTTCAGCGAGGCCCAGAAAGCCGGTGCCGGCGGCCTGGCCTTCATCCGCGTGCGCGAGGGCGGCGAGATCGACACGATCGGCGCCATCAAAGACAACCTCTCCGAGGAGAAGAAAGCCGAGCTGCTGCAGCGCACCGGCGCCGAGCCCGGCACCCTGATCCTGTTCGGCGCCGGCGACACCGCCACGGTGAACAAGGCCCTCGATCGGGTGCGCCAATACCTGGCCCGCGAGCTGGGCATGGTGAAGCCCGACAGCGAGAACGACAGCTGGAACTTCCTCTGGGTGGTGGATTTCCCGATGTTTGAGTTCAACGCCGACGAGAACCGCTACGAGGCGCTGCACCACCCCTTCTGCGCCCCCAACACAGACGACCTGGGCAACGACCCATCCGCCTGGGCCGACACCCTGCCGGGCGCCCGCGCCCAGGCCTACGACCTGGTGCTCAACGGCCTGGAGCTGGGCGGCGGCTCCCTGCGCATCCACGATTCCGCCCTGCAGCGCCAGGTGCTCCAAACCGTTGGCCTCCCCCTGGAGGAAGCCAATCAGCAGTTCGGCTTCCTGATGGAAGCGCTCGACATGGGCGCCCCGCCGCACGGCGGCCTGGCCTTTGGTCTTGATCGCATGGTGATGCTGCTGGCCGGTGAGGAATCCATCCGCGACACCATCGCCTTCCCCAAGACCCAGCAGGCCCGCTGCCTGATGACCGGCGCCCCCGGCGGTGTGGCCGCCAAGCAGCTCGAGGAGCTGCATGTGGCCAGCACCTGGGTGGACGAGGACGCCGAGGGATAGCGCGCTGGTCTGGGCGGGAATGTTGAGCTGCTGCAGCGTGCCTCCACATCATCCCGGAGCAAATGGACAAGGCGGATTTTTCAATCCGCTCTCCGTTCTCGCTCAAGGGGGCTTTGACCCCAAGTCGTCGTCGAAGAAAACACTGAGAAAGGAAAGCCGTTCGTTGCTAAACGGTCCGTGACCCTCTAAGACGCGCCAGTAGGAAACAGACGAAAAGCACCGAAGCATTGCCGATCACAAAGACACCACTCGCGATGCGACGTGCGGGCGCGAAGGTGATCGACTGGGGCGCCTCAACCATCAACGCCATACGCAACGAAGGGATCCAGCGATAGGCCCCCAGGACGGGCACACCATGGGCATCCAAATATGCACCACTGCCGGAGAAACCATCCATCGCACGAAGGATTGCGGTGCTGGACAAGGGGGGGAGCAACCTGTCTTTCCGAGGGATAGAGGGCGCAAGTCCATTGGAGCGCTCGGCGTGAACTTCGGTGATGGTGCCGAATCCCGTCTGTCCAACCAACGTGACCGAAACGTCGCCCGAGCGAGAATCTTGGCGGACGCGCCGCATTAAGACGCCTAGATCCAGACCAGCAGCGAGCACTCCCAAACGCCTTTTGGATCGACAGTCAGTGATGCGATCATCAACAGGGCCAGCGCACAAGGGCAACGCCAGAGTGATGGCAGGCAGGCCAGTCCCTCCATCTGTATATAAGTTGTAGGGCTTGGTTTCCAGCTCATGCGGATGCAAGAGCGTGGTGGTATTCGCTAGAGGACGATAATAACCGAGCAGTCCAGGTTGGGTTGAATACACGATAATGCCACCATTGGAAAGCAATGACGTCGACACCCGCAAGGATGAGGTCGCGCGGAATGCAGCGTCCAAGGTCAACTCAGCCGGCGAGGGCGGCGCGGCACGGGAACGACGTGGGGCCGCCAGCACGTCACGACCGGCCTCAAGGACGGTTTTGTCTCCAAGCTGCTGGCGCAGGGAACTCCGCTGATCGATCAGCCAGGCATCCACACGCCTCATCCGATCATCAGCAATAGCATCAAGATGATGCAACTCAGAACGACCAAGCCGTGCAGCGTAGAACTGATAAACAGTTAACGTTGCAATACCGACAAAGAAACATGCCCCGAGGCCAACACGTAGCAGCGATCGATCTATTGCCACCATTTTTGAAAAATCACTCCAATGGCCTTCATCGCATCATCTGCCGCTTGGGCAACAGGCAAGCGTTTCTCAGCGACGGCTTGGATTGCCTTCCCCCAGATCATTTGATTCATGACCTCGCTATAGGCAGGATTAAGGACATTCAAAGGAAGCTGCGTATGACGCAAAGATTCGCGAGCAACACGAAGATGCGGATCATCGGAGCCGGCCCAATCCGACTGATTCCACAATGACTTGAGCACAGGAAGAAAACGACCACTAGCGCCCTTCAGGAGCGTAGCAACATTTGCAGGACGGACCAAATAAGAGATGAAGCTCTCAGCCTCTCGATAACGAGGCGAATCAGCAAATATCACCACAGAATTCATCCTCGGAATAGCATTCATTGGCCTGCCACTGAGCGTCTTAGGCCAAGCTGTGCTCTTGAGACGCTTGACATACGTGAGCTCATCCGACATCTGAGAACCCGGTATTGACAACGTAGGATTAGCGGTCATAAGAGACAAGCTGCTCAGAAAACTGATATTGTTGTCAGCATCAGACCAGTCCACTGCCTCGGGCGGCACGAATCCATCTCGGTATTGATCGGTATAGTCTGACAAAGCAGACACTACCTTTTTGTGAAGACCAAGATCATCAATCATGAGCTTCCCTGAAGCGTCGACAAGATTGGCACCATGAGCTTGGAGAAAGTACTCAAAGATCTCAGTTGTATCGTTTGCCAAGGGTGACATCGGCAACCCAATGCCGTAAACGTCAGCAAAACCACGACGCCTCAATCGCCCCTGTGCTTCGGACCACAAAGACCAGAACGCCTCCCAGTCGCCGGGAATACCAACACCCATCTGCGCTTCAGCAAGGAGATCCTCCCAATAGTGGATATTTGCAAACTGCATCGAGATTGGCATCCCGACGACAGACGACTGATTAGTTCGCTGATTCCTATAGGTGACGGAACGCAGAACGCCGGGTAAAAAGTCTGCTTCTAGGGGGTCAACAATCCGACTTTGATCGGCAAGCAAGCCCTGTCTCGCCAGCTGGGGCAGCGCCATACTGCTCAAACCATAGCCATATAAAATGTCTGGATGAGGGCCACCTCGACCTGCAGCGATAGCTCGAGCAACGATTTCCGTCTCGTTAAAAAAGCTGAGCTTGACATCAGCACGGCTTTGTTCCTTCCAGCGATTAACAATCAGCTCGATCGCGTCCGCTTCTTCAGGGTAGTAACCCTCTGTCCACCAAATCTCAAGCGGCCTATTTGAGGAACCACCAATCATCGAAGTACGTCCACAGGCTGCAAGCAACGCAGACGTCGTACCGGTGATCAGAAAACTACGACGTTTCATCAATGGGGGAGCCGTGTGAAAGAAATGTACGGAACGTGCAGCATGGCTGGCTGCTTGCATGAAGCAATTATCACGAGTCTGAGCGGACTTGTCACCATGTAGTCAGAACCGACACCCACACGGGGAGCAGGAGCATGAGCAGCAATGTACTCAGAGCCAAGGCTGCTACAACTCGATCACGGGTGAGTCCATAGCGCTCAGCCAAGACGAGAGTGGCGAAGCCACAGGGCATAGAGGCCTGTAAAACGAGCACAAGGCGAGGAGGTCCTTCAACACCAACGCAGGTCAGAGCTGCAGCAACAACCACAGGCACAAAAATCATTTTGATGGCAACAGGTTGGATTGCCAGCCGCAGATGACTGAATCTAACGAGTTGCTGAAGGCGCATCCCCATAACAACAAGGCACAACATGATTGAAGACCATGCCAGGCCACTCAGGACTTGAGAAAATAGTTGATTGAATTCGACCGTCTTCAATCCCAAGCCAAGGACAAAAGCGAATAGACTCGGATTAGTCAAGAGTTCACGCGTCGCAGTTCGCAAACGCTGCTCTCTTGTAAGGTCCGCTTTGGAGTCCCAGCTCGCGATCAACAAACCGAGACCATACGAGGCGAAGAATGTCCCCAACACATCATACAGCACCGCCCAGCTAAAATATGCTTCGCCAAGCTGAGGCAAAAGCAAAACAATCGGTATACCAAGATAGCTCGTATTACCAAGATAACTGAGCAAGAGAAATGAAGCTCGATCCTTCTGGTCACGCACCCGTTGCGTGACAGTCAACACAAGAACAGCCACTGAGATTGCCAACCCCATTGCGCACCATGCGACAATGGGAGCCAATAGAATCTCGAGAGAGAAGCCAGCACTTCTAACAAAGTTAACGATACATATCGGTATTCCGATATGGAAAAGATACCTTCCAAATGCATTGGCCAGGCTCCGCTGCGGGGTGGATGAACGGTGCCAGTTGGAGGGCAGAAAACGAGAAGATGCACCAATACCAGCACTCAGCAGAACACCAATCAGAATCGCAGAAAAGATTGGTAGATAGACAGAATGCAGGAGTTGAAGCAGAAAGTGAATGCTCATGAAAGAGGCTCTAGGAGAATGGGATTCTGAATAAACCCGCAGAAACCTTTCCTGGCGTGACCACGCAACAGTTGATGAGCCGTATAGCAGCTTTGAAGAGCCTGGGAGGGAGACTGCTGGCGTAGATCAACCCCTGAGACTCCCAGCAAATCAAGCCTGAAAGGAGGATCTGGAGGCAACTCCTCAAACCAGGCAGGAGACTTCAAACAACGCAAATCGGGACTAAGCATTTCGATATAGGCGATAACCGCTGGATTGTCTGTAGCGATCACAAAACGCTCGAACCGCTGAAGAATCAATAAAAAACGAAGAGCCCGCTGTCCTCCTTCCGCGAACGCATATGCCGACAAAGACCCCCTCCAATCAGATGCTTCATGCTGCACAGCGGACCAATTCGCTGCCATACAATGAGCCATGAGCGAACGAATACGACGCCCCAAAATCCCTGGAATATCCTTATAGCGATTTAGTCGCATGTACATTTTCTTCTGCACCTCGATGCATTGATTATTGGCAGTCCCGAGTGACTGAACATGCTGAGCTAGCTTGCTGAGGGACAGGAGAAAGTCGTCTTGAATACTCATTAGCCGAAGATAACAATACCAACGTGTAAGTACGCGATTTCTCGACTGTTTCATCAATCGTGCTGTGCAACCTGGTTGCTTGGTCAGTAGCATGAGCTCCGCCTGAATACACTCAGCCAAAACATCGAGATGTCGCTTGGTACCACGATTTCCAATACCATCTGCATTGGCGACTTCATGGCAAGTGTTGAACAAGAATGCGGTGCGCAGAGGAGAAGACCGGCTTAAGACAGGATGTCTAGGATGATCAGCGGCACACAGCAAATGAAGACTACGGCAACCTGCGAGTAAATCAGTCGACTTGCTGATTTCTGGATCTGAGATGACAAAATCCAGGGGCTTACCAACTCGGCATGTACGCTCTTGATGGAGTTGAGATGTAAGCACAACGCGCTCAGCATCCTTTTCTCCAATCCAAACACCATGTACAGCAGAATCTGAAGGCTCCAGACAGACAACCGAGAAGCCAAGAGGTGGCACACCCAAGTGAGAAGACAGGAGAGCCTGTATAATGGCCTTAGCGTAATAGTCAAGCAGTTGAACAAATCGACTATCTATCAATCGCCTCTTGACTGCTGAATCCGTTAACACATGGATATCATGCGTATGATGAATAATAGATTGATTGCCCAATCCAATCACTAGCATTTTATGAAGTCCACCACTACCGCTTCGCGACTCGTAAGGATGAAGCTCAGTATTTCCTGCAACGACAATGAGATGGCTCTCCCATAGGACAGAGGGCAGATCTAATCGCAACGTTCCCGGACCGATCCACGCGGGCTTTGCAACATTCAAGGATCTTGAAGGAAGTGGCTGCAATGTGGTCTGCTCAAGGATCGGAATCGAACGCTGTTGCAACGCAAGCAAGCGATCGACGCCGAGCAGATTGCCAATACGTTCTAGGCCCATTGGCGGATGACTACCAAGGCCAAATACCACAGTCAACGATAGATCGGGTCGGCTATCGACAAGAGCAAGCAGAGTGTCGATAGCCAGATGGGAAGCCTCAGATCTACGCGTGTGATCAGGCAAAACAAGAAGGACTCGCTTTTCTCCTGCCTTTAGCGAAGACAGTCGTACCGATAGTGCGTGGCGTAAGCGCTTCCTGATCTGCAGAGGATGAACTTCTTCTCGTTCACCCGCTCGAGGAAGCAAGAGTTCCGAATCGCGAGGCAAATCAACCGAATAGGCCGGGAAACTTTGCAGCGATACCGGGATACTCATCTCAACACTCGTGGTTTCGTGAATCGCATGACCATCAGCGTCATATCATCGAACTGATCGGCATCGTTAATATGTTCGGACACATTTGTCTTGATCTCCGAAGCGATTTGATCGGCCGTTAAGGAATCAGACATTGCCAGCAGCATCGATTCGAGCCGATCCATTCCAAATGGATCGCCAGAGGGCGAGCGCGCATCAATGATGCCGTCTGAAAAAATAACGAGCACATCACCCGGATCGAGCTGAACATCTCGTAGCTCATACGTTGCGCCCTGGAAGAGGCCCATCGCTGGACCTTTGGCATCCAGCCTTAAACAATGATCACCCTTCCTGAGCAAGGGGGTTTCATGACCAGCAGATACATAGCGAAGCCGGCCAGTGTCTGACGCGAAACATGCCAAGAACATCGTGGCAAACATGAAGGTTTCACCATGGTTCTTCGCCATATAGTTATTGACCAGTGAAACAACCTCAGAAAGCGGCGTGTTCGAGGGGCCATGAATTGACTCTTGACTCAGCCCATAACGAACCAGTGTCCTAAAGACACTCATGAACAAGGCTGATGCAACTCCTTTGTCGCAAACATCCGCGACTGCAAGATAGCAAAGATCATCAATCGCCAGAGCATCGAACCAATCAGCACCAATCTCATAAGCAGGGAGAAAATAAGCTGACAGCTCTACGCCCTCAACGACCGGAAGAGACTCAACAATAAAGCTTTTTTGAATCGTCTTAGCTGTCTCTAGCTGTTGATCAGTGACAGCATGAGCCAATGCCTGCTCCAGCAGTTTTTGAAGCTGACCGCCTGTTTGGTTAATACTGGAGTAGAGCTCGCCAAGCTCGCCTGGATAAACCTCATCGAGGTGGGCATTAAAGTCTCCTGTACTGATGGCTTTGATCGCCTTGCCAGCATCCTTAATGGGACGCGAGACTCGCCCGCAGGCAAAAGAAATCGCTAGGGCTGTCACAATAACTGTGACAAGCTGAGCGATAATAAGATTTCTCAGGTTGCGCATGACAGGCGCGAGTATCGTTTCACGATCGACCACAGTTACGCTCAGCCATTCCGACGAGACTGGCAGCACTAACATATAGAAGGGTATTCCATGAACTTCAACAAGGCGAAATTTATCCTGGCCAAGAGATTCTTTCGCCAGCTTGACAAATGGCGCCCAGGAGCTACTCGCCACTCGCTGTGGAGACAAAAGCGAAAGATGGCTATATCTTGCGCCTGAATTCACAGGGAACACAAGATTCCCGCTCTTATTGAGCAAGAAGAATGAGTGCCCTCGGTATTTGCCGACATGTGGCTCAATGGAACCAACAGGTGTGCCGGCTTGTGTCAGCTCGGATTCAGACCCAACCAATAAAAGCCCAGAATCTTCACCCAGCTTCGACAGCGGAATACAGAATGAAAGAATGCCCTGAACCAAAGCATCATCGTTTAGACCATAAACAGGCTGATTAGCCTGAAGGCAAGCATCGAGGCGTCCGTTCGATTGCACTGATGAAACTTTAAAATTGAAGCGCCCAGCGCGAGCATCCCGGAAACCTGGATCCTGAAGAATGCGCTTTTGTTGTAGCGGAATATTGATGACCTGCTCTGAGGCCGAGACAAGCGATCCATCAGCCTCCCATAGTCGCCAGTTCCTCAAGGGGGTTAGCGGGTAGATCGGAGACAGGATCCGTGAAGCCTGCTGCTGATTCATTGAACGAATCGCAGGCGATAGGCTTAGGGAGCGAAGCATCAGACCCACATCTTTTTCCCATGCATGGAAAAATCGATCTAGTGTTTTCGCACGCCGCATCTGATTGGCTTGCTGCTCTGCGACCATACGATCAGCAGCAAAAACAAACAATATGGTGTTCCCAATACCAAAACAGATCACCATTGGGACAACCACACGGGTTGTCAAGCGAAAATTCAGACTATTGACAATGGCTTTGGCACGACCCTGTAAACCCCGACAGCGCATGAGAAGCCGCGAATAGATCATGACAAGAAATATGGGCGCCTCGAAAAATCCCAATTCCTCGTGGATGAGCCGAGTGAGACTCATTTCACAGCCTGAGTCATCCCGGCCTGGAAGTCCCGGAGAGGACGATTTTTCGAGGTGCCCATATATGAATGCTTGACGCGAAGAGCTTGCCTTCCAATCCTAAGGCACTCTCAGAAAAATGCCACACCTCAAGGGAGTATTAGAAACTCCCAGCTCAATATCGACAAGAGAAAGCTGGACCACGCATTGACTTGATCCACATGCGGCAGGCATACCGATTGCTCTTTCCTTTCAATGCACCAGATACAGGTCGACAAAATATCAAGCTGTAACAGATGCTGGCAACCGTGATTTAGCAAACAAGGCAAGGCAAAGAATCGGCATGCTGCTATCGCTAGCTACTCTCTGGGCTTATTGGACAGTCATGGCCTAGGTTGCCAGAAGTAACCTGCAAAAGAGGGCCGATGCCTAAAAGCTATTCCGATTAGTTAACAGCAAATCTCTAGGGCTTGTTGCTCGAAAAGTGCGGCCTGACCCGCGATCACCTGCACACCATAAGGTCCAATCCAAAACAGCTCTCCGCACCAGTCCATCGACACTAATTCACGCAAAACCCATGACTAGTCGACTTTTTCTTGGCAGCTATGGCCACTTACGGAGACCGGCATTGACCGACAAAGCGATGCAGGCGCAGTGATTAACTTGACGATTAGGACTTCCAGGTGATCCCAGCAAAACAACCTCTAAGAGGAGAACAAGGCCGAGCTAACAATCCCCCTTGGCACCCCTAAGGCAGGCGGGCTCGTGAACGACCCGGCCGCCTGGACCGACACCGTGCCCACCACCTGCGCCCAAGGCCTACGACCTGCACCTGGAGGAATCCAACCAGCAGTTCGTCTTCCTGATCGAAGCGCTCAACATGGGCGGACGGCGAGCAGAGCCTTGAGCACAGTGGTCTCAACCGCATGGTGATGCCGATGGCGGGCAAAAACCAAGGGGGCTGATCCCCAAACGAGCGTGCAATCCCGAACAGAAACGTGGGATTTGAGGGTGGATCTCAATTGAGACTGGATTGTTGGGGGGCTGTTCCAGGCCAAGCCTGTGCCCAAGGGCTGAGGTGGGTGCCTTTTATTGGACAGTTCCGGCCCCTGACATCGTTAACCCAGGACGGGTGGAACATGGTTCGGCCTCAGTGTAGACCGCGTGGGGAGTTTTGCCTCCAAGGGAACTGTGAGGTCTTACATGGCAATACCGCCACAGGAAGCGGGCCAGGCTGATTTCAGCGTCCCAGCCATCGCTGTATGCCCGTAGGTAGACCTCCTCGTACTTGACAGTCCTCCACAGCCGTTCAACAAGGATGTTGTCGTAGCACCGCTTTCTGCCGGACCAGCTGATCTGGATCCGCTCCCCTTTGAGTCTGGCCACAAAGTCAGCGGACGTGAACTGACAGCCTTGATCGGAGTGGAAGATCTCTGGCCTACGGCCGCCTCCCAAGGCCATCTCCAGGGCCTCCAGACAGAACTTCGTGTCAAGGCTGTTGGAGAGCCTCCAGCTGAGCACATGCCTGGAATGGAGATCCATGATCGCCACCAGATAGAGGAACCCTTTCTGCAGAGGGATGTAGGTGATGTCGGTCGCCCAGACCTGATCCACCGACGTGACCTGCGTGAGGTCCACCAGGCAGGGGAACCGCACGGACGGATCACCTGGAACCGTCGTCCGGGGCTTCTGGTAGATCGCCCGTAATCCCATGCGCCGCATGAGGTTTCGCACTCGATCTCGGCTGATCGGGATACCATCTTGGGCCAGATAGTCCACCATCCGGCGGCTGCCGCTGCAGGGATCCTCCAGGTAGAGAGCATCGATCCTGGCCATGATCCGCAGCGTCGATACACGGACCGGTGTCGGCCGGTAGTACAGCGTGGATCGAGGCAGCCCCAGCAGCGCACACTGCCTGCTGATGCTGAGCTCGGGGTGGTCGTGATCGACCAGCTTGCGCAGTTCACGGGCATCAGAGCAGTTGAGACTTTTTTTTGAGCCACTCCAGCTCCATCTGCAGCCGTCCGATCTGCTGGAACAGCTCCGCCTCCTTGGCCTGCCCCTCCTCCTTGTCCTTGGTCTTCTTGCCTCGGGTGAAGAGCTCGCTGGCACCGTCCAGGAGCTGCCGCTTCCACTGGCTCACCTGGATCGGGTGGATGGCGTGGTCGGCGGCGATCTCCTGGATCGTCTTGCGGCCACTGATCGCCTCCATGGCGACCCTGGCCTTGAACTCGGGGCTGTGGGCGCGGCGCTTGCTCATCGGTGGGAGCCCCTTTCAGGGGCGGTACCCCGCCTCAGAGGTTAACGATGGGGCCTGTCCAGAAAAGCCAGACCACCTCAGGCCCTCCCAGCCCCAAGCCATCATCCGGCAGTCGGCGCGGCAGCACCGATCTGGTGCGCCTGTACCTGCAGGACATCGGCCGCGTTGACCTGCTCAGCCACGAGGAGGAACTCACCCTCGCCCGCCAGGTGCAGCGTCGGGAACGCCTGCTGCGCGAGCGCAAACGCCTGGCGGCAACCGCGGCGGAGCTAGCCGATCTGATCGCCCTGGAAGACGATCGCCAACGGCTGGCCTCGCAGCTAGGCCACTGGCCTGCAGTGCAGCAGTGGGCCGAGCATCAGGGCTGCACAGTGCCGGAGCTGCGGGAGTGGAGATCCGCGGCCGCCACGAACCAGCCACGGTGGTGCGGCGGCCCTTCTACCGGGGGGGCGCGTAGGGGACAGGCCAGGAGGAGTGCTCCCGGCCTGTCAGACCGTTCACCTCAGTTCACAGTCACCAGGCCGGTCGCCAGATCGAAATAGGCGCTACGGATCGTCAGAGCGCCGGAGGCTTGCGCCTGCTTGAGCACCGCACTGCGGGCAGGTAGCAAGCCGGCGGCGTAGCGGGCATTGCCCTGCACCGCCTGGCTGAGGCTGTCGCCGCTCACGAGGCTGGCCCGGATCGGCTTGACCAGACCTTCCAGCAGCGGCGTGAGCGGATCGCTGCCCATGGCGGCCTTGACAGCACCGCAGTTGCTGTGGCCCAGCACCACGATCAGCGGCACCTTGAGAACACTCACGGCATATTCCATCGAGGCAACGGCGTCATCAAAGGCGGTGTTGCCGGCGCAGCGCACCTGGAACAGCTCCCCGGAACCCGAAGCGAAAACGAACTCTGGCGCCACACGGGCATCGGCGCAACTCAGAAGGGCAGCCCAGGGGCGCTGGCCCTCGTTGAGCGCCTGTGGGTTGATCTGACAGCCGCCGTAGAAGAATTCGGTTTTGAGCTTCAATCGCTTAACAGGGTCGCTCTCGCGGCTCATTGCCTGCCAGGCCCTGCTGAAGCCACGGTTGCGCTCCAGAAGCGCTTCCAGGGGGTCTCCGGGAGGGTCACAGACCTGCAGTTCCCCGAGCAGGGCCTGACTTTCAGGTTGAGCCGCTGTGGCAGGGCCCTGGGCGAACCGACTCAGCGCCATTGCTCCTGCTGCTGTTCCAGAAAGCTGCAACAGGCTGCGGCGAGATAAAGCCATGGTGAAACGGGAGCCTGCGTGCACGGCGACGAAACTCCCCGGAACCCTATGAGAAGCGCTGAGCATGCTCGGCTATCGCTGAATGAATTCCAAATCGTGCGCCCCTCTGCTGGGCCCCTGCCCGCCGCGACGGTGGAGCGCAGGGGCGCGCGACAGCCGCGGAGGCTATTCCGACACAGGGCTGATTGAAAGTCCGTCACAAGTGCGCTCGGCAGGGCTGCGACCATTGGGTTTGGTCGGCGGGAATGGATCCCTTCTTTGCCAGAACCCTCTCCTGCCAATGCCTCTGCCGACCTGATCAGTTTTCTGCAGGCGATCCCCGAGGGACGGATGCGCCGTGGGGTGCGCTTCCCCCAATGGTTTCTGCTCCTGGTGGCGGTGCTCGGGATCTTGAGCGGCTGCCAGAGCCTGCGGGATCTGGAGCGCTTTGCCATCCGCCATCACGCTGCGCTGAACCAGGCGTTGGGGCTTGAGCTCAGGCGGCCTCCCACGGATTCCACCTTCCGCTATCTGTTCCTGCAGGTGGATGTGGCCGAAATCTGCCGGCAGCTGCAGGTCTGGATGATCGCCCAGATCCCCGGTGGTGCAACGGGTCTGGATCAACTGGTGTGCGATGGCAAGACCCTGCGGGGCTCGATCGTCGCGACCGAGGTCGGCGGCGGGGCCTTCATTGCCCAGGTGAGCCTCTACTCCAAGGCGCTCGGGGCGGCGATTGCTCAGGCCACCTATGACACCCGCGAGAACCACGAGCGCGCGGTTCTGCGGGAGCTGCTCTCCACCATGGATCTGGAGGGCGTCTTGATCCAGGCCGACGCGCTCCACACGCAGAAACCGTTTTTCGGCAGCTCACGGAGCAGGGGGCCGACTTCCTCTTGACGGTGAAAGCGAACCAACGGACCCTCCACCGCCAGATCAGCGAGCAGTTCCTCTACTCCCGCAAGATCCCTTTCACGGCAACGGTTTCAGAGCAGGGTCACGGGCGCGACACCACCTGGACACTCAGGGCCAAACAGGCTCCTGACTTCATCACCGAGGCCTGGCCCGGCAGCAGCTGGATCGTCGAAGTGGTCGTCAGCGGCAAGCGTGCCGGCAAGCCCTCCCTCCAGAGACACCTCTTTCTGACCAGTCTGCGCACCACGCCAAAAGCCTTGCTGCAGCTGGTGAGAGACCGATGGTGCATTGAATGCTGGCACTGGCTCCGCGACACCCAGCTCCATGAGGATGCCCACCGCTATGGCGGCCCCGGTGCAGCGGTGCTGGCCACGCTGCGCACCCTGGCCCTGAACCTGCTCGGGCTCCACGGCCACCACTCGGTGAGAGCTGGACTGGCCGCGGTGGCCCATGACATCGCCAAGCTGCTCGCCATGGCTGGGATCAGGCCGGGATGGGTGTCTTGATCAGACTTTCAATCAGCCCTGTATTCCGACAGGTCTGCACCGATCCAGGGGAGGCCAACACGGGGTTCCATGGGAAAATCCCCGATTCCCCAGCGAATTCACCATGCGCAGCCACGGATGCGGCGACCTGCGCCCCGATGCCACCGGCCAGGCCGTGCAACTGTGCGGCTGGGTGGACCGCAGCCGTGATCACGGCGGTGTGATCTTCATCGACCTGCGCGACCGCAGCGGCACGGTGCAGATCACCGTGGACCCCGACAACGGCGCCGAGATGTTCGCCGTGGCGGAGCACCTGCGCAACGAAACGGTGATCCAGGTTGAGGGCAAGGTGCGCGAGCGCCCTGCCGATGCCATCAACGACAAGCTGGCCACCGGCCGTATTGAGGTGCTGGCCAGCGCCATCACCGTGCTCAACAGCGTGAAGGGCAACCTGCCCTTCGCCGTGTCGGTGCACGACGAGGAGAACACCCGCGAAGAGCTGCGGCTGCGCCACCGCTACCTGGATCTGCGCCGCGAGCGCATGAACAGCAACCTGCGCCTGCGGGCCCGCACGATCCAGGCCGCCCGCCGCTTCCTGGAAGACCAGGGCTTCATCGAGGTAGAAACCCCGGTGCTTACCCGCTCGACCCCCGAGGGGGCCCGCGACTATCTGGTGCCCAGTCGGGTGTGCGGCGGCGAATGGTTCGCCCTGCCCCAGTCGCCCCAGCTGTTCAAGCAGCTGCTGATGGTGGGCGGCATCGAGCGCTACTACCAGGTGGCCCGCTGCTTCCGCGACGAGGACCTGCGCGCCGACCGCCAGCCGGAGTTCACCCAGCTGGACATCGAGATGAGCTTCATGGGCCAGGAGGAGATCCTCGAGCTCAACGAAGCCCTGATCGCCACCATCTGGAAGGCCGTCAAAGGCGTGGAGCTGCCCCGTCCCTTCCCCCGGCTCACCTGGCACGAGGCCATGGAGCGCTACGGCACCGACCGGCCCGACACCCGCTATGGCATGGAGCTCACCAACGTGAGCGACCTGGTGGCCGGCATGGGCTTCAAGGTGTTCAGTGGCGCCGTGGCGGCCGGCGGCTCGGTGAAGTGCATCGCCGTGCCCGGCGGCAATGACGCTCTCAGCAATGTGCGCATCAAGCCCGGCGGTGATGTGTTCAGCGAGGCCCAGAAGGCGGGGGCTGGCGGCCTGGCCTTCATCCGCGTGCGCGAGGGCGGTGAGATCGACACGATCGGCGCCATCAAGGACAACCTCAGCGCCGCCACCAGGGCCGAGCTGCTGGAGCGCACCGGTGCGGTGCCCGGCACCCTGCTGCTGTTCGGCGCCGGCGACACCGCCACCGTGAACAAGGCCCTCGATCGGGTGCGTCAGTATCTGGCCCGCGAGCTGGGGATGGTGCAGCCCGACCGGGAGAACGACGCCTGGAACTTCCTCTGGGTGGTGGATTTCCCGATGTTCGAGTTCAACGCCGGTGACAACCGGCTCGAGGCGCTGCATCACCCCTTCTGCGCCCCCAACACCGAGGATCTGGGCGGCGATCCCGGCCAGTGGGCCGACACCCTCCCCACGGCCCGCGCCCAGGCCTACGACCTGGTGCTGAACGGCCTGGAGCTGGGCGGTGGCTCGCTGCGCATCCACGACTCGGCCCTGCAGCGCCAGGTGCTGCAGACCATCGGCCTGCCCCTGGAGGAGGCCAACCGCCAGTTCGGCTTCCTGATGGAGGCCCTCGACATGGGCGCCCCTCCCCACGGCGGCCTGGCCTTCGGTGTCGACCGGATCGTGATGCTGCTGGCCGGCGAGGAGTCGATCCGCGACACGATCGCCTTCCCCAAGACCCAGCAGGCCCGCTGCCTGATGACCCAGGCCCCCGCCGATGTGGCAGACGCGCAGCTCGAAGAGCTGCATGTGGCCAGCACCTGGAGCGAGGAGGAGAGCTGACGGCAGGGCCCGGCAAGCTCTGGAGGGGTCCAGCCGGGAGCCCCATGAGATCAGAATTCAGAGGCCCTGCTCGGGGCCACCGTTGGAGGTTGGGCCATGTCCCTCGATCAGCTGAAGGCCTTTCTCGGCAGGGTGCAGGACGATCCAGGTCTGCGGGCGGCGGTGCAGGCGGCCGCCACCGCCGATGACGTGGCCCAGATCGGCGCCGGCCTGGGGTATGTCTTCTCCGGCGATGAGCTGTTGCGGCTCTCCGGCAAAAAAGTGGGGCGGGTCACCGTGACCAAGCAGGACATCCCCGGCGAATACAACTGAACCGCTGCCCAGAGACACGACCGAGCCGTTCAACGACCGAGCGGCCGGCCGGTGGCGATCCGGCGCCGTGCGGCGTCCGTTCCTACAACGGGAGGGCCCCCGCCCCAGGCTTCCCCGGCCCCCTGCCAGACCTTCGCCTCCCTCGGCCATGACCACAGCTTCCAGCAACCCAGCGATCGACATCGGCATCCCTGAAGCCACGCGGCGGCAGATCGCCGACGAGCTCGGCCGCCTGCTGGCCGACAGCTACGTGCTCTACGGCAAGACCCATGGCTTCCACTGGAATGTGACCGGGCCGATGTTCAACACGCTCCACCTGATGTTCATGGACCAGTACACGGAGCTCTGGACCGCCCTGGACGTGATCGCCGAACGCATCCGCGCCCTCGGCTTCCCCGCCCCGTTCGGTGGCGCCACCTTCGCCGGCCTGGCCTCGATCGCCGAAACCGAGGGAGTGCCGCCGGCCCTGGCGATGGTGCGGGAGCTGGTGAGCGGCCATGAGGCCGTGGCCCGTACTGCCCGCAAGGTGTTTGCGGTGGCCGACGAGGCCAACGACCAGCCCACCGCAGACCTGCTCACCCAACGGCTGCAGATCCACGAGAAGACCGCCTGGATGCTGCGCAGCCTGCTGGAGGGCTGACCCCTCTTTTCTGAGCGAGGGTGGCCCTTGCGGCGGAAGGGGCGTGTCGTGAACCGATACATTGAAAAATCAGCCGTTCCACCATGTCCCAGGTCGCCAGCGCCAAGCCCCCCGCTCCGAGCCGGGCCACGCAGGCGAAATTCGTCTTCGTGACGGGGGGCGTGGTGTCGAGCATCGGCAAGGGGATCGTGGCCGCCAGCCTCGGGCGCCTGCTCAAGAGCCGCGGCTACAGCGTCTCGATCCTCAAGCTCGACCCCTACCTGAACGTGGACCCGGGCACGATGAGCCCGTTCCAGCACGGTGAGGTGTTCGTCACCCAGGACGGCGCCGAGACCGACCTCGACCTGGGCCACTACGAGCGCTTCACCGACACCGCCATGTCGCGCCTCAACAGCGTGACCACCGGCTCGATCTACCAGGCGGTGATCAACAAGGAGCGCCGCGGCGACTACCAGGGCGGCACCGTGCAGGTGATCCCCCACATCACCGGCGAGATCCGGGAGCGGATCCACCGGGTGGCCGCCAACAGCGGCGCCGATGTGGTGATCACCGAAATCGGCGGCACCGTGGGCGACATCGAGTCGCTGCCATTCCTGGAAGCCATCCGCGAGTTCCGCGGCGACGTGGGCCGCCAGGATCTGGCCTACGTGCACGTGACCCTGCTGCCCTACATCGGCACCTCGGGCGAACTCAAGACCAAACCCACCCAGCACTCGGTGAAGGAGCTGCGCTCGATCGGCATCCAGCCCGATGTGCTGGTGTGCCGCAGCGACCGGCCGTTCAGCGACGACCTCAAGGCCAAGATCGGCGGTTTCTGCGGTGTGCCCACCCGGGCCGTGATCCCCGCCCTCGATGCCGACAGCATCTACGCGGTGCCGCTGGCCATGGAGCACGAAGGCCTGTGCCGCGAGGTGCTCGATGTGCTCGGCCTCACCGACCACCCCAGCGACATGGAGCGCTGGCAGGAGCTGGTCACGAAACTGCGCAACCCGGGCCCTGCCGTGAAGGTGGCCCTGGTGGGCAAGTACGTGCAGCTCAACGACGCCTACCTCTCGGTGGTGGAGGCCCTGCGCCACGCCTGCATCGATCGCGACGCCTCCCTTGATCTGCACTGGATCTGCGCCGAACAGATCGAGGAACGCGGCGCGGAAGCCCTGCTGCGGGGCATGGATGCGGTGGTGGTACCGGGCGGCTTCGGCCATCGCGGCGTCGATGGCAAGGTGGCGGCGATCCGCTGGGCCCGGGAGCAGCAGGTGCCGTTCCTGGGGCTCTGCCTGGGCATGCAATGCGCCGTGATCGAGTGGGCCCGCAACCAGGCTGGCCTGGTGGGGGCGACCAGCGCCGAACTCGATGGCGACACGGCCCATCCAGTGATCCATCTGCTGCCAGAGCAGCAGGACGTGGTCGACCTGGGCGGCACCATGCGCCTGGGGGTCTACCCCTGCCGGCTGACGCCGGGCAGCCTCGCCGCCGAGCTCTACGGCGACGCGGTGGTCTACGAGCGGCACCGCCACCGCTACGAGTTCAACAACGCCTACCGCAACCTCTTCGTCGAGTCGGGCTACACGATCAGCGGCACCTCCCCCGATGGCCGCCTGGTGGAACTGATCGAGCTGCGCGACCACCCCTTCTTCACGGCCTGCCAGTACCACCCCGAATTTCTGTCGCGGCCCGGCAAGCCCCATCCCCTGTTCCGCGGCCTGATCGCCGCGGCCCAGCAGCGGCTGCCCCAGGTCGCGGCCCCACCGGCCACGGCAACGACAACAACCGAGGCCGAGGCCACGCTCGTCGCCCCGTGACCTCGCCGCTCTCCGGTGTAGCGGCAGACCAGCCCACCGCCGTCGCAGCGGGGGCACGACCAGGAGCCGCCGCTGGTCTGCAGATCGCTGTCACAGCGGCGGCACTGCCGGTGGTGGAAACCTTTCATTCCCTCCAGGGGGAAGGAGTCCACAGTGGTCGCAGCGCCTTCTTCATCCGCCTGGCTGGCTGCACGGTGGGCTGCCCCTGGTGCGACACCAAGCACTCCTGGCCCGCCGCCGCCCATCCGCTCCACAGTCTGGATGCCCTGGCGAAGGAAGCGCAGCAGGCGGCGGCGGCCGG
The DNA here is from genome assembly GCF_015840915.1 of Synechococcus sp. CBW1002. Classification (NCBI taxonomy): domain Bacteria; kingdom Bacillati; phylum Cyanobacteriota; class Cyanophyceae; order Synechococcales; family Synechococcaceae; genus Synechococcus; species Synechococcus sp. CBW1002. Next base: position 862,488 of record NZ_CP060398.1, read on the forward strand.
CGCCGGCTTCGTGGTGATCACTGGCGGAGAACCCCTGCATCACGATCTCGACGAGCTCACCGCTGCGCTGCACCAGCGCACGGCCTTGCCGCTGCACCTGGAAACCAGCGGGGTGGACCGTCTCAGCGGCCACTTCGACTGGATCACCCTCTCGCCGAAGCGGCATCGCCCTCCATCCGACGATCTGCTGCGCCACTGCCACGAACTCAAGGTCGTGGTGCACGAGACGGCCGACCTTGGCTTCGCGGAGGTGATGGCCAGCGCCGCCAGCCGGCTCCGGGCGGGGAATGGCTCGGATCCGCCGGTGCTGCTGCTGCAACCCGGCTGGCAGAGCACCGACGGCCAGAGCCTGGCCCTCGGTTATGTGCAGTCCCATCCGGACTGGCGGCTGAGCCTGCAGCTCCACAAGAACCTGGGGGTGCGCTGATCACACCCTGCAGACCGAGCCTCAGAGCACCTGAGCAGGCCGCTGACGCTTCTCTGCCTTCCAGAGGCGCCAGCGCACCTCCAGATCGGCGGGGGCATAGAGCACGATCGGCAGGCTGGCGTTGTAAGGCACCACAAAGGGCTTGCCGCCGCCCAGGGTCACGAAGGCCTGCTGCGGCTTCTCGTTGGGCGGGCAGGCCATCAGGGTCGAGGCCACCGGCCCGGGAGCCGTGACCCGATAGATGGTGTAGCCCCAGCCCTTCAGCGACTCGGCCTTGATCGAGCCGCCTAGGCGTCGATGGTTGCAGTCCACCTCCATCGTGCGCCCCACCATCAGCTCCACCCGCCAGTCGGCCGGGTGGGGGGAGAGGGCGGGATCGGGGGAGGGCTGCAGCAGGCCCGGCAGCTGGATCACCCAGCGGCGCTCACCGGCCGCAGCGGCAGGGAAGGGCTTGAGATCGAGGCGGGGGATGGCCCGTGCCGCGCCCTGCCCAGCCAGGAGAACCCCCAAGGCCAGGCCAGCGAAGGCCATCCGGGCGATCGGAGTTACCGGTACCGGAGCCTGGAAACCCGTCATCGACATCCATGAGGCGCTATCCCCATCCTGAAGGGCGCCGGCCCTTTGGGGCAGCTTCCGCCTTCGGACTGCCACCAACAGGCAGATAGATCCAGGCGTGCGGGCAAGCACCGGCGCGGCCGGATCCGCCAGTATTCCTGCACGCTCCTGCCTCCGCCGCCTTGCGCGCCGCCGCTTCCCCTGATTCCCCGCCTCACACGGATCCCCGGCCCCTGACCGTGGCTCTGCTGTCCGGCGGCCTCGATTCGGCCACCGCCACCGCCCTGGCCCTGGAAGCAGGCCACCGCGTGATCGGGCTGTCCTTCGACTACGGCCAGCGCCATCGCCGCGAACTCGAGGCCGCCAGCGCCGTGGCGCGCAGCCTCGGGCTGGAGGAGCACCACACGATCAGCGTCAACCTGGCGGCCTGGGGCGGCTCAGCCCTCACCGATCTGGCCATGGCCGTGCCCAGCGGCGGCGTGGAGGAGGGCGTGATCCCATCCACGTATGTGCCAGGCCGCAACACCGTGTTCATCGCCCTGGGGCTGAGCCTGGCCGAAGCCCGGGGTGCCCAGCGGCTGGCCCTGGGCGTGAACGCGGTCGACTATTCCGGCTATCCCGACTGCCGGCCCGACTACCTGGAGGCTTTCCAGCACCTGGCCGACCTGGCCAGCAAGGCGGGGCGCCAGGGCCGCGGCATCCAGCTCTGGGCGCCGCTGGTGCAATGGAGCAAGACGCGCATCGTGCAGGAAGCCCTGCGGCTCGGGGTGCCGATCGCGGCCACCTGGAGCTGCTACAGCGGCGGCAACGCCCCCTGCGGGATGTGCGACAGCTGCCGCATCCGCGATGCCGCCCTGATCGAGGCCGGCCGCCCCGACCTCGCCAGCCACCAGGCCCCGTGATCGAGCCTTTCACGGGCTGGCGGGCCAGCGGTGGGCTGCAGCGCCGCACCATTGCCTGGCGGGATCCGGCGGTGGTGGTTCAGGCGCTGGCGGAACAGCACGGCCAGGACGGCCTGGTCTGGCTCGATGGCGACGGCACCGCCCTGGGGCGCCGCAGTCTGGTGGGCCTGGCGCCGCTGGAGGTGGTGAGCTGCCGCGGCCTGCCGGGTGAGCCCGGCGCCCGGGATCCGTTCGCGGCGCTGGCGGCGATGGTGGACGGCGGCGGCCACTGGATGGGCTGGTTGTCGTACGAGGCCGGCGGCTGGGTGGAGACCGGCGAAGCCTGGCGATCTCCGGCCATGGCCCAACTCTGGGCCGCCCGCCACGATCCGGTGCTGGAGTTCGACGCGGCCGCAGGCTGTTTGCGGCTCAAGGGCCACGATGGCGCGCGGCTGGCGGCGATGACCGCAGCGATCGAGGCCCTGGCCCCAACACCCCCCCAGGCAAGCGCAACACAAGCACCAATCGCAGCCCCTGCAATACGCGCAGCCATGGCTCACCCGGCGCCACCGGAGCCCGGCCTGCGGCTGGAGAACTGGCGCTGGCACACCGATGGGCCGGCCTTTGCCGCCGGCGTGGAGCGCATCCGCGACTGGATCGCCGCCGGGGATCTGTTCCAGGCCAATCTCACCGCCTGCTGCGAGCAGGAGCTGACGGGCCGCGTCGATGTCCTGGCGCTCTACCAACGGCTGCGGCGGAGCTGCCCGGCGCCCTTCGGTGGGCTGGCGATTGCAGCGGGAACCGAGGGGAGCAACCCGGCCCAGACCCCTGTGGAGGCCATCCTCTCGGCCTCACCGGAGCGCTTCCTGCAGGTAAGCGCCAGCGGTCTGGTGGAAAGCCGGCCGATCAAGGGCACCCGGCCGCGGCACCACGACCCGGCGATCGACGCGGATGCCGCCGCTGATCTGGTCAGCAGCGCCAAGGACCGGGCCGAGAACGTGATGATCGTCGACCTGCTGCGCAACGACCTGGGCCGGGTGTGCGTGCCGGGCTCGATCCAGGTACCCCAGCTGGTGGGCCTGGAAAGCTACGCGCAGGTGCATCACCTCACCTCGGTGGTGCAGGGTCAGCTGCGCGCCGGGCTGGGAGTTGTGGACCTGCTCCGGGCCTGCTGGCCGGGCGGCTCGATCACAGGGGCACCGAAAGTGCGGGCCTGCCGGCGGCTGCATGGGCTCGAACCGGTGCCGCGCGGGCCCTACTGCGGCTCCCTGTTCCGCCTCGCCCACGACGGCAGCTTCGACAGCAGCATCCTGATCCGTTCGCTGTTCCTGCAGGGCCGCACCCTGCGGGCCCATGCCGGCTGCGGCATCGTGGCCGATTCCGACCCCCACGATGAGGCGGAGGAGCTGGGCTGGAAGCTGGGGCCCCTGCTGGAGGCCCTGGCGTGATCAGCCCACCTGAGTCAACCAGCCTCCCGGCCGTGATCGCCTGGATCGATATCCCCAGCCCCCAGGGCTCCTGGGGCCATCCTGACGAGCTGGCCCTGCCCCTCAGCGACCGGGGGCTGCTGCTCGCCGATGGCCTGTTTGAGACGCTGCTGATCGAAGCCGGCCAACCCCATCTGCTGAGCGCCCATCTGGACCGCTGGCACCGCTCCGCTGCGCTGCTGGGCCTGGCACCGCCGCCCAATCAGGCGCGCCTGGTTCCCCTGATCACTGAGGCCGTGACGCGCAGCGGCATCACCAGCGGTGCCCTGCGGCTCAACTGGACACGGGGCAGCAGCGGCCGTGGCCTCGCCGTGCCGCTGCACAGCACCCACCGCTTCTGGCTCAGCCTCAGCGCCGCAACGGCCTGCTTCGAACCCGTGCACGTGATCGTGAGCCCCAGCGAAACCCGCAGCGCCACCAGCCTGCTGAGCCGCTGCAAGACCTTCGCCTATGGCTCCGCCATCCAGGCCCGCCGCCAGGCCGCTGCCTCAGGCGCCGACGACGCCCTGCTGCCCAGCAGCTCCGGCGGGTTGTGTTGCGGCACCAGCGCCAATCTGCTGCTGCGGCGCGGCGGTCGCTGGCTCACACCACCGCTGAGCAGCGGCTGCCTGCCCGGGGTGATGCGCCAGCAGGCGCTCCGCCATGGCCTGGCCAAGGAAAGGCCGATCAGCGAACAGGATCTGGTCAGAGGTGACGGCGCCCTGCTGCTGAACAGCCTTGGCTGCAGGCCGATCAGCCAGGTCGGAGCCAAGCCATTGCCAAGCGTGAGTCAGGTGAAGCAGTTCTGGCGCCAACTCCTGTCTCCAGCGCGTTAACGGATCGAGTCAGTGAGACTGAGTCTGCTGTGATCCGAATCGGAATCCGGCCCAGAATCAGCCCACGGTGCCGCTGCAATCAGACGCTCAGAAATTCAGACGCTCAGGAAGCGATCAATCACCTGCTTGCTGAGTTCTTCTGTGGGTCCACTGGCCACCACACCACCCTTCTGCATGGCGTAATACCAATCCGCCTGGCGAACGAAGTGGAGGTGCTGCTCCACCAGCAACACGCTGATGCCGGTGGTTTCAATGATGCGTCGCACGGCCCGTTCGATATCCAGCACCACTGAGGGTTGGATGCCTTCGGTGGGCTCATCGAGCAGCAGCAGCTTGGGCTTGCCCAGCAGAGCGCGGGCGATCGCCAGCTGCTGCTGCTGGCCACCGGAGAGGTCACCACCGCGGCGGGCCAGGAACTTCTCCAGCACCGGGAACAGCTCAAACACCAGCGGGTCGATGTGGCGATGCTGCGCCAGACCTCCCGGCCGAGCCTCCATGCCGAGCAGCAGGTTTTCCCGCACCGTGAGCTGGGGGATGATCTCCCGCCCCTGGGGCACGTAGCCGATGCCGGCCCGGGCCCGTTGGTGGGGCGGCAGACGCGAGACCTCCCGATCCTCCAGCTCCACCGAGCCAGAACGCTGCCGCAACAGGCCCACCACGGTCTTGAGAAGAGTGGTCTTGCCGACACCATTGCGGCCGATCAGGCAGACCATCTGACCCGATCTGACGCTGAGATCAACATTGCGCAGGATGTGACTCTCGCCGTAGTACACATTCAGGCCCTGCACTTCCAGCAGGGGGCCGGAGGCGGTGGCCGAGGCGGCCGGCTGGGTGAGGGGGCTGGTGGTCATCAGGGGTAGGCGGAACGGCGTGACTGAACGGCGTGATCAAACAGCCGAAGAGGAATGAAGGAAGGGGAACTGGCGTTCAGGCGGCTTCGGTGTCGCTACCGAGGTACACCTCGATCACACGGGGATCGCTCTGCACCTCATCCATCGATCCCTCACAGAGCACATGACCTTCATGCAGCACCGTGACGGGGGCCTGCAGATCGCGGATGAACTCCATGTCATGCTCGATCACCAGCACGGTGTGGGCACCGGCCAGCTGGCGCAGGAGTGCGGCGGTGAGCTCGGTTTCCTCATCGGTGAGGCCGGCCACCGGCTCATCCACCAGCAAGACCTGGGGATCCTGGGCCACAAGCATGGCGATCTCGAGCCACTGCTTCTGACCGTGGGACAAGCCCCCGGCCTTCTGATGGGCGTAGGGATGCAGGCCCACCACCTCGAGCAGCTCCTGCACCCGATCACGGGCGGTGGCGTCGAGCCGCCCGAATAACAGATCAAAAGGTGAGGCGCGGCGGCTGACCGCGAGCTCGAGATTGCGACGGGGCGTGAGGTTCTGATACACCCGTGGCGTCTGGAACTTGCGGCCGATGCCGAGCCGGGCGATGCGATGTTCCGGCAGCCCGACCAGCGAACGGCCACGGAAGAACACATCCCCCTTGGTGGGACGCACCTTGCCGGTGATCACATCGAGAAAGGTGGTCTTTCCGGCACCGTTGGGGCCGATCACGGCCCGCAGATCACCAGGAGCCAGTGACAGATTGAGATCATTGAGGGCCCAGAAGCCGTCAAAACTGACGCTCACCTGGCGCAGTTCCAGCAGAGGCGTGGCTGAATCCAAAACAGGAGCGGAAGCGGCGGAACTCATGGGGAACCTCCGGGGGTTGGATCGGATTGGACAGCCTCGGCTTCAGCCTGAACAGCAGGATCGAAATCGATCTCGGGATAGGTGGGGGCCAGGGGGGCAATTCCCAGCATGGCCAGGATCCTGGCTGGGCCTCCCTGGGTCCACCACCCCACCAGACCATCGGGCAGGGCTGTGACCACGAGCAGAAACAGACCACCCTGGATGAAGAGCCAGGTTTCAGGCAACTGCTCACTGATCAGGCTCTTGGCATAGTTGATCAGCACCGCACCGAGCACCGCACCGATCAAGGTGCCGCGGCCACCTACCGCCACCCAGATCACCATCTCGATCGAGAAGGGCACCGCCATGTACTGAGGGCTGATGATTCCAGACTGCACCGTGTACAAAGCACCGCTGACTCCGGCCATCGCACCGGCGATGGCGAACACCAGGGTTTTATAGGCCGTGGGGTTGTAGCCGGTGAAGCGCAAGCGCGGTTCATCGTCGCGGATGGCGATCAGGGCGTCACCGAAACGGCCGCGGGTGAGCCAGCGGCAGAGGAACCAACTGAGCACCACCAGCAGCAACGTGACCCAGAACAGATTGCGCTGCATCGCATCACTGCCCACCAGGGCCCCGAAGATGCGCGCGGTATCGGTTTTGAGTCCATTGGTGCCGTTGATCAACTTCTGCTGACCGTTGAAGAAGTTGAAGAAAACCAGCAGGGCCGCCTGGGTGAGGATCGAGAAGTAGACCCCCTTGATCCGGTTGCGGAACACCAGAAAACCGAGCACTCCCGCCACCAGGGCCGGCAGGATCCAGAGGCAGAAAAAGGTGAAGACGGCTGAATTGAAGGGCTGCCAGAACGCCGGCAACTCCTTGACGCCGTAGAGCCCGAAGAATTCAGGCAGCTGGCCGGGCTGCAGCGATGTGAGCTGCAGATGCATACCCAGGGCATAACCGCCCAGAGCAAAGAAGATGCCCTGCCCAAGGCTGAGCATACCGGTGAAGCCCCAGATCAGATCGATGCCGAGGGCCACGATGCCCAGGGAGAGGAAGCGGCCTAAAAGGTTGAGCCGGAAGGGCGGAAGCACCGAAGGCAGAATCAGGGCCGCCGCAATCAGAAGGATCCAGGGCAGCCAGCGGCGCACGAAACCTGAGGGGCTGCCGCCGCCGGCAGATGTCAAGGCTGAGGTGGAAGGACTTGCCATGGTTCAGGCCTCCACCAGGCGGCCCTTCGGTGGGAAGAGACCCGCCGGACGGAACTGGAGGAACACCACCACGAGGGCAAACACCATCACCTTGGCCATGGAGGTGGTGGCGAAGAAGGTGACCACCTCATTGAGACCTGCCGGCATCGCAGGCCAGACCAGCAGGAGGGAACCGGAGCCAATCACATAACTGAGCACGCCGATCCCCAGGGCCGCCACAACGGTGCCGAGCAACTTGCCCACACCACCAAGCACCACCACCATGAAACAGTCGACGATGTAATTACCGCCCAGGTTGGGACCCACCGAACCCAGCAGGGTGACAGCCACCCCGGCGACGCCAGCCAGCCCGGATCCCACCAGGAAGGTGAGAGCATCCACCTTTTCGGTTGGAATGCCGAGGCAATCACTCATCGGCCGGTTCTGGGTCACGGCGCGGATCCGCAGACCCCAGACACTCTTCTGAAGAAACCAGGTGACACCGATCAGGGCCACGGCCGTGAGGGCCAGGATGAATAAGCGGGCGGTGGGCATGGTGACACCGCCGAAATCAAGGGAATCACGCAGCCAAAGTGGTGCCGTCACGTCGAGGTTGCGGGCGCTGAACCAGGGCTGATCCAGCTGGCGCACTTCCCCCAGCGCTGAGGCCAGCGCGATGCCAACGCCGCCGGCAATCAGCCAGCTGCCGGTTCCGAGCAGGGGAGTCCAGCGCTGCTTCCACCACACGGCCGGGGTGATCCGGGGAGCCAGCAGACCCAGGGCCACGGTCAGCAGCAGGCCCAGGAAGAAGGCGCTGGAGACCGAACGGACAAATTGCTGCAGGATCAGGCTCACCCCCCAGGTGGCCAGCAGGGTCTCGAGGGGCCGGCCGTAGAGGCGGCGGATCACCGTCTTCTCGAGCAACAGGCCCGCCAGACCACTCACCAGAAACGCCACGGGAATGGCGATCAGGATGTAGATCGGGAACAGCGCTTCGAGGGGACCATTCTTGCAAAGGTTCTGCACCACGAAGGTGCTGTAAGCGCCAAGCATCATCAACTCGCCATGGGCCATGTTGATGACGCCCATCAGACCGAAGACCACCGCCAGCCCGAGGGCGGCGAGCACAAGCACCGAGCCGATTGCCAGGCCGTTGAAGAGAGTGTCGTAGAGAAGTGTCATCGCCGGGTACAAAAAGAGGGGGAGCGCACTCCCCCTCGTGAAAGCAGCAACCGCGACGGAGTCCGGTGGCCGAATCCCGAACGAGGGATCCAGGCTTGCCGCCCGGATCCAGCTCGATCACATCTTGAACTTGCCGGGGTTCTCCACGTCGGTGCGGGTCCAGTCGCAGGTGTAGCCCTTGGTTTCCGGCACGAACTGGTTCCAGGCCACGGGCTTGACGAAACCCTTGTCCTCGAGGATCTTGAACATGCCGTCTTTCTGGACTTCACCGATCAGCACGCGCTTCTCGGTGTGGTGGTTGGGCTGCACCGTCACCGTTCCCTGAGGAGCATCAAAGCTGACGCCGATCAAGGCCTTACGGACTTCCTTGTTATCGACCGTGCCGGCCTTCTCGGCAGCCTTGGCCCAGAGGTAGACCATCATGTAAGCGGATTCAGCCGGGTCATTGGTGACCCGGTTGTCGCCGTACTTGGCCTTGAAGGCCTCGGTGAACTTCTTGGATCCAGGGGTATCGAGGCTCTGGAAGAAGTTCCAGGCGGCGTAGGTGCCCTCCAGATACTCAGGACCGATCGCTGCGACCTCCTCCTCGGCGATCGAGAAGCTCATGATCGAGTAGCCGTTGGCGGGGGTGATGCCTGCAGCCTTCATCTGCTTGAAGAAGGCCACGTTGCTGTCGCCGTTCAGGGTGTTGACGATCACACCGCCATTGGGCAGAGCCTGCTTGATCTTGGCGATGATCGGAGCCACCTCGGTGTTGCCCAGGGGCAGATAGTCTTCACCCACCACATTGCCGCCCAGGGTCTTGAGCTGCTCCTTCATGATGGTGTTGGCCGTGCGCGGATAGACGTAATCCGAGCCCACCAGGAAGAAATCCTTGCCTTTGTTCTTCAGCAGCCACTCCACCGCAGGCTCGGCCTGCTGGTTGGGAGCTGCGCCGCTGTAGAAGATATTCGCGGAGCACTCCTGCCCTTCGTACTGAATCGGGTAGAAGAGGAAGTGGTCCTTGGCTTCGAAGACCGGCAACATCGCCTTGCGACTGGCGGAGGTCCAACCTCCGAACACCACGGCCACCTGATCCTGATCGATCAATTTCTTCGCCTTCTCGGCAAAGGTGGGCCAATCGGAGGCGCCATCTTCTTCGATCGGGACGATCTTGAGCCTCTTATCCCCAATCTTGACGCCGCCTTCCTTATTGATTTCGTCGATCGCCATCAACTCGGCTTCGGCCACCGTGTTCTCGGAAATGGCCATGGTGCCGGAACGGGAATGGAGGATCCCGACCTTCACTTCGCCGTCAAAGTCGCCGGAGGCGGACTCACCGCCGCCGCCACCGCCGCAGGCTGCCAGGCTGAAGGCAGTGGCCAATGCGGTGGCGCCACCAATCAGACGCAGGGACGATTTCTGCATCGCGAATGGCTTCATAGAGAGCTCTCCGGAAAAATGCGCTTGTTGTTGTCCGCCTCGCAGCGGTTGTCGGACGGTAAGTAGGTGGGCATTCCAAACTTTGTAGCCGCCGCTACTGTTTGTTCAACCGCCCATCAAGCGCGCATCCACAGCCGGACGCAGCTCAAGCCAGGCCGGGCAACTGCTGCAGCAGAAATCCTTCGACCCGATCCACGCCCTCACCGCTGTGGAGGTTGGTGAAACACCACGGCCTCTCCCCCCGCATGCGCAACGTGTCGCGCTCCATCACCGCCAGACTGGCCCCCACATGGGGAGCCAGATCAATCTTGTTGATCACCAGGAGATCCGAGCGGGTGATGCCGGGTCCGCCCTTGCGCGGAATCTTGTCTCCAGCGGCCACATCGATCACATAGATGCACAGATCCACCAGTTCCGGGCTGAAACTGGCGGCCAGATTGTCGCCGCCGCTCTCCACCAGCACAAGATCGAGATCAGGAAAGCGCTGCTCCAGCTCCTGAACCGCCGCCCGGTTGATCGAACAGTCTTCCCGGATGGCGGTGTGGGGACAACCTCCCGTTTCGACACCCCGGATCCGTTCCGGCGGCAAGGCCCCCGCCTGGGTGAGGAACTGGGCATCCTCCTGGGTATAGATGTCGTTGGTCACCACCGCCAGCTCCAGCCGTTGGCGCAGGCGGCGGCAAAGCACCTCCACCAGCGCCGTCTTGCCCGATCCCACCGGGCCTGCCACTCCAACCCGCAGCTTGCTCATCAGCTCCGGAACAGCCTCGAGTAGAGCTCAGCATGGCGCAACTGGGCCAGAGCAGCGCCCACCCCGCCACTCCAGAGAGTCTGGGGGTCCGTTTCGGCCAGGCAGGCGGCCTCAGAGGCAATCAGGGGTGCCAGGGCCAGTTGCAGCCGCTGGGCATCGGTGGAGCCCAAAGGCACCAGCCGCACCGCGGCACTGAGCTGGTTGGCGACCCAGCCGTAGAGATAGGCCTCCGTGAGCTCCGCAGCTCCGATTTCCAGCACCCGACCGGCCTGGGCGAAGGCGGCGGGCCAGGCGAGATCCTCAGCGGGCACCACGAATCCAAGCGCCCGCAGCAGCTGCAGCAGCGACTGACCCATCTGGCGCTGCTGGGCCCGCATCTCGCGGGCTTCCCGCATCGCCAGCAGCCAGCCATCCAGCCGGAGCAGCGCAGCGAAGTCCTCCATCTGCATCAGGGTGGACAGAGCTGCCGCCTCCAGGCGCACCGTGCCGAAGCGCAGCTCGGCCTCCAGCCAGCTCCGCACGGCGGCGGCATCGGCCAGATTGCCCTGCTGCACCAGAACCTCCAGGCCTTCCGAGTAGCTGAAAGCGCCCACCGGCAAGGCCGGGCTGACCAACTGGTACAGCCGCAGGCGGGCCAGGGCAGCGGCGGCGGGATCAGCCGTCATGGCTGTGAGCAGCAGCATGGCTGTGGCCATGCTCGTGGCTGTGCCCATGAGCATGGCCATGTCCATCAGCGTGGCTATGTGCATCAGCGTTGCTGTGTGCATCGGCGTGGCCGTAGGCCCCGCTCTCCGGCAGGAACGGCGCCACGATCGCCTGCAGCCACAGACCTCGGTGCTCCAGAAGATGGGCCAGCACCGGATCCTGCAGAAGCCGCAGTTCGCCGGGCTGGATCTCCAGTGCCACATGGCGGTTGCCGAGGTGATAAGCCGCCTGCAGCAGCGCCAGGGGGTCAGCAGCCCTCACCTGCAACAGCGGTTCCGGCGCCGCCTCCACCCGCACAAGCAGCTCGTCCCCCGAGGCGGGGGCCAGCAGCTCGCCGGGCTGCAGAGCCTCGCCGCGGGGGAGGTGCAACAGCAGGGGCCTGCCGCAGACACTGTGGCGCCGGCCCCGCAGGCACTGGCGCTCCTCAGCACTGAGGGCCAGCCGCAACGCCGCGGGGTTGCCGCCGAAGAAGCGGCGTGTCAGCACCGGCGGTTGAGGCTCTGGCGACAGGGAGGCTGCGGCGGGGATCATGGCGGTGACTCGCTGGGCTGAGTATCTCCACCCCACCCGCCAGCGCAACGTGGCACGGCCAGGCCCGATTGCGCTTCAGCCTGGCCGCGGCAGACCCGGAACGCGGCTCGCTCCACCAGGGCTGGGCAACGGCACCGCTGAAGCTGCAGCGGGCCTTCCGCCAGAGCGATGGCCGCTGCGAACTGCCGCTGCTGCACACCGCCGGCGGCCTGGTGGGCGGCGACCGCCTCACGATCGAGGCCGACCTGGACGCCGGCAGCCGCGCCCTGCTCACCAGCGTGGCCGCCCAGAAGGTCTACGGCTCGGTGGGACGCTCCCGCCGCGCCCCCGCCGGCAGCTGGGCCCGGCAAGAGCTGCGCTTCGTGCTGGCCGCGGGGGCGGATCTGGAGTGGCTGCCCCAGGAACTGGTGCTCTACGGCGGTGGGCTGTTTGAGCAGGATCTGCGGGTGGAGCTGAGCGAAGGGGCCTCCTTCCTGGCGATGGAGGTGGTGCGCCTCGGCCTCACCGCCGCCGGCGAAGACCTGGGGCCAGGCCGCTGGCGTTCGGCGCTGGAGATCCGACGCCAGACACCGATCGGCCCCCGCTGGGAGCTGGTCGATCGCCTGGAGCTGGGTGGGGCCGCCCTCGACAGCGCCCATGGCATGGCCGGCCAGCCGGTGTTCGGCTCGCTGGTGTGGGCGTCACCTGCCCCCCTGGCTCTCGAGCAGCGCGACGGACTGCTGGAGGCCTGCCGCCAGGACCGGAGCGGCCTGGAGGGCGACATGGCCTGTGGCGCCCTGGATCAGGGCCTGGTGGCCCGCTACCGCGGCCCCTCCAGCCAGGCGGCCCGCTTCTGGTTCACCCGGATCTGGCAGCGCATCCGCCTCAGCCAGGGTCTGCCGCCACCGGAACTGCCGCGGGTGTGGCCCTTCCAGGAGCAGCCATTGCTGTCCTGCGGGTCGTGAGGCGCCATTCGGTTCCATCTGAACCGGTCGAGTCCACGGATCGCTGCCAGAGTGGAGCCGCCGTGCCGCCGCCATGCATCTCACCCCCCAGGAGAAAGACAAGCTCCTGATCGTGACCGCTGCCCTGCTGGCGGAGCGTCGCCTCAAGCGGGGCCTGAAGCTGAACTATCCCGAGGCCGTGGCCTGGCTCAGTTTTCAGGTGCTCGAAGGAGCCCGGGACGGCCTCAGCGTGGCGGATCTGATGGCCACAGGCAGCACCTGGCTGAACCGCGAGCAGGTGATGGAAGGCGTGCCTGAACTGATCGACGAGGTGCAGATCGAGGCCGTGTTTCCTGATGGCACCAAGCTGGTCACCCTGCATGACCCGATCCGCTGATCCCGATACCCCCTCCAACACTGCTCACCATGGCCCCCCTGATTCCCGGCGAACTGCTGAGCGAACCCGGCACGCTTGAACTCAACGCCGGGCGGCCGGTCACCACCCTGCTGGTGGCCAACAGCGGCGACCGGCCGATCCAGGTGGGGTCTCACTTCCATTTCCACGAGGCCAACAGTGCCCTCAGGTTCGACCGCGACGCCGCCCGGGGCCTGCGGCTCGACATCCCGGCCGGCACCGCGATCCGCTTCGAGCCGGGCGACAGCCGCGAGGTGCAGCTGGTGCCGTTCACCGGAGAGCGCCAGGTGTTCGGCTTCAACGGCCTGGTGAACGGTCCATTGGACTGATCCTCCGTTTCCAACTCCACCAGTCCTCCGCCTCCCGGCCCTGGCCGGTCTCCCCCCAAGCTCCGGCCATGCCCTACCGCATCGATCGCCGCTCCTACGCCCAGACCTACGGCCCCACCACCGGCGACCGCCTGCGGCTGGCGGACACCGAGCTGATCCTGGAGGTGGAGCGCGACTTCACCACCTATGGCGATGAGGTGAAGTTCGGCGGCGGCAAGGTCATCCGCGACGGCATGGGCCAGGCCCAGACCACCCGCGCCGCCGGGGCTGTGGACACGGTGATCACCAATGCCCTCATCCTCGACTGGTGGGGGATCGTCAAGGCCGACATCGGCCTGCGCGATGGCCGGATCGTGGCGATCGGCAAGGCGGGCAACCCCGACATCAGCGATGGCGTCGACATCGTGATCGGCCCGGGCACGGAAGCGATCGCCGGCGAGGGGCACATCCTGACCGCGGGCGCGATCGACACCCACATCCACTTCATCTGCCCGCAGCAGATCGAGACCGCCCTCGCCAGCGGGGTGACGACCCTGCTGGGTGGCGGCACCGGCCCGGCCACCGGCTCCAATGCCACCACCTGCACCCCCGGCGCCTTTCACCTGGCCCGCATGTTGCAGGCCGCCGAAGGCCTGCCGGTCAACCTGGGCTTCTTCGGCAAGGGCAACGCCAGCACGCCGGAAGCCCTGGAGGAGCAGGTCCGGGCCGGCGCCTGCGCCCTGAAGCTGCATGAAGACTGGGGCACCACCCCGGCCGCGATCGACTGCTGCCTCTCGGTGGCGGATCGGATGGATGTGCAGGTCTGCATCCACACCGACACCCTCAACGAAGCCGGCTTCGTGGAAGACACGATTCGCGCCATCGGCGGCCGCACCATCCACACCTTCCACACCGAGGGGGCCGGCGGCGGCCACGCGCCGGACATCATCCGCATCTGCGGCGAAGCCAACGTGCTGCCCAGCTCCACCAATCCAACCCGCCCCTACACGCGCAACACCCTGGAGGAGCACCTCGACATGCTGATGGTGTGCCACCACCTTGATCCGCGCATCCCGGAAGACGTGGCCTTCGCCGAGTCGCGCATCCGCCGCGAGACGATCGCCGCCGAAGACATCCTCCACGATCTCGGCGCCTTCAGCATCATCGCCAGCGACTCCCAGGCCATGGGGCGGGTGGGGGAGGTGATCATCCGCACCTTCCAGACCGCCCACAAGATGAAGGTGCAGCGCGGCACATTGCCGGACGATGCGGCGGGCCCCGGCGGCGGCCGCAACGACAACTGCCGACTGAAGCGCTATATCGCCAAGGTGACGATCAACCCGGCCATCGCCCACGGCCTCGACAGCCAGATCGGTTCGGTGGAGGTGGGCAAGCTGGCCGATCTGGTGCTGTGGAAACCGGGCTTCTTCGGCGTCAAGCCGGAACTGGTGATCAAGGGCGGCTCGATCGTCTGGGCCCAGATGGGCGATGCCAACGCCTCCATCCCCACCCCGGGCCCTGTGCACGGCAGGCCGATGTTCGCCGCCTACGGCAGGGCCCTGGCCCCCAGCTGCCTCACCTTCGTGAGCCAGGCTGCCCTGGACGACGACCTGCCGCGGCGCCTGGGGCTGAGCCGGCCCTGCGTTCCCGTGGTGAACACCCGCGGCGGCATCGACAAGGGGGCGATGCGCAACAACACGGCCCTACCCAAAATGGAGGTCGACCCCCAGACCTACGAGGTCTACGCCGACGGCGAGCTGCTCACCTGCGAGCCCGCCGAGGTGCTGCCGATGGCGCAGCGCTACTTCTTACTGTGATGTTTGCCGGGTAAGGAGCCTGCACAAGCTGGTCAGGCAGTGATTTGACGCTTGGTGGACCGGCGGCAGGGCAGCAGAAGGGGCAGCGAGTCGAGGGGCTTCTCAAAGCCCACGCCGAGGGTGACCACAAAGCCGGAGCGTACGAACCAGCGCAGCACGGCCGGCATCACGTCCACGCCGAAGGAGGGATGGGGCCGCACATCCAGTCGTATCCGCAGGCGCTGGGCCAGGGGCATGGGCTGGTCTTCCGTAATCAGCAGACAGAAGCCGCCCACGCTCACATCAAGGATGTCGGCGAGATACCAGGCAGAGGCAGGTTGGCCGAGATCATCCAGCACCTGCACGGCAATCGGGCGGCAGGCCTCCACTGGATTGCGCAGATGTCGGCGGGAGTCCTGATCGTCGCTGGGGCCAATGGACGGCTGCAGGGTCGTGCCGGCAAAGAAACTGCCCGGATACTCCAGCCCTTCAGTGGCCAGGCCGGGATCGGAATCACTGAAGGGGAGGTAATGGCCCTGGGAGGTCATGGAAAGGGGGCACGGAACGAGCTGGGCCAGGTTGCGCGGCAAGGTCTCGGGTCGGAGCGGCGTTGCCAGGCAGGCAACCGCCTCTCAGCGGATGCATCGACTGGACAACCCGGTCAGTGCAGGCTTATCCCCTGCAGAAAGTCAATTCTGATTTCTTTGCCAATCTCACCCTCACACACTAGGAGCCTGTCGCGCATAGATCAGCACCCAGTCTCTCCACAGCCGCCCATCAATCTGCCCAGATCCCAGTGACTGCAATGGATCTGGGCGATACACTCGGGCATGCAGAAGCGCAAGACCTTTCGCCCCTGGCAGCCGCAGCAGGCCACCCTGCTGCCGCCGTCACCGCGTGAGTGGCTCTCAGAAGACCACCAGGTGTATTTCCTGCTGGACCTGGTGGATGAGCTGGATCTCTCCGCGATCCTCGTACCCGCTCAGGCCAAGGACCCCCGCGGAGAGAAGGGATTCGATCCACGCATGATGACGATGCTGCTGCTTTACGCCTACTGCGTGGGCATCGTCTCCTCCAGGAAGATCGAGCGGGCCTGCTACGAGGATCTGGCATTCCGCGTGCTGACCGGCAACCAGCAGCCGGACCACAGCCGAATCAGCGAGTTCCGCCGGCGCAACCTTGATGCCCTCAAGGGCCTGTTTATTCAGATCCTGCGCCTGTGCCAGAAGGCGGGGATGGTGAGCCTGGGCCATGTGGCCCTCGATGGCACCAAGGTGCAGGCCAATGCCTCCAAGCACAAGGCGATGAGCCACGAGCGGATGCTCAGGGCGGAGAAGGAGCTCCAGAAGGAAATCAACGCCTTGATCCGCAAGGCCGAGATCCTGGATGCCCAGGAAGACCGGCGCTACGGCAAAGGAAACCTGGGCAGTGAACTTCCCGATGAGCTGCGCCACAAGCAGGGCCGCCTCGCAAAAATCCGTCAGGCCCGCAAGGAGATGGAGGCGGAAACCGCTGCAGCTGCAGCGCGGCAGCGGCAGGAGGAAGCCGAGAAGGCCAGAGCCAAAGCGACCGCAGCCGAGGAATCGGATGGATCGGCCCCTGAGCAGGCCGAGCTGAACAGGAAAGCGGAAGCCGCAGCGGCAAAGGCAGCAGCGGCGGGGGACAAAGCCATCGAGGCCGCCGAGAGCGCTGGCCTCGAGCCACCAGATCTGGAGCCACTCGCCTCTGACGCGATGCCCAGGCGTGGTCTGGCGAGAAAGGCTGACGGCACACCGACGGCCAAGACCCAACGGAATTTCACAGATTCCGACAGCCACCTCATGCAGTCCGGCGGCACCTACCTGCAGGGCTACAACTGCCAGCTGGCGGTCGACAGTGACCACCAGGTGATCGTGGCGGTGGGCGTCAGCAACCAGCCACCGGACGTGGAGCACCTGGAGCCCATGCTGGAGCGGATCGCCGCCAGCGCCGGTGAACTGCCGGACGTGATGACGATGGATGCGGGCTACTGGAGCGACGACAACGCAGGTCACTGTGAGGACCTTGGCATTGACGCCTACATCGCCACCGGCCGTCTGCCGCATGGGAAGCCGCCACCGCCACAGCGAGGACCGCTGCCCAGAGATGCCGACGCCAGAACCCGCATGGCCCGCAAGATCAGAAGCAAGAAGGGATCCAGGATCTACGCCCAGCGCAAAGCGATCGTGGAGCCGGTGAACGGCCAGATCAAGGAAGGCCGGGGCCTGCGGCGGTTTCTCTTGCGGGGCCTGGAGAAGGTCGATGGTGAATGGCATCTGATCGCTGCCACCCACAACCTGCTCAAGTTGTTCCGGTACAGGCGATCACAGCAGCAGCTCTGGGCAGCAGCGACGGGATGAGGGGTAGAGACCCTGGCAATGCCGCCAGGGCTGAGTCAACCTCGCCCCAATGAACCAGCTCAGCGGGAGAGGTAGACCTCAGAGCTCACCTCACCGGGATTCGTCGTGACCAGGGGCTCGCTGCTCTATTGGCAACAAACTCCTAGTGTGCCGTCCCGGAGATCTGCGAGCAAAGTCGCTGGAGCTTCTCCAGGATTGAATCCGCTGTGGCCGTCCAGTTGAACGGCGCCTTGGTCTTGTTGTAGGCCGCCACGAATTGCTCGATCTTGGAGATCAACTCCTTGACGCTGGAGAAGCTGCCGCGTCGGATCGCCCGCTGGGTGATGATCCCAAACCAACGCTCCACCTGGTTGATCCAGGAGGCGTAGGTCGGTGTGTAGTGCACGTGGAAGCGGGGCCGCTGCGCCAGCCAGGCCCTCACCTTGGCGTGCTTGTGGGTGCAGTAGTTGTCGACGATCAAGTGGACATCAAGCTCCTCGGGGACCGACTTCTCGATCTGGCGCAGGAACCCCAGGAACTCCTGATGCCTATGGCGGGGCTTGCATTGGGTGATCACCTCGCCTGTTGCCACATCCAGAGCAGCGAACAGCGTGGTGGTGCCGTGGCGGATGTAGTCGTGGGTGACGCCCTCCACGTAACCCAGGCCCATGGGCAACAGCGGCTGGGTGCGGTCCAGTGCCTGGATCTGCGTCTTCTCGTCGACGCAGAGCACCATCGCCTTATCCGGAGGGTTCAGGTACAGGCCGACGATGTCGCGGACCTTCTCCACAAAGAACGGGTCGGTGGAGAGCTTGAACGACTTCTGCCGGTGGGGCTGGACCGAGAAAGTCTGCAGCCAGCGGTGAACGGTGGTTTTGGAGATGCCGGTGGCAGCCGCGAGGGAGCGCGCAGACCACTGGGTGCTGCCATCGGTGGGCTTGGTCTGCAGTGCCCGGTTGATCACCTCCGCCACCGTGTCGTCCTCGTAGGTGCGAGGCCTACCCGGCCGCAGCTCGTCATGCAGGCCCTCCAGGCCCAGCTCCCGGTACCGCTTGCGCCACTTGCCAACGGTCATCCCCGTCAGCCCCATCCGTTTGGCGATGGCGGTGTTGGTCTCGCCGGCACCGCAGGCCAGCACGATCTGAGCGCGCTGCACGATCGAATGCGGCAACGACCGGGAATTTGCAAGGGCCCGCAACTGCTGAACCTCGTCCTCGCTGAGGACCAGCGGAGGCATCGGACGACCAAGCGCCACAAGGCACCTCGGGTGACACTCTCGATTCTAGCTGTTATTTCCGGGACGGCATACTAGGCGCGGATTCTCGGAACAACCTGTCACCGTCACAACGGATCCGGCTGCCTGCGCCACGACTCCGTGCAACCAGCCCCAGAACGCTTCAGGCCAAAGCATCCCCACCTGCCAGCTCAGGCCTTACCAGCACGGGCTTCCCCCGCAGCACCGTCTTCAGACACGGTCCCAGCAGTCACCGATCAACCCGCCAGAGATGACATCCGAGCCCCGTCGCCGTCGTGCACGCCTGCCGACACACAGAGCTGCTCAGCCAAGACCGGCACCCACAGAACGGAGCCGACCTCCGGCGCGATTAGGCTGATTGAGGCATCTGCGCTGTTCGGCACGGACCCCTGGCCAGGAAAGCAGCGGAAGAGGACTTGAAGCTCCTGACGCCAAGCAGCCATTCCGTAGCTATTCATACCCAGAGGTGCCCCCGACGCTCAGCATGATCCGCCAAGGTCAGCCGGAGCCGGGACATGTTTACCGAGTACAAACCCAACCGCGGCTACGACGAGTACTTCAGTTCCACCGATGAACCCCGGGCGGCCCTGCGGCCCCTGCTCTCCTCGCTCGGCAATCTGGGGCTGGAGGAACTCAACCGCAACCATGCCGCCGCCGGCATGCTGCTCAAACGTCTCGGGGCGACCTTCCGCCTCAATGATTCCGGCAACCGTGGCGTCGAGCGGATCCTGCCCTTCGATCCGCTGCCACGGCTGATCGCTGTCGGGGAATGGCAGCGGCTGGAACTCGGACTGATCCAGCGCCTCGAAGCGATCGACCACTTCCTGGCCGATGTCTACGGCGATCAGAACATCCTCAACGACGGCGTCATCCCCCGCTCCGACGTCGAGAGCTCCCAGGGCTGGCGCCCCCAGATGCAGGGATTCCAGCTGCCGCTGGGCCGCTGGTGCCACATTTCCGGCCTGGATCTGGTGCGCGATGGCAAAGGCACCTGGCGCGTGCTGGAGGACAACCTCCGCTGCCCCTCCGGGGTGGCCTACTTCCTGGAGAACCGGCGCGTGATGAAACGCATGTTCCCCAGCCTCTTCCAGGGCCGCACCGTCCAGCCGATCGACGATTACCCCTCTCACCTGCTGCAGACCCTGCGGGAACTCGCTCCCTGGACCGAAACGCCGAAGGTGGTGCTGCTGACGCCGGGTGTGTTCAACAGTGCCTATTTCGAGCACAGCTATCTCGCCCAGCAGATGGGCATTCAGCTGGTCGAGGGGCGTGATCTGATCTGCCAGGACGATCGGGTCTGGATGCGCAGCACCAGCGGCCTCGAGGCGGTGGATGTGATCTATCGCCGCATTGACGACGACTTCCTCGATCCGGCGGTGTTCCGCAGCGACTCCATGCTGGGGGTACGCGGCCTGATGGCCGCGTACCGCGCCGGCCGCGTCGCGATCGCCAACGCCCCCGGCACCGGCGTGGCCGACGACAAGCTGATCTATGCCTATGTGCCGGAGATGATCCGCTACTACCTCCACGAGGAGCCGATCATCGAGAACGTACCCACCTATCTCTGCTCCCGCGACGAGGATCAGGCCTACGTGCTGGAACATCTCGGCGAACTGGTGGTCAAGGCCGTGGCCGAGGCCGGTGGCTACGGCATGCTGATCGGCCCCCACGCCAGCGCCTCTGAGATCAGCGAGTTCGCCGACAAGATCAAGGCCAATCCCCGCAATTACATTGCCCAGCCCACCCTGGACCTCTCCACCGTTCCCTCCCTCAGCGACGGTGAACTCTTCCCCTGCCATGTCGACCTGCGGCCCTACGTGCTGCGCGGCAAGGGGGCCTGGGTCAGCCCGGGAGGGCTGACCCGCGTCGCCCTGCGGCGAGGCTCCCTGGTGGTGAACTCCTCCCAGGGGGGCGGCTGCAAGGACACCTGGATCGTGGACGAACGCCAGGCCGAGGAGGTGGGCGCATGCTGAGCCGCGTCGCTGAATCGCTCTACTGGATCAACCGCTATGTGGAGCGGGCCGAAAACATCTCCCGTTTCGTGGAGGTGAGTGAAGCCATGGCGCTCGACTGCCCGCCCGGCAGCGCTGAACCCTGGCTGCCCCTGATCGACGCCAGTGGGGATCGCGAGCTGTTCGACAAGCTCTGCCCGGCAGGCTCGCCCACCGACGTGGTGCAGTTTCTGGTGCATGAGGTCGAGAACCCCAACAGCATCGTCAATTGCATCGCCATCGCCCGTGAGAACGCCCGCCAGATCCGCGAGGTGATCACCACGGAGATGTGGGAGCACATCAACGATCTCTACTGGACCCTGCAGGAGAATGAGGCGTTCTGGCGCAAGCCTCCCCAGGAGCAGCTCCATGAGATCCGGCGGGGCTGCCAGTTGTTCTATGGCATCACCGATGCCACCCTCAGCCGCGACCTCTCCTGGCAGTTCAGCCGACTGGGTCGCCTGATCGAGCGGGCCGATAAGACCACCCGCATCCTTGATGTGAAGTACTTCCTGCTGTTGCCAAGCCCGGCGGAAGTGGGTGGTGTGCTCGACGAACTGCAGTGGATCTCCCTGCTGCGTTCGGCCGGGGCCTATCAGATGTTTCGTCAGTCGAGCCAGCGGGCGATCGAACCCAAGGCCGTGGCCGCCTTTCTGTTGCTGGATCCGGTGTTTCCCCGTTCGGTGCGTTACTGCCTGGAGCGCATTCACGACACCCTGAGAATCGTGCAGGGCCGCTCCGTGCCCGGCGCTCCCGATGCGCTCGAATGCCTCAGCGGCCTCACCCTGGCCCGCTGGAGTTACACCCGCATCGACGATCTGATCGCCACTGGTCTTCACGAGGCGATCGATGCCTTTCAGAGCGATCTCAACGCCATCCACGATCTGATCGAGGCCCGTTACTTCGAGGTGGCCATCCCCACCAGCTCGGAGAGCAGCGACAGCTCCGACGCCTGATCTCCCCATCCAGCGGCTCCACTCCACCGGCATGCGCGCCCGCGTCACCCACACCCTCACGTACCGCTACAGCGCACCGGTGCTGCTCGGTCCCCATCGTTTCTGTCTCAGGCCCCGCGGCCACGGCTTTCAGCACCTCCGCTCCTTCGAGCTGAGCATCACCCCCGATCCCAGCCGCCTCTACCCCCTGATCGCCGCCAGCGGCGATGAGATCCTGCGGGCCCGCTTTCTCGATGCCACGGAGGTGTTTGAGGTGAAGGCCACCAGTGTGGTGGACACCCTGGTGCCGGCAGCCCTGGCCGTTTGCCTTGAGGAGAACGAGCCGCTGCTCCCCTATCCGATGGGCCATCTCAATTGCGATCTGCTGGGAAGTCTCCAGGGTTGGCTACCGAATGGCCAGCACGATCCGGCGGCGGTGGACCTGGCCCAGGAGGCGCTGATGGGCTCCGACCAGCGGGCGCTGCTGTTTCTGACGCAGCTGGTGGAGATCATCCAGGACCGGGTGAAATACACCCAGCGTCACATCGGCCCGGCCTGGCCGGCCGGCCGCACGCTCAAGGAGCGGGTGGGATCGTGCCGCGACCTGGCGATGCTGATGATCGAGACCTGCCGCTGCGTGGGCCTGCCGGCCCGCTTCGTGAGCGGCTATCACCTGGTGGAGCCGAGGCCGAAACGCTATGACCTGCATGCCTGGGCGGAGGTGTACCTGCCGGGGGCCGGCTGGCGGGCCTTTGATCCCAGCGGCATGGGCGCCATCGACGATCGCTACATCCCGGTGGCCACCTCCTCGAAGCCGGAACTGACCGCCGCCGTGACCGGCAGCTTCTCCGGCCCCCCCAAGGTGACCAGTGAGCTGGAGTGGAGCATCGAAGCCGAAGAACTGGCCATGACAGAAGCGCTGGCGGCCGTCTGACGAAGCCGAAGAGATGCCGAAACCCCCATCATCGGTAGCGATTGGTGCAGCATCGCCACCCCAGCGGGGAGCATGAAGGGACCACCCTTTGATCCAGATGCGGCACTGTGCCGCGCCCTTTCCATGGTTCTTTCCCCCCAGTCCCCGGGCACGGCGTCCAGCCATGGCCTTGCCGAGGCGATGCGCCGGCATCTCTTCTACAGCCAGGCGAAGGCCCCGTCGCTGGCCACCAGCCACGACCACTACCGCAGCCTGGCCCTGGCGGTGCGCGACCGGCTGCTGCAGAGCTGGGTGGACACGGCCGAGTCCTACACCGAGCAGGGGGTGCGCACGGCCATCTACCTCTCGGCCGAGTATCTGCTGGGCCCCCACCTGGAGAACAACCTGGTCAACCTGGGGATTCGGGATGACGCCGAGGCCGCCTGTGAGGAACTGGGCCTGGATCTTGAGGACCTGATCGCCGAGGAGCCGGAACCGGGCCTGGGCAACGGCGGCCTCGGAAGGCTGGCGGCCTGCTTCCAGGAGTCGATGGCCAGCCTGGAGCTGCCGGCGATCGGCTACGGCATCCGCTACGAGTTCGGCATCTTCCGCCAGGGAATCGGCCCCACGGGCCAGGTGGAGAGCACCGACCCCTGGCTGAGCCGCGGCAACCCCTGGGAGGTGATCCGGCCGGAGTGGAGCTACCCGGTGGAGATCGGCGGTCAGATCGTGCTGGGCGTGGCCTACGACACGCCGATCCTGGGCTACGGCGTGCACACCGCCAACACCCTGCGGCTGTGGTCGGCCCAGGCGCCCGACGACTTCGACTTCGCCTCCTTCAACGCGGGCGATTACCCCAAGGCGGTGCTGCGCAAGACCCAGTCGGAGACCCTCTCGAAGGTGCTCTATCCCAACGACGAGATGGAGCAGGGCAAGCGCCTGCGGCTCAGCCAGCAGATCTTCTTCGTGAGCTGCTCCCTGCAGGACATGTTCCGCATCCTGCAGGGGCAGGGCCTGGCGGTGACCGATTTCCACAAGAAGTTCGCCGTTCAGCTCAACGACACCCATCCGGCGATCGCGGTGGCGGAGCTGATGCGCCTGTTGATCGATGAGCACGGCGTCGACTGGGACACCGCCTGGACGATCACCACCGCCTCGATCAGTTACACGAACCACACGCTGTTGCCGGAGGCCCTGGAAACCTGGGGAGTGGAGCTGTTCGAGCAGTTGCTTCCAAGGCAGCTGGAGATCATCTATGAGATCAACTCCCGCTTCCTGCGCATGGTGCGGCTGCGCCATCCCGGCCAGCCCCATCTGCTGGAGCGGCTCTCCCTGATCGAGGAGGGCGAGCATCGCCGGGTGCGCATGGCCCACCTGGCCGTGGTGGGCAGCCAGCACGTCAATGGGGTGGCGGAGCTGCACAGCAAGCTGGTGAAGGAGCAGCTCTTCCACGACTTCGCCGCCCTCTGGCCGGAGAGGTTCTGCAACATCACCAATGGCGTCACACCACGGCGCTGGCTGGCGGTGTCGAACCGGCCTCTGGCGGCCCTGCTCGATGAGGCGATCGGCTCGGGCTGGCGACGGGATCTCGATCAGCTGGAGCGGCTCGAGCCCCTGGCCAGCGACGCCGCCTTCCTGGAGCGCTGGCAGGGGGTGCGTGAGCAGGCGAAGCAGCGCCTGGCCCAGGCGATCCGACAGGAGGCCGGGGTGCTGGTGGACACCACCTCCCTGTTCGACGTGCAGGTGAAGCGCATCCACGAATACAAGCGCCAGCACCTGGCCGCCCTGCAGATCGTGGAGCGCTATCTGCGCATCCGCAATGGCGAGCAGCTGCCGCCCCGCACCTTCATCTTCGGGGGCAAGGCGGCGCCGGGCTACGCCATGGCCAAGCTGATCATCCGCCTGATCGTGGGCATCGCCGAGATCGTCAACATCGATCCGGCCATGGATGGGCGCCTGCGGGTGGTGTTCCTACCCAACTTCAACGTCAAGCTGGCGCAGCGCATCTACCCGGCGGTGGATCTCTCCGAACAGATCTCCACCGCCGGCAAGGAGGCCTCGGGCACCGGCAACATGAAGATGGCTCTCAATGGCGCTCTCACCATCGGCACCCTCGATGGCGCCAACATCGAGATCCGCGAGCGGGTGGGCGAAGACAACTTCTTCCTGTTCGGCCACACGGCCGAGGAACTGGCCGTGATCAACCGGAACGGCTACCACCCGATGCCGTGGCTCGAGAACGACCCCGTGACCCGCGAAGCGATCGACCTGATCGGTTCGGGCCATTTCAGCGAGGGGGACCGCGACCTGTTCCATCCCCTGCTGGCTAATCTCTGCAGCAGCGACCCCTTCCGGGTGATGGCGGACATCGGCGATTACCGCCGTGCCCACAATGCCGTCGACGCGGCCTGGAGTGATCCGAGCCGCTGGGGCACCATGTCGGTTCTGAACACGGCCCGCTGCGGATTCTTCAGCAGCGACCGCTCCATCCGCGAATACGCCGAGCGGATCTGGCAGGTGGAGCCGGCACCGGTGCGAGCCTGCAATGTGGTGGGGGGTTCCGGCGACGGGCGCCATTCCTGAGGCCGTCCGGCAACGGTCGGTCGCTGTCCGCCCTACCACCCCTGGGTTCCGTCCTTCTTCAGCGCCACCGTTGTCCCAGCCTCCGGTCCACCACCACTCCTCGGTTCACCCCCCCGCCGCTGATAACCAGCCGGAACGAGCGTCGGCAGCCGCCGCGGCCGAGGCCCGGCTGAGGGCCGCCGGCATCCACCTCACCCTCGGCGGCGAGCCCACCTACGTGCCATTCGAGCCGGAGGGTGCCGAATGGAGCGTCTGCGCCGATGGCCCCACCAAGCTGCCGATCGCCCAGCGCCTGGCGCGGGAGCTGCAGCAGCAGGTGTGGCCGGGCAGCACCCTGCTGTATTGCCCCGGCAAGCGCTACGAGGGAGAGGTGAATCCCCGCTGGGCGCTACGGCTGATCACCGGCCTTGAGGGCAGTCCACCGCCGGTGCGCTGGCCCGAACCCAGTCAGCCCGGTGATCTGGGCAAGCCTCTCACTGCCGCCGAGGCGACCGCCTGGCTGGCGGACCTGGGGGCGCGGCTGGGGGTGGAGCTGCATCCGGTCGAACTCAGCGACCCGATGGATCCTCACCGGCGGGTGTGGGCCGTGCCACTCACCATCGACGATGCAACCCCACCGGAGGGCCGCGATCCCGAACACCCCGCCTGGCTGGCGGTGCCCTGGCCCCTGGCGAAGGCGCACCGCCAGCTCAGCGGTGCGCCCGGACCAGCCGGCCTGCGCCTGCCGCTTGAGCACTTCCCCGACCACGCCCCCCGTCAGGTGCTCACCCTGGAGGTGATCGAGTCTGATGGGGCGGTGGCTGCCGGCAGCTGGGATCTGTTTCTTCCCCCCCTGCTGAGCGAGCCCCTGGAGCTGCTGCTGCAGGCGGTGGCCGATGGCCTGGCGGATGCCGTGCCGGGCGCCCCCCTGGCGGCCCCGGCCCTGAGCGGCGTGCTGCCGAGCGATGGACCAGGGCGCTGGCAGGTGCTCGGCCTCACCGCCGATCCGGGCGTGCTGGAGGTGAACCTGCCCGTGTGCCACAGCTGGGCTGAGTACGACGGCTGGTTGCGGCGGCTGGAAATGGCCTGCACCACGGTGGGCCTGCGCAGCTGGAAGAGCGCCGGCGGCGGGCGCCAGGAGAGCACCGGCGGCGGCAACCACCTGCTCTGGGGAGGCGCCAGCCTGGAGCAGAATCCCTTCTTCGGTCGACCGGCCTGGTTGAGCGGCATCCTGCGTTTTTGGCAGCACCACCCCAGCCTGGGCTACCTGTTCAGCGGCGCCTGCGTGGGGCCGGCCTCCCAGGCACCACGGCCGGATGAAGCGATCGGCTCCCTGTTTGACCTGGAGCTGGCCTACAGCTGCATCGAGCAGGCGGATGCGGGCAACCCTGATGGTCCGCCCGACGCCGGCGCCGATCGCCGCAGCCTGATCGGCGAAACCCTGCGCCACCTCCATGCCGATCGCAGCGGCAACAACCACCGCAGCGAGATCAGCTTCGACAAGTTCTGGAATCCGGGGGCGCCGGCGGGCTGCCTGGGGCTGATCGAATTCCGGGCCCTGGAATCCCTGCCGCGGGTGGAGTGGAGCAGCGCCATCGCCCTGCTCTGGAGCTCCCTGGCGGCCCACCTGCTCGATCCTCGCCACCGGCCGGAGCAGCTGCGCCCCTGGGGCACTGAACTGCACGACCGCATGCTGCTGCCCAGCCAGCTGTGGGCCGATCTCGACACTGTGCTGGCGGCCCTGGCGGAGGATGGCCTTGGGCTCGATCCCACCCCCTTCCAGCAGCTATGGGACTGGCGCTTCCCGCCCCTGCTCGACTGGCAGGACGGCGCCGCCTGGCTGGAGATCCGCCCCGCCCTGGAACCCTGGCCCCTGATCTGCGACACCCCGGTGGAGGGGGGCTTCACCAGCCGCTTCGTGGATGCCTCGCTGCGCCGCCTGGAGATCCGAGCGAGCGGCAGCTTCCGCGACCACCACCACCTCCGTCTCAATGGCCGCCTGCTGCCTCTGGCGCCGCTGGCAGCGGGGGGTGAGGAACCACCGCTGGCGGTGCGCTACCGCCACCACAGGCTCTACCCCTGCATGCATCCGGCCATCGAGCCCCATATGCCGCTGGAGCTGAGCATCGAGCAGCACAGCCCCAACCCTGAGGGCAACCTGAACACGGTGGCCCGCTTCTGCCTCGACGACGACGGCACCACATTCCAACCGATCATCCGAAGTGGCTGGGTCGGCGAAGGCGATGCCCCTCCCTGGACCCTGCCCGCTGAAGGCCTCTGCACGGTGGACCTACGGCTGGCCTGAACCTGGAGTCGTCCGCCTCGGCACAACGGCAAGCGGGTCATGACTCGGGCGGAACGGGCGGCACCGGTCCCACCAAGGGATCGGGCGGCCCCCAGTCCCAGCATCCGCACCAGAAGTTCTCGGGCACGATCCGCCAGTTGTGGTCCCTGCTCGGCTGGGGTGGCAGATAGCGGCAGGAGAGCAGGCCATCGGCATCGAACGCCGCCGAGCGCCGCGCGAAACGGCAGTTGGCACAGGTCTGCTGAGAGAGCTGCAGGGACATGGCGGGGAGGCAAGGCGCTGCGGCAGACGCCAGAAGACCGCTGGCGGAAGTCCGCAGGCGGTTGAAGGAGGCCCAACCGTAGTGGCAGTTCGCCGATTAGGGATCCCGATAGGCGGCCGCGATGGCATGGCGCTGTTGCCTGGCCCCAAGCAGGGCATCGACACAGGCGCGGTCGAGCTTGCCGTCAGTTGCCATTTGAAGCAAGGTCGCCTCGGCCTCCTCCGCGGGGAGGGCGTCGTAGATGTCCGCCACCGCCACGATGCGGGCCTCCAGGGCAATGG
The DNA here is from genome assembly GCF_015840915.1 of Synechococcus sp. CBW1002. Lineage (NCBI taxonomy): Bacteria > Bacillati > Cyanobacteriota > Cyanophyceae > Synechococcales > Synechococcaceae > Synechococcus > Synechococcus sp. CBW1002. Next base: position 890,429 of record NZ_CP060398.1, read on the forward strand.
CCCCGCTCTCCAGGCCGAAGGGGTAGCCGCTGCCATCCAGCAGCTCGTGGCGGCCCGCCAGCATGCGATGCAGCATCTGCGCCTTGGGGCTGGCCACCAGGCGCAGCCCCGCGATCAGGGCGTCGACCAGCTCCACGCCACGCAGCACCTCAGCGTCCATGGCACGGCGCTCCTCCACGCTGAGGCGGCCGGGCTTGCTGGCCAGGGCGACGGAGGTGAGCTGCCGGCCCACATCGGCAAGGGAGGCGAAGCCATAGAGATCGGCGGCAAAGTCTGGGGGAAGTGGTCGACGGTGCCCCAGTTCCATGGCGATCAGACGGCTGTAGAGCGCCACACGCTCCACATGATCGGCACTGCCGCCCTCGGGAAGATCCGCCAGGTGCAGGGCCAGCTGCACCGCCTGCCGCAGCGCATGGACCAAGCCCATCTCCTGCATGATCATGCTGGCGCTGAGTTCCACCCAGGGTTGGAGCCGTTGCAACAGATCGGCCGTGAACAGACCCGGCTCAATCGCATTGAGAAAGAGAAAACCGAGCAGCTCACCGCCGCAATGGAGCGGCACGGTGTAGGAGCTGCGCCAGCCCTGCTGGAGCAGCCAGCGGGTGTGGAGCGAGATCGGTGGCAGCTCCGCCAGCATGTCGTCGATCACCCGACACTGGCGTGACGCGGCCAGCTGAGACAGGCTGGGGATGGTGGCGAGCTGATGGTCGTAGAAGGTGAGGTTGGGAGCGATGCAGCTGTGGCTCGCATAGGTGCTGAGCAGATCATTGCGGGGCTCATAGAGCGCGAAGGCCAGCCGCTCCACAGCCGGCACCTGCCTGCGAATCTGCCCGTGCAACTCAGCCAGACGCCTGTCCAGGGGCTGGCGGATGTCCAGGCTGGTGTAAGGCTGGGGAAACAGGGTGGCCATGCAGCTGGCGGACCGAACCGGAAGAAGAACAACCTGTCCGGCAGATTCGTTGCCGGAACTGGAGCAGGGGACAGGGAACCCAGCTTCACTGTGTTCACCCCAGCCGGGGCGGGCCGGCACGCTCAATAAAGCGTTCCACTCCAACGATTAGATTCAACTCTTCCAGGCCAGGCAGCAGCTCAGATAGCAGCCAGGCCCAGCAAGATGTGTTGATGCCCTCACCAACGCCGAAAACCAAGGGCGGTGATTCGGAGGAAGGACGCATCCTGCCCAGCCTCAATGACCTGGCTGCGGCCAGCCTGGAGCTGGTTCACGACGCCATCCTGCTGATCGAGGCGACCAGCGGTGCGTTGATCGAGGCCAATCCAGCCGCCCGCCGGTTGCTTGACAGCGGCTCGGGTGGACCAGGCGTCGCCAGCTCGAATCCCGCCGCCCCGGCGGATCCTGCGGTGCTGTCAGCTCTGCTGGCTCAGCTGCCGCCGCTGAGCCAGCTGCGGCAGCAACCCATGGGCCGCGCCGTGGCCCTGTGGACGGCAGCGGATCCAGGTCTGCCTGTGGAGCTGACCTATCGGCTGCAGGGCCTGGAGAGCGACAGCGGCTCTCTGGACGTGCTGCTGCTTGTGCTGCATCAGCCCCAGCCGCCGCTGGGGTCTCCGCCGGTCGTGCAGCTGCAGCACCTGAACGATCTGCTGAACGAAGCCGAACGGCAATCCCACATCGGCAGCTGGGAGCATGTGCACGCCACCGATGCGCTGGTCTGCTCCAGGGAGGCCCGCCGGATCTGGGGACTGGAGGACAGCGGCGATGAAACCTTGCGCTTCGCCAGCCTGCTGGCCCGGCTCGACCCCGACGATCAGACCAGGCTGCTGCACGCCTATGAACGAGCCATCCAGATCGGCGATCCGTTCCAGGTGGATTACCACCTGCAGCTGCCCCATGGCCCCCGCAGGACCCTGCGGCAGCAGGGCGAGACCGACTACGCCGTGAACGGCGAGCCGCTGCACACGGTCGGCACGCTGCAGGACATCACTGAGATCAACGCCCTGCAGGACCAGCTCGAGCAGGCCGCCTATACCGATCCGCTCACCGGACTGCCGAACAAGGCCGCCAGCCTGCGCCATCTCGAGCAGCTGCTGAAGGGGCGGCCCTACAACCAGTGCATCGGCCTGATCAACCTCGATCTCGACAGCTTCCAGTCGATCAACGACAGCTTTGGACCGGAGGCCGGCAACCACCTGCTCTCCGCCATGGCGATGTGGCTGCGCAACCGGCTGGAGCCCGACGACTGGATCGCTCGACTGGGCAGCGATGAATTCCTGGTGATCCGCGGCAACGGAACCAACTCCCTGGGAGATGCGGTGGCCCTGGCCAAGGAACTGCAGCAGTCGTTGATCCAGACGGCCCAGCTGGCCCCGCTGCTGCCGGTGCAACCCAGCGCCTGCTTCGGCGTGAGCACCTGCCCCGAACACGGCATCGACCCCCATCTGCTGCTGCAGGCCGCCAACACCGCCCTGATGGAGGCCAAGCGCAGGGGCAGGAACCAGCTGCACCCCTATTCGACCAGCCTCAGCACCCGCATCCGCGAACAACTGGATCTGGAGATGCAGCTCAGCCATGCCGTGGAGCGCCAGCAGCTGCGGCTGGTGTATCAGCCCCAGGTGGATGGGGAGGGGCGGCTGATCGGCGCCGAAGCCCTGGTGCGCTGGTTCAAGACGCCCGCGACCTGCGTACCCCCGGATCAGTTCATCCCCCTGGCGGAGCGCTCGGGCCAGATCCACGCAATCGGCGCCTGGGTGGTGGAGGAAGCCTGCCGGCAGCTGCGGCAGTGGGACCTGCAGGGCCTGAGGCTGCCGCTGCTGGCCGTGAATGTGTCCGGCGTGCAACTGGAGCCGCAGGACCCACCCCTGGAGGCGGCCCTGGCAGCGGCCCTGGCACGGCATGCCATTCCCCCGCAGCGGATCGAGCTGGAGATCACGGAAACCGCCCTGATCAGCAATCCCCAGCAAGCGCGCCAGCAGCTGCAGCAACTGGCCCATCAGGGATTTCGCCTGGCCATCGACGACTTCGGCACCGACTTCTCCTCCCTGGAGACCCTGCACGCCCTTGCGCTCAACAAGCTCAAGATCGATCGCTGTTTCATCAACGCCCTCGAGACCGACCTCACCGATCAGGTGATCGTGCGCGCCACGCTGTCGATGGCGCGGGAGCTGGGGCTGGAGACCCTGGCCGAAGGCGTGGAGACGGCTCAGCAGTGGCAGCTGCTCAAGCAGCTGGGCTGCTCCAGCTTCCAGGGGTATTTCTTCGATCGCCCCCTGACGGCAGAGGCCTTTGCACAACGGCTGCTCGAGCCCCTCACCCCCTCCGCGCAGACCGCTTGAGCCCGGCGCAGACCGCCGGCTCGACCTGAATCGCGGGCAACCTTGCGAAGAAATGCTCCAGGACGTACCAAGCTGTGTCCCTCGTCAAACTGGCCGTAGCTGAAAGCCTTGGCCTGACTACAGTGGATGGATTCGGCACCGGGGAGGCTGGCTCGGGGTGACCATGGTCGGGCCTCAAGCGTCGTCGAATCCGCACGATCCCCTGCGAACCAAGGTCCCTCTGGTCCTCAGGGCCAGCGGCCCAGCGACCGAGAACCCTACCGACGAGCCGGCGGATCCATTCATCCCCCGCGCCCTCAGCCTCGCTGATGTGTTCCGCTACGCCCCGGAGGTCAGTGGCGACGACTACGTGCTGTTCGATCCCATAGCGCTCCGCTTCCTCGACTGCAACCGTTCCGCCCACGAACGGCTTCAGTACAGCCGGGAGGAATTTCTCGCCCTCGACCCCGCCGAGATCCAGGCCAACCACAACGAGGGCTGCGTCTGGCTCGCCAAACTGGCGGCCCGGATGCTGCAGGAAGGGCATGGCAGCTTTGCCTCCCTTCACCGCAGCAAAACAGGGCTGATCCGCAACGTGACCGTACGGTTTCTGCGGGTGCAGGTGGATCAGCAACCGATCATCCTGCAGGCCTTTCTGGATCAGACCGAGCAGGGGGAGATCAGCTGGAAGCTCGCCCAGATGAACCGGCAGCTGAACGAAGCCGAAGAGATCAGCCACATCGGCAGCTGGGAGCTGATTCATGCCAGCGGTCATCTGAGCTGGTCAGATGAGACCTTCCGGATCTTCGAAGTCGATCCCAACGCCCCGCCCAACACCTACAAAAACTTCCTGACGCTGGTCCATCCTGACGATCGCAGGGCCGTGGACGCCGCCTATCAGAAGGCCCTCCTGAGCGGCAATGCCTATCGCATCCAGCATCGCCTGCTCTTCCCGGATGGACGCGAGAAACACGTGCTCGAGCGGGGCAAAACCACCTACGACAACCGGGGATGGCCGCTGACCACGATCGGCACCGTACAGGACGTGACCACCATGCACGAACTCGAGCGCCAGCTCGAGGATGCCGCCTACCGTGATTCACTCACCGATCTGCCCAACAAAGCCGCGACGCTGCGCCATCTGGAAGGGCTTCTGCAAAGCAAGACTTACAACGAATCCATCGCCCTGATCAATCTGGATCTCGATCAGTTCGATTCGGTCAACGAGACCTTCGGGCCCGAGGTCGGCAACCGGGTGCTCTGCTCCACCGCTCTGACGCTACGCGATTTGCTGCAGCCGGACGATTGGGTGGCCAGGCTGGGCAGCGACGAATTCCTGGTGATCCGCCATCGCGGCATCACCTCGCTGGGGGCGGCGGTCGAACTGGGGCACGCACTGCAGAGCAAGCTTGCGTCAGGCAGGCTCGTGGGCCAGACCCTGCCGGTGCAGCCCACCGCCTGCGTCGGCGTGAGCAGCTGCCCGGAGCATGGGAGTGATGCCCACACGTTGCTTCAGTGCGCCAATTCAGCCCTGATGGAAGCCAAGCGCCGTGGCCGCAACCAGATGCAGGCCTATTCCACAACTGTGAGCCAGCGACTGCGGGCCAGGCTGGAGATGGAAACCCAGCTGGAGCATGCCGTGGAACGGGGGCAGCTGCGCCTGCTCTACCAACCCCAGGTGGATGGGGAGGGGGTGATCGTGGGCGCCGAAGCCCTGGTGCGCTGGACCAATCACCAGGGGGTGACCATTCCTCCCGACACATTCATTCCACTCGCGGAGCAGACCGGCCAGATCCATGCGATCGGGGCCTGGGTGATCGAAGCAGCCTTCGCCCAGATCCTCAGCTGGCAGAACCAGGGACTGATCGTGCCGCCGATCGCCGTGAACGTCTCAGCCGTGCAACTCGAACCCCGCCTTCCCTCCCTGCCGGACACCGTGCGCTCAGCCATGCAGCGGCATGGCCTGGCAGCCAGGCAGGTGGAACTGGAAATCACCGAAACGGCCCTGATGGCCTATCCCAAGGAAGCGGCGGAACAGCTGAACGCTTTGACAGCAATGGGCTTCAAGCTGGCCATCGATGATTTCGGTACCGGCTACTCCTCTCTGGCCACGCTGCATTCGCTGCATCTGAGCAAACTCAAGATCGATCGCTGCTTCGTGGACCGCCTTGAGCAGACGATCACCGATCGCGTGATCTTGCGCGCCACCATCAGCATGGCGCGCGAACTGGGCCTGCGCACCCTGGCCGAAGGCGTGGAAACCGAGCAGCAGTGGAACCTGCTTCAGGAGCTGGGTTGCGATCTGTTCCAGGGGTACCTGTTCGATCGGCCCCTGCCCCCGGAGCAGTTCGCCAGCAAGTTGAAGGGCACCGCCGGTTGAACGACGGTGCCGAGCAGGCCTGCACGCACCAAGGCCCCTTACCAGCGGACGCCGTGAAGCTTCGGCAGGGGAGCGGTGCGGGAGGTGGTGGCGAACAGCCGGGGGATGTCATGGCTGTTGTAGACACGGAACTCCCGGACCACGCTGGCCCCCTCGTCGCGAACGGCCTGGTTGATCACCACTGAGCCATTGGGGTCCGAGACGGAACGGTGGAAGGTACCGGGGGGAATGCGGAGAATGTCGCCTCCGGTCTGCAAGCGCACGATGTGGAACGGATAGTTCCAGCCCAGGTTGACCAGATAGAAGGTGCGGCCGCCGTGCAGGGCGAGCAGGTTGTCCTCCTGGTGGGGATGCAGATAGAACTGCCAGGCGCCGGTCTCAGGATCATCCGGTGGGCTGATCGCCGGGCCGCTGTGAACCACCAGATCGCGGGCATTGGAGGTGGGCACGGTGATGTCGTAAAAGCGCACCGCCGGCGTATCGCGGAAGCGCTCGTAGGGAATCATTTCGAACATCGGCGCCGGCCTCGGCGCTGATCGTTCACGCTCCTGCTGCAGGGGCAGAGGGGAGGGATGGGCTGCCGCGGAGAGGGGGGTGGCGGTCATGGCAGGAGATCCGTATCGGACGGATCAAGGGCTGAGTGACTCCAGTGAACCGAACCGTTGGCCCCCTGGAACGTGGGCGTCACTACGGAATGCCGCCCAGCCTCGTCCAGTTCGGGCATTGACACCAGCCTGGCAACTGACGCTCCAACCAAGGCAAGCGGGGGAGAAGGACTCGCAGAATGCGGAGTGGTCGTCGGGGGACACCAGCCATGCAGCGCAGAGTCCCTGAGGGCCAGAACGACAACATTCCGCAGAGTTGAACCCGCAGATGACCACACAACCCATGGCGGCGCCCTGGATCCGGCTGTCCCTCGCCCTGCCCCTGCTGACTCTGCTGCTGGGCTCGCCCGCCGCGAATGCTCAGCAGGCGATCCGTGGCGGCAAACCCACCGTTTCGGTGCCGAACTTCAAGAACACCGTGACACAGCCAGCCTGGTGGTGGCAGGGCCCTGTGGCGACGGATCTGGCCGCGGCACTGGCCAACGAATTGCAGGCCACCGGCACCCTGCAGGTGGTGGAGCGGCAGCAACTGCAGGAGGTGCTGTCAGAGCAGGAACTGACTGAGCTTGGCATTGTGCGCCAGGGCACGAATGCGGCACAGAAAGGGCGAATGACCGGGGCGCGCTACATCGTGCTTGGCACCGTGACCTCCTACGACTCAACGGTGGATAGCAAGAGCTCGGGCAGCAACTTCGGCCTGCTGGGCTTCGGCACTCGCAAACAGCAGCTCGAAACCAAGGACTACGTGGCGATCGATGTGCGAGTGGTCGACAGCACCAGCGGCGAGGTGGTGGGCCGTCGCACCGTTGAAGGACGGGCGAGCAATGTGAGCGAGGCGCGCGAATCAGGGGGGAGTCTCCTGCCGGCGGCCGGACTGGCTCTCTATCTGGCACCGAACATGGGGCGGACAGGCCAGGCACTCACCGGCGCCGCAGGCACATTGAATTTCGGCAACAACAGCAGCGAAACACAACGCACACCGGCGGCGAAAGCGATCCGTGCGGCACTTGTGGAAGCCTCGGATTACGTGAGTTGCCTGCTGGTGCCTCAGGGAGACTGCATGGCCCGCTATGAGTCTCAGGACTTCGAGCGACGCCAGCGCACCCGGGGCACGCTGCAGCTGGAGTGATTGCCGGACAAGCAAGGCATCGGGCAGGCGGGAAGCAGGACAGGCGCCACTGCAACCCGCCGCCCTTCGGAGTCAAGCCGATTGGCGGCTCAATCCTCGTCGTCCGTGCTGCCGACCGGCACCAGGCGGATCTGCTTGCGGCCAAGCTTGATCTCAAATTCGTCGCCAGGCTGGAGATCGAGCATGGCGGTGTAGGCCTTGCCCACCAGGAGGTTGCCGTTGAACTGCACCTTGGTGATGTAGCTCAGCTTGCGGCCGCCTTTGCCCACGCCTTTGCTGCCGCCGTCGCCGAGGCTGACGCCCTTGGCTTCCAGCAGAGCTTCGTAGAAAGCGGTGAAGTTCAGCCGCTCGCTGCCGTCTTTCTTGGTGCTGACGTAGCCGCAGCTGCGGACCAGTTCGGATTTGGAGACATCGCCCAGTTCCTTGACCTTGGCGAGTAGATCGGATCCCGTGAGCATTGGGTCGATGTGATGAACTCACCAAACATAGCGGGTCATCGTCATTCAGGCCGCCACGGAGGCCCTACACGATGCGACCGACTACCTGGCGGGGCGTTCATGCCGACCCGTGGTGGGATCGAGCCACTCCGCCAGAACGGCCAGCGGAATCATCGGCAGCATCGGCAATGCACAGATCCACCACTCCGTCATGCCCAACGGTGCCGTTCCGAAGAAGGCGTTCATCCAGCCGAGCTGACTGAACACCACCTGGAACAGCAAAGCCAGACCCAGGCCCAGCATCAACACCGGTGACAGGGTGAACTGTTGCCAGCCATGACGGATCCAGCGCATCGGTTGCTTGCCGATCTGGGAGATGCTCAGCAGATACACCACCTGCGACAGCACCAATCCCTGGATCGCCATGGTGCGCGACAGCGCCAGAGAGCCGCCCTGCGCCTGTCCCCAGGAGAAGAGCGAGAAGATCAGCGCCCAGTTGAACAGGGAGATCAGCAGCACCCGCTGGATCAGGGCGGCGGTGAGCATCGGCTGGCCCGGTGGCCGGGGGGGCTGCTGCATCAGCAGGGGCGCCTTGGGCTCGAAGGCCAGCGGCACCGACATCAGCAGGGCGTTGATCATGTTCAGCCAGAGCACCTGCAGCGCCGTGACCGGTAGCTCCAGGCCGAACAGGGCCGCAAACAGGATCGTCATCGAGGCGCCTCCATTCACGGGCAGCACGAAGGCCAGGGTCTTGCGCAGATTGAGCGCGATCGCGCGCCCCTCCTCCACCGCCGCTTCAATCGAGGCGAAGTTGTCGTCGGTGAGCAGCATGTCGGCGGCTTCGCGGGCCACCTCGGTGCCGCCGCGGCCCATGGCGATACCGATATCGGCCTGTTTGAGGGCAGGGGCATCGTTGACGCCATCGCCCGTCATCGCCACCACGGCACCACCGGCCTGCAGGGCCCGCACCAGGGCCAGCTTCTGGATCGGAGCCACGCGGGCGAAGACATCGGTGTCGCCCACACAGGCCGCCAGTTGCTCGGGGCTCATCGCCTCCAGCTCTCGCCCCTCCAGGGCCCGCACCTCAGACCCCTGCCCCTCGGCTGCGGGCCGGCCCAGGCCGATCTGACGGGCGATCGAACGGGCGGTTTCGAGGTGATCCCCCGTGATCATCTTCACGGTGATGCCGGCGGCCTGACAGGCCGCCACCGCCTGGATCGCCTCCGGACGGGGCGGATCGAGCATGCCCTGCATCCCCAGGAACACCAGATCGGCAGCCACGTCGTGGGGTTCGAGCCGCGTCTGGCGCGGTTCGGCCCGCCCCACCGCAAAGGCCAGCACCCGCTGACCGCGGCCGGCCATGGCCGAGACCACCGCCTCGATCGTGGGCGCCACGAGCGGTTGCTCGCGGCCATCGGCCCCCAGCTGGTGGCTGCAGCGGGCCAGCACGGTTTCCACCGATCCCTTCACCAGGATCCGCTGATTGCCGTGCAGGGTGGCCATGAACTGCTGCTCCGCCGCAAAGGGAATGGCATCGCGGCGCGGATGGCGATCGAGGGAGCGGTCCCGATCCAATCCGGCGACCTGGGCCGCCACCAGCAGAGCGGTCTCGGTGGGATCCCCCAGCAGAGTCTGATCGTGGCTGGGGCGGGCGTCGTTACAGAGAAGACCCGCCAGCAGGGTTTCGCGCAGGGCCACGTTGGCGGCGAGGGGATCGGCCGCATCAGGCTCGGGGGCTTCGGGCCAGAGCTCCTCCAGCCGCAGCACCACCCCTCCGGCGTACACCTCCCGCACCGTCATCCGGTTCTGGGTGAGGGTGCCGGTCTTGTCGGAGCAGATCACCGTGGTGCTGCCCAGGGCTTCCACCGCCGGCAGCTTGCGGATGATCGCGTTGCGGCGGGCCATCCGGTTCACCCCGATCGCCAGGGTGATGGTCACGATCGCCGGCAGTTCCTCCGGAATCGCCCCCACCGCCAGGGCCACCGCGCCGTCGAACATCTCGGCCGGAGCACGGCCCCGCAGCAGTCCCACCAGGAAGGTGAGCAGGGCCAGCACCAGGATGAACCGCAGGATCGTGGTGCTGAAGCGGGCGAACTGCCGCGTCAGCGGCGTGCTCAGGTTCACCTGCTCCTGCAGCGAGGTGGAGATGCGTCCCACCTCGGTGGCATCGGCCGTGGCCACCACCAGGCCCTCGCCCTGGCCAGCGGTGATGAAACTGCCGGCATAGGTCATGCCGCTGCGCTCCGCCAGGGGGGTGTCCAGGGGCGCGGCGGCCGTGCCCTTGACCACGGGCCGGGATTCGCCGGTGAGGGCGGATTCATCGACCCGCAACGCACGGGACTGCAGCAGGCGCAGGTCGGCCGGCACCTTGTCGCCGGCCTCGAGCTGCACCAGGTCACCGGTCACCAGCTGCTCGGAGGGCAGACGCCGGGGCTGGCCGCCGCGGATCACGGTCACCTCTGTACGCACCGCGCGCGCCAGGGCGGCGATGGCGGTTTCGGCCCGGCTCTCCTGCACGTAGCCGATCACGGCATTGATCAGGGTGACGCTCCAGATCACCAGGGCTTCGCGCGGATCACCGATCAGCGCCTTGATCGCCCCCACCGCCAGCAGGGTGTAGAGCAGCGGATCGTGGAACTGGCCCAGGAAGCGCAACCAGGCCGGCTGACCGCCGCGGCTGGTGAGCGTGTTGGGTCCCTGGCGCCGCAGCCGCGCCTCCGCCTCATGGGCCGTGAGGCCAGCGGTGGGATCACTGTCGAGGCTGGCCAGCAGCTCCGGGCCGGCGCGGGCATGGGAATCGGCCAGGGCATCGGCCGGGTGGGCCTGGCGTCCCGAAAGAGCGGACGGCAGCGTGCTCATCGGGATCAGGCAGGTGCCCGAACCCTATCGATCAGGCGCTGCGGGAGGAACGGACACGGGACTGGGCGCCTCGATGGTCTTGACGACCCTCTGGGGGAAGGGAATCTCGATGCCCGCCGCGTCAAAAGCCTTCCAGACCGCCATATTCACCTCGCTGCAGATCGACACGTTGTCCATCGGATTGGCGATCCAGAAACGCAGGGCATAATCGATCGACGATTCGCCATAAGCCAGCACCAGCGCCTTGGGCGGCGGCGAGGGCAACACACGCGCCTGGGCACGGGCCGTGGCCTCCAGCAGCGCCACCACCTGCTCGGGATCATGGCGATAGGCCGCTCCCACACTGACCTGGGAGCGCCGCATCCGATCGCTGCCGGTGTAGGTCGTGGTGGTACTGGTGAAGAAGGTCTGGTTGGGGATGACCAGCTCGGCGTTGTCGCGGTCGCGCCAGAGCACCGCCGCCCGCAGACCGAGGCTACGCACCTCGCAGGGATCCCCATCGATGAACAGCACTGCACCGGGCCGCACCGACCCCTCGAACAGCAGCCAGAGGCCGCTGACGAAATTGGAGAACACCTCCTTGATGCCGAAGCCCAGCCCCACCGAGAGCCCGCCGGCGATCGCCAGGATCGCCGTGGCGTTGAGCCCGAGATGGCTGCAGACCCAGACCACGCCGATCGCCACCACGAGGTAGCGGAACAGCAACTGCACGGCACGGCGACTGCCCTCATCGATCTCGAGCACCTTCTTGACCAACAGGGCCAGGGCCGCAGCCAGAGGGCCTGAGCCCACCACCACCAGATAGAGGATCACCAGCGCCAGAAACAGCCTGCTCAGATCCAGCGGCACTCCGAACCAGGTGCCGACTGAGATCAGCGCCAGGTCGTCGAGGGTGTCGAGTTGGTCGATCAGGGCTATCCCCGCCAGCAGCAGAAAAGCCGGACGAATCAGACGACTCTGCAGCTGATGCAGGAGTCCGGAGGGGAGCACCTTCGTCAGCAGGAGCTGCAGCAGATCCAGGCCGAACCAGGCTGCACGCAGCTGCAGCAGAAGCAGGGCCAACCCGTAGGGCTGACCAGCCCAGGCCAGCAGGCCAGTTCCCAGACCGATCAGAGCCAGGGTGAGGGGCAGAAGCAGAGGAACCAGAGGAGAGCGGCGGCGCAACCGCCTTCGCAACAGATGCAGCCCCACCAGGGGCAGGAGCGCCAGCAACATCTGGCCCAGCACGGAGGGCCGCTCGAGATAACCGAACCAGCCGAAGAAATCCTGCAGCAACTGCATCATCGGCTGGCCTGGAGGGAAGGCAGAGGCCGGAGATCGCGGATCAGGGCCTCGGTGGCCGCCTCAGGGCTGAGGGCACCGAACACCAGCTGCACCAGGGTCTGGGCCAGCGCCTCCAGACGGGGATCGCCTGCATGGAGCAGATCCAGCAGCGGCTCTGTGGCATTCGATTGGCGCTGGGATTCCACCAGCGCCTCCAGGGTCGAGGAGCTGCTCACCGGTGGCGGCACGAACCGGTTCACCGGCAGCAGGGAAAAGGTGCCGATCGTCATGCTGCGCTGAATCAGGGGATTGATCGCAAAGCTCGCCATCGCCTTGGCAATCCGGCGCTGATCCGGGCTGGAGCCCTTGCCGAGCACCATCACCCGCTCCCGCGAAATCGGGGTGGGCTCACCGCCGAGGCCGGATGGCATGGTCGCGACCCCCAGCCGCGGACCCAGCTGGCGCTGGAGGGTCGAGAAGTTGGTGCTGCTGCAGCTGATCCAGTCGAGCCGGTCGTGGAGGAAGTCGTCCAGCACCTGCCCCTGATCGGCATAGAAGGTGACCCGCTGCTGCAGGCTGGCGGACTGCAACCAGCGCAGCCAGCCCAGCAGCCGCTGGCGCAGCTCCGGCTGGAGTGGTTTGCCCCGCATCACCGTCACGAGAGCCTGATTGGCACCGAGGGCACCGGCCGTCCAATAGATGTTGATCGGATTGGTGGCCAGCCCCACCCGCAGGCCCTCTGCACTGGCCTGCAGCAGCTCCTCGAGAGTGGCTGGACTGGTCTTCACCTTGCTGCGGTTGAAGCAGATCACCTCTGGGAAATACAAGAGAGGCACGCCGCTCAGCCGCCCATTCGGCAGTCGCAGGCGAGCAAGGGATGCCGGATGGAACTGCTGCTGTTCCTGCGTCGTCAGCTGCACAGAGTCGGAGAGGCCCATCGCATGCAGATCACCGGCGATCAGTCCACTGGCCACCAGCAGGTCAGGACCGAGACCGCTGCGCACCCTGGCTTTCAGTTTCGGGATGACGCTGTCACTGCGGAACAACTGTACCTGCACCGTCACGCCGGGATGAACGGTGCGGAATGCATTGGTGAGACTTTGTACCCGTTTGTTCAGATCCCCATAGGCCTCAGGGTTGAGGATGCGGTCCGGGTCGATCACGATTCCCATGTAGAGGGTGCCCCTCAGCGGCGGACCGGACACCGACTCCAGGCTCTCCAGGGCCATGCCCTGCAGCTTCGAGCGCAGCGCAGGGCTGGCGGAATCGGCATCCCTGCCGAGCCACTGCACCGCGCTCTTCAGCGACCAGCCCCCGATCACCAGCAGCAACAACGCCAGGGGCAGGGCCACAGGGGAATGGTGCCGGAGCCACAGCTGCAAGCGTCGCTTCTGCCAAGGCCGCTCAGCCATCCGTCAGGTGCCCACCCGCGTGGCCCGCAGTTCGAGCACCGTGGGCCCGACCCAGTAGCTACCGGGATCGGAGCGTGCCGCCGCCATTTCCGCCACCGCCTCCTCGGCATCGGCCTCACTCCAGCGGCCCTGGCGGATCAGCTCCTCGCCGTAGAGGCTCACGAACCGCTCCATCCATTGAGACCAGCCATCGCCGCCACGTCCCAGCACCGGCAGGGGCCGCAGATCGTCGATGCGGAAGCCACGGCTCACCAACAGGGCCGGCAGGCGCCGGTTGACATCCTCATCGCCACCGGCCTCGCGGAAGCTGGCCCGCACGGCCCTGCCGAAGCGGTCCACGGCCTCGCCATAGGGATGAAGGGCGAACGTGTCCCAGTGCATGTATTCATGGGCCACGAAGCGGCCGCCCGGCCTCAGCCCCTCCCCGACCAGGGCCAGAAAGGGTTCCAGCCGGGGGAGGAACATGGCCAGCCAGCGGCTCCAGGCCAGATCGAAGCTGCCGGCCTCCCGCCCCCAGTCGAACGGGCCATCGCCGGCGAGATCGTGGCGGCGCACCTCCAGCTGCGCGAGGTTGGCGGCAGCCGCCGCCGCACGGGCGTGGTCCACGTAGGTGTCGCTGTGCTCCAGCGCCAGCACCCGCCCTTTCGCCCCCACCGCCCGGGCAAGCTCCACACTGCAGAAGCCCGGTCCTGCCCCCAGATCGAGCACCCGTTGACCCGGTGCCAGCTGGGCCCTCTCCCAGGCCGCCTGGGCCAGGGGCAACCAGACCTCATGCTGCAGGCGCAGCCGCTCCCGCTCGGGTGGCTCGGTTCCGAGCACGTAGGCGCCTGAGGCCACGCGGGTCAGTCCTCGGGGTAGAGCAGCGAGGCCAGTTCGTCGGGATCGACGTCGTAGACGCGGGCGAGGGTGGTTTCGATGGCGCTGGTCACCACATCGGGCAGGAAGCGCATCGCATTCAGGGCATCGTCGGCGATGTCCTCGGTGAGCAGGGGCTCACCACCGAGCTTCTCGTCGTTGATGACGGCCATCACCCAGCTCTGGTAGGCGGTCACCAGATCGGCGAACTCGAGCTCCGGGTCGTTGAGATCCAGGGGCATCAGGCGTCTCCAGGGACGTTGCCTCTGCAGTTTGCCCGCTGGCGGCGACCTTGGCGGGAGGATGGGCCGATGGCTTCCGATTCCCAGGCCTCAGCTGCGGCGCTGCAGGCCACCCTGTTCGACTTCGCCATCGCCGAACTGGTGCGTCAGCACCGCCAGAGCTTTGCGCCCCTCTGGACCCGCGACAGCTGGGCGAAGCTGCTGATCTGGCTGGCGCTCAACTGCGGCTCCGGCCGCGAGCGCGATGACCTGGAGGCCTTCGCTGCCGCCCTGGGGCCGGTGCTCACCCGCCGGATGCGGCGCCTGTTCTTCGAGCGGGAGCTGGAGGATCTCGGTCTGCAGGTGATGGCGGACCCGGCCGAGCAGCAGGTGCTGGTGCTGCCCCTGACGGGCGAGGGGCCGGTGGATCAGCAGCTGGCGGCAGCGGCCCTGGAGCAGCTGGGCCTGAGAGAGCGGGTGGTGGAGCCGGAGCGCTGGCAGGCCCTGGAGGCCGTGCTGGCGGTGCCCTGGGCCCAGAATGGGAACGGACACGCCGCCGGCAGCGCGGCCGGCACGGACGGCACGGCTGGAGAAGGCCCATGCGCCTGATCGCCTCTTACCGGAATGCCGGATACGAAGCCCTCGCCGATGGGGTGATCGCCTTCTTCGATCGCCGCCCCGACCTGCACCGCCGCGGTGTGGCCTTCTCCTCAGGTGGCGCAGAGGGTCGGAGCGCAGAAGGGCAGGGCGCGGCAGCGGCCGGCGGCGACCAGGAGCCCGACAAGATCTCCACCGACATCAGCCTGGTGGCCATCGACCGCAGCGATCCGGAGGCCTTTGCCCTCGCGGAGGTGATCGTGCGCGGCGTGACCGCCGGTCTGAACCAGTACCTGAAAGAGCGTCCCTTGCTGCGCCAGTGCTGCCCGGAGCAGGCCCTGTTCGTCAACCCGATCTTCAACCTGCAGCGCTACGCCCCCGGGGAAGGCTTCAGGAGCTGGCACTGCGACTGGACCTTGAGCGAGGAGGCCACCGAGCCGAATCGCCGCGTGCTCGCCTGGATCCTCTATGGCAACAGCCTGCCGGAGGGGGGCACCGAGTTCCACTGGCAGGAGCACCACGAGGAGGCCGAGCGGGGCAAGCTCGTGATCTTTCCGGCCGGGCTCTCCCACATTCACCGGGGGCGGGTGAGTCACACCCATACCAAAACGATCGCCACCGGCTGGATCAATGCGGGTCGGCTCGAGGATTACCTGGCGAGGCTCGCGACAGGCTGAGCTGGGGCGCCGCCGAAGCAAGCGCAGGGACAGGGTCGCTTTGAGACCATGGGACCACCGCCGGTGCACCGTTTCCATGGCCGAGGCCACCCCTGATTCCGCCTCCCAGGCCGTGACCGTCGCCGGCCCTGCGGCTGCTGACGCGGCCCTGCCCAAGACCTACGACCCGGCCGGCACCGAAGCCCGCTGGCAGGCGGCCTGGGAAGCGGCCGGTGCCTTCCACCCCGATCCGAACGCACCGGGTGAGCCCTTCTCGGTAGTCATTCCGCCGCCGAACGTGACCGGCAGCCTGCACATGGGCCACGGCTTCGAGACGGCCCTGATCGACACGATCGTGCGTTTCCAGCGCCTGCGCGGCAAGAACGTGTTGTGTCTGCCCGGCACCGACCACGCTTCGATCGCGGTGCAGTCGATCCTGGAGAAGCAGATCAAGGCCGAGGGCGGCAGCAAGGATGACCTGGGCCGCGACGCCTTCCTCGAGCGCGCCTGGAGCTGGAAGGCCGAGAGCGGCGGCACGATCGTGGGGCAGCTGCGGCGGCTGGGCTATGCGGTGGACTGGAAGCGGGAGCGCTTCACCCTCGATCCCGGTCTCAACAAAGCCGTGGTGGAGGCCTTCGTGCGCCTGCACGAGCAGGGGCTGATCTACCGGGGTGAGTACCTGGTGAACTGGTGCCCGGCCTCGGGATCGGCGGTGAGCGATCTGGAGGTGGAGATGAAGGAGCTCGACGGGCACCTCTGGCACTTCCGCTATCCGCTCACGGCTGGCGCCAAGGGTTCAGCCGCCCATGGCAGCGAGAACGGTGCCGACAGCGTCGATCACCTGGTGGTCGCCACCACCCGCCCCGAAACCCTGCTGGGCGACACCGGCGTGGCGGTGCACCCCACCGACCCCCGCTACGCCGCCCTGGTGGGCCAGACGATCACCCTGCCGCTGGTGGGCCGAGAGATTCCGATCGTGGCCGATGAGCACGTCGATCCCGCCTTCGGCACCGGCTGCGTCAAGGTGACCCCCGCCCACGACCCCAACGACTTCGCCATCGGCTGCCGCCATGGCCTGCCGCTGATCACGGTGATGGCGAAGGACGGCACCATGAACGCCGCGGCCGGCCGCTTCGCAGGGCTGGATCGCTTCGAGGCACGCCAGGCGGTGGTGGCCGCCATGGAGGCCGAAGGCTTCCTGGTCAAGGTGGAACCCCACCGCCACAGCGTGCCGTTCTCGGATCGGGGCAAGGTGCCGGTGGAGCCGCTGCTCTCCACCCAGTGGTTCGCACGAGCCGAGCCGCTGGCGGCCCGCTGCCGCGAGGCCCTTGATCGCGGTGAGCCCCGCTTCGTGCCCCAGCGCTGGGAGAAGGTCTACCGCGACTGGCTCACCGACATCCGCGACTGGTGCATCAGCCGCCAGCTCTGGTGGGGCCACCGCATCCCCGCCTGGTTCGTGGTGAGCGAGACCGGCGGCGTGATCACCGACGCCACCCCCTACGTGGTGGCGCGCGATGCGGCCGAAGCCCAGGCCAAAGCGGAGACCCAGTTCGGTGAAGCCAGCCGGGCGGCCGGGCGGGAGCTGCAGCTGGAGCAGGACCCCGACGTGCTCGACACCTGGTTCTCCAGCGGCCTCTGGCCCTTCTCCACCCTGGGCTGGCCCGACGAGAACGCCGCCGATCTGGCCACCTGGTATCCCACCAGCGTGCTGGTGACCGGCTTCGACATCATCTTTTTCTGGGTGGCGCGGATGACGATGCTCTCCGGCGCCTTTCTGCAGGAGGGCGAGGTACCGGTCGGCGGCCGCGACACCTGGATCCCCTTCCGTGACGTGATGATTCACGGCCTGGTGCGGGACGAGAACAACCGCAAGATGAGCAAGTCAGCGGGCAACGGCATCGACCCCCTGCCCCTGATCGAGCGTTACGGCGCCGACGCTCTGCGCTTCGCCCTGGTGCGCGAAGTGGCCGGCGCCGGCCAGGACATCCGCCTCGACTACGACCGCAAGGACGGCAGCTCCGCCACGGTGGAGGCGGCCCGCAACTTCGCCAACAAGCTCTGGAACGCCACCCGCTTCGCCCTGATGAATCTCGGGGGGGAGACCCCCGCCAGCCTCGGCAATCCCGATCCGGCTGCGCTGACCCTGGCGGACCGCTGGATCCTCTCGCGCCTGGCGCGGGTGAACCGCGAAACGGCCGAGCGCTACAGCAGCTACGGCCTCGGGGAAGCCGCCAAGGGGCTCTACGAGTTCGCCTGGAATGAGGTGTGCGACTGGACGATCGAGCTGCTCAAGCGGCGGCTCAATCCCCGCCCTGCCAGCGAGGCCTGCACCCCGGGCGAGCCGCTCAGCGCGGCAGCCCTGGCCGATCAGCGCGTCGCCCGCCAGGTGCTCGCCAAGGTGCTGGCGGAGCTGCTGGTGCTGCTGCATCCGCTGATGCCCCACCTCAGCGAGGAGCTCTGGCACGGGCTCACCGGCGCACCCGAGGGCACCTTCCTGGCCCTGCAGCCCTGGCCCGCCGTGGACGAGGCCGCCCTTGACGCCCCCCTGGAAGCCCAGTTCGCCGAACTGATCGAGGCGATCCGGGTGGTGCGCAACCTGCGGGCCGTGGCCGGCCTCAAGCCCTCCCAACCGGCGCCGGTGGTGTTCGTCACCGGACGGCCGGAGCTGGCGGCGGTGCTGAACGCAGCCAGCGGCGACATCACCGCCCTCACCCGCGCCGCCTCCGTGGAGGTGCGCGATCCAGCTGCCTCAACCCAGGCTGCGGCGAGCGAACGCTGCCTCGCCGCCGTGAGCGGCGAACTGCAGGTGCTGCTGCCGATCGAGGGCCTGGTGGATCTCGATGCCCTGCGCGGCCGCCTCGAGAAGGACATCGCCAAGGCCGAGAAGGAGATCAAGGGCCTGGCCAGCCGCCTCGCCAATCCCAACTTCGCCGGCAAGGCTCCCCCGGAGGTGGTGGCGGAGTGCCGCGCCAACCTGGCCGAAGCCGAAGCTCAGGCGACGCTGGCCCGGGGGCGACTGGAAGGGCTGGGCTGAGCCCGGCCGCCTCTGGACACCGCCTGGGGGCAGGGCATCACCAGTACACCGGATCCCGGAAGGGCTCCACGCAGGTGGGGCGCTCCGGGATGGCGGGAATGGCTTCTGCCGTGAGCGAACGGCCGAGCCATCCCTCCGGCCGCGAGAGCTGCAGCGGCGGCTGGATCACCTCCTGCGCCAGAGGCCTGAATCCCGCTTGTCCATAGAAGGCGGGGTCGCCGTAGGTGAGCACCGCCGCCAGCGAGCGGCGCCTGAGCTCCTGCAGACCGTGATGGATCAGCCCCAGGCCGATGCCTTGGCGCTGATGGGCCGTGCTCACCGCCAACGGAGCGAGCAGGTCGATACGAATCTGATGCTGCGCAAAGTGCAGGCGGGTGAAGAAGAGGCAGCCCAGCAGGCAGGCTCCCTGCTGGGCCCCGAAGGCGATCACCTCCTGATCGTCGATCAGGGCGGACAGTGCAGAGGCAAGCCGGCCCACCAGCAAGCCTTCCTGCGCACCTTCGGAGGCTGTGAACACCTCGGTGAAGAGCTGGCTCACCACTTCCCGGCAGTCTCTGCCGAGAAGGCTGACCTCCCATTCCTGCATGGCGCGCTGGGCGCCTCGAGGAGGCCGCGGCTGCTCAGGGTCCGGCAGGGAGGCGGATTGCATTCCATGCGGCGTCATGCAAGAACCAGGGCCAGCGTCTTCAGTTGCCGAGCACGCTCAGGTCCTGCACCTTGCCGGAATTCGACACCAGGCAGCGCCACTTCTCATTGGTGGAGCCGCCGCGCACGCCGATCGCGTTGATGATCACCTCCGAGTTGGCCTGGGCGAACTCGCTGCGCACCACCTTGAGGTTGCGCACCTGGCCGGCGTATTGCGTGTTGATCGCCGTCATGCAGGCTGATTTGGCCGCTTCGCTCACCGAGCTGGAACTGCTGCTGCGCGGGGCGGAGGGAACCACGGAGAGATCTTCCACCTTGCCGCTGTTCGACACCAGGCACCTCCAGGTTTCGTTCTCGCTGGTACCCCGCACGCCGATGGCTTTCACCATCACTTCGGAATTGGCCTGGGAGAACTCGCTGCGCACCACCTTGAGGTTGCGCACCTTGCCAGCGTATTGCGTGTTGATCGCCGTCATGCAGGCTGATTGCGAAGCGCTGGACACGTCCGCCGACCAGCCTTGAGGCGCGGAGAGGGCAAGGCCCAGCCCGGCAAGGAGGGCAACGCGGAGACCGACGTTCATGCCGACAACGACAGAAAAGGTTCAACGTACCCGGAGGGAGGAGGACCAGAGGCCCTCTGAATCCGTTGATTCATGGTTTCCTCGGAATCCTCCAGCGGGCGTGCTGACCGATCACAACCCTGCCGGCATAGCCACTGCACCCCCCGGCCACACCCGAACATGGCAGCCGATCCAACCGCAGCTCAGCCGGCCGCCGCCCCTCCGGAGCCCGGCTCTGGCAGACCCTCACCCACAAAAGCGCCTGCCTGTCGTGCGCCTGGGGCACCGGCGGCCAGAACGGCGGCTTCCGCGATGAACTGGGGGAACCGCTGCAGCGCTGCCTCAAGAGCGTGGAGGCGATCGGCGCCGAACTGCAACCGGCGGTGCCCCGCGAGGTGGCGGCCAGCTGATCAGCGAGGTGGAGTTCCTGGCGGAGCTGGCCCACCGCCGGAATGGCAGCGCTCCGATCGAATGGCGCCGCCAGCCGGCGCGAGTTCGAGGTGGCCGGCAGGGTGTTCCACGAGCCGCGCTTCCCCACCGCCAGCGGCCGCGCCCAGCTCGCCGTCACGCCCCTGCCCGACCTCACCCTGCCGGGCCCGGAGCACTTCGGCGGCCTGGCGGAAGGCGAGCGGGGCCTGGTGCTCAGCCTGATCACCGCCCGCAGCTACGGCCAGCACAACACCGTGGTGTACAAGACCGGCGACCAGTACCGCGGCATGCCGCACCGCCACACGCTGCTGATCAACTCGGACGACCTGGCGGCCAGCGGCCTGCGGGCCCACCAGCGCGTCACGGTGCAGGGCGAGGCCGGCGCCCTGGAGGGGATCGAGCTGATCCCCGGCTCGATCCGCCGCGGCGCGGGGCTGATGTTCTACCCCGAGGCCAATGTGCTGATGCGGCCGCACAAGGATCCCGAGAGCGGCACACCTGGCTTCAAGCGGGTGCCGGTGCTGGTTAAAGGTTGCGCTGCTTCACACCCCAGCCCCCGAAGTACAGAACAGCCCTGTAGTAGAGCCAGGCCAGAGGAAAGCGCCGCTCCTTGAGCATGTCGTAGAACTGGCGATCGATCTCCCGCTTGGGAATCGGAACATCCTCGAGATACTGATAGAACGCATCGTGAACCAGGGAGGCGTGATAGGTGAGCGACTTCCCGGTCTCAATGTCGATGTGTCCGTCTGGCGTGCCCAGAATGAAGAGGCCGAGCACACTGAACTTGGGCGTGCAGCCATCCCAGGCATAGCCGGTGGCATTGGCCTTGATCGTAACTGTTCCATCCGGCTCCAGCCGCAGCCATTCGGCGTGAAACGTTTTACCCCGATGGATGCTCTGGAATACGAAGTCTTCCCGGATCTTGTAGATCCAGGGATAGAGCCTCTCGCGGCCCGGGAATCGATCACGTGGGACCGGACAGCCGAGAGCGGATGGTTCCATAGTGGTCTGGGGAGCAGGCCTCCCTCCAGGGCGGGGCAGTGATGCTCTTCACCCTAGGGGGAACTGAGAAGATTCACCAAGGATCGAGATATCTGGATCTTCCTCAAAGATCATTCGAAGCCTTTCCTGCAGCCGGGCGATCTCGGAAGAAGATTCCTGCGCCCGAGCGCCAAACCAGGGCCATCGACTGGCGAGGGGCGTAAGCACGGTGACACAGAGATCAAGATCGTCCGAATCATCGATGGTTCTGCCGTAGATCCCAATCCCACAGACCCTTCCCAGGCCCAGGATCTCCACCCACCATCCCCAGTCTTCGCAGGTGAAGAACGGAACCGCATACCCCCGAGCCGTGAGCTGCGCCTGCAGATAGAGGGCACAGGCCTTGCCGTAGGTGCCTTCATTCACCAGCTCCTGATCCTCACCGGGGAGCATCCGCAGCCCGGCCGATCGGATGTGCAGGAAGGGAAGGACTTCCATGCGTGGTTGCATTGCGCGAGTTCTCAGGTGCCGCACGGCAGAGATGGCCAGCCGGCCAGGGTGGGCATGCCGGCCGGGGTGGACTGCCCTGCAAACCCAGCTCCCTCTGTGCCCGGCTGGCGACGAGGAGGGGCACCCTCGACAGGGCCACAGGAGTATCAAATACCATAGCAATGATACTCATCGGAAGGCATTGAAACCTTGGTTCAGTCTGCCGGTGATGTGACCCGCTTCGGTGAGGTGCGTTCAGGCCAAACGGCCCCCATCACCCGAGCCCTGCGCATCCTGGGCCTGGCCGCAACGGTCGGGCCGATCGGCGAACACGCCCCTGGTATTGCCAACGAAAGATCAAAAACCAACGGCGCCAAGGTGCTGACGCTCACCGCGAAGACCATTCGACGCCGAAACGCGCGGCATCAGAACGTCGGAAAGGAATCGATCGGCAGACTCCTTGGAATCCCAGATCGTAACGATCAGAACACCATCATCGGATTGACCGGCAAAATGATGGAGCTGCCCTTCCGGCAAGCCCTCACCGGGATGAACTGCGGCAATCTCGTCCCTGTACTCTTGCTCGCTGGCGCCAGGGAAGAAGTCAGACAGGATATAGGTCATCAAGACTCTGATTCTTGCTTGCATCGTCTTGCCTTTGGCTTGATTTGTCAAGCCAGGTGGCGCTTCTCCCGCTTCCGTTTACATCGGCCGGTGAAAGTTTCCTGTTGGCAGCCTTGCCCAGATTGACGCTTGACAAGAGGGCCTTGATCACAGTGATCTGTTCTGGCAGGCCAGGCCTGTGGATCGAGTACGGGTTGATCTGAATCTGAGCCTTTGGGCGGCGTCGGGTGCCGCCCTACAGCAACGACCCCTGATGGTCCATCGGCTCCAGCTGCGCTGGCTCGGCCCGCTCCTCCGCTTCACCAGCCGTCACCTCCAGGGCCTGCTCGATCACCCGGTCGGTGAGGGCATCGAAGTAGGCCGAGAGGGTCTGCTGCAGCTCCTGGAATTCCGGCCAGAGCGTCTCATTCACGAAGGGGCGACTCAACCGCGCCATCACCGTGGTGCGCCGCTGGCCGCGATACCGGTAAGGCTGGATGCCATAGCGCCGCAGCAGGGCCACGAACAGGTGCCGCGACCACTGGTCGGCCAGGGAAAAGCGGAACTCCACCGGGGGCTCCTCGGCCGCCAGTTCTCGCAGACGGCCCTGGATGCGCTCGCGGGCCCGCTCGGCCGCCTCCCGCTCGCCGTCTGTGCCAGGCCTGGAGAACAGGGCCTCGATCCGCCGCAGTTTTTGCACCAGCTGCTCTTCCGGAGCGCCCGGTGGCGCGCTCACGGTTCGTGGACCGGAGGCAAAGCCTCGGCTGGCTCCTGAGGTGGTGGATCGCTCGCGGCGGGCGATGGTGGTCGACTCCCAGATTCAGCTCAGTCACCGTAGGTGCATCCGAGTTGCGGTCGGCCCAGCTGAGCTCGCCTACGCGCGCAGTGATCTCGAGCTGGAGATCGAGCGGGTGGTTCTTGCGGCCGCCCCTACAGACCCTTCCTGTCCAAGGCATCGGCCAACCGGGTCACCGCCGAAGCCAGCTGGGCCTGAGTATCGGGAGGTGCCACCGCCTCCTCCTTGCGTTTGGTGGCCTCGATCGCCCGCACGATCAGGAACACCACGAAGGCGATCACCAGGAAGTTGATCAGCGCCACGATCACGGCGCCGGCCGGCCAGGCGTTGATCGAGTCGACCTGGGCAGCCTTGAGCGCGGGCTCCAGCAGGCTGGTCATCACCAGGCTCACAACTGCGTCGACCACCTTGCCGAAGGCGCCGCCGATCACCACCGCTACAGCAAGGTCAACCACATTGCCCTTGTTGATGAAGGCCTTGAAATCGGCAAGGAAACTGGAGCGACGCGGGGCCATCAGCCGAACATCCGGAGGACTCGCGACAACCTACCGGTCGGAAGAACGGACAGTCCTCTAGGGGGAACTCAGATGATTCACCAAGAATCGTGACTTTCTGGATCGGCCTCGAAGATCATTCAAACCAGTTCCTGCAGCCGTGCAATCTCGGGCGAAGAATCCTGCGCTTGAGCGCTAAAGTCAGGCCCATCGACTGGCGCTGGGCGTGAGTACGGTGACACAGAGATCAAGATCTTCCGAATCATCGAGGGCCCTGCCGTAGATCCCAATCCCGCAGACCCTACCCAGGCCCTGGATCTCCACCCACCATCCCCAGTCTTCGCAGGTGAAGAACGGAACTGCATACCCCTGAGCCATGAGCTGCGCCTGCAGATAGAGGGCACAGGCCTTGCCGTAGGTGCCTTCGTTCACCAGCTCCTGATCCTCACCGGGGAGAATCCGCAGCCCGGCTGATCGAACGTGCAGGAAGGGCTGGGCATCCATGCGTGGTTTGGATTGCTCGAGTTCTCTGGTGCCGCACGGCAGAGATGGCCAGTCGGCCAGGGATCTGAATGAACAGGCCTTTGAGGGCATCAAGGTTGCGGCGCCGGACTTCACTGATGCGGCTGTGATCAGGTTGCTGATTACCGGTCAGCACGCGGAACGCCAGATCCTCGTAGCAGGCGTAAGAGTTTGCGGAAAAACCGCCTGAGAAGCAGCGTTTTTCCCTCCTGAGAGCTGGTGCAGCTCATTTCGGTCTGGTTTTCAGAGTTTCAGCGGCTCAGAGCTCCCCTTTTGGTGTGTTTTGCCCCTTTGGGGCTCCCTGATCACTGCCGTCTGGGCACACTTCTGGGCAACCACCTGTTCACGCCGCCGCCATCGCCGGTTTGAGCAGGTTGCCCAGGCGGATCAGGTTGTAGGCGATCACATTCAGGCCGAACACCGCACTCACCTTCTCGGTGCCGCGCAGCTTGAACTGGCGCAGACCTCCCCACTGTTTGATCCAGCCAAACACCTTCTCGATGCCGCGGCGGGCATGGATCGACTTGGCGTAGCCCACGTGGCGGGTGGTGCGGCCATCGATGGCGGAACCACCAGATCGGGCGGTGTTCTGCACCACGTGCGGCGTCACGCCGATGCGGCGCATCTCGGCGACAAAGCCCCTGGTGTCGTAGTGCTTGTCGGCACCGATGGTTTTCTGGTGGGCACCGGGACGATCCGCGGCCATGGCTTTGGCGGCATCCCGCTCCCCGGTGCCCGTGGCTTGCGTGACCTTGCAATCGACGATCAGGGCATGGCGGTTGTCCATGAGCACATGACCCCGGTAGCTCGGTTGAGCCGGGTGGGCGTTGGATTTCCGGGCCAGCAAGGCGTCGGGATCACTGCCGGAGCGGTGGGTCTTGTTGCTGAGCTTGATGCCTCGGAAATCCCCTTTCGCTCGCTTCTTGCCGGGCTTTGGAGCGCCAAAACCCTCGCCAGGGCCTGACGGCGGTGGCGGCGGATCGTCCTGCCCATCGATCCGCTCCAGTGAGGCATGGGAGGCCCAGGCCTGCAGCAAGGTGCCATCGACGGAGAAGTGCTCGTCACTGAGCAGCGGCTTGACCTCCGGAGCACCCATCAGCTTCTCCAGGAACTTCCCCATCACCTGCTCGTTCAGCAGCCGCTCCCGGTTTTTTGTGAATGTGGTGGGATGCCAGATCGGATCATCTGGGCTCAGCCCCACAAACCAGCGGAACAGCAGGTTGTAGTGGAGCTGCTCGAGCAGCAACCGCTCCGAGCGGATGCCGTAGAACGCCTGCAGCAACGAGGCCAGCAGCAGTTGCTCCGGCGGCACTGATGGCCGGCCTTCTGCGGCGTACAGATCACAGAAGGTGGGATTGAGGCGATCGAGGGCCTGATCGGCCAGCTTGCGGATCCGCCGCAGCGGATGGCCGGCCGGGATCCGATCCTCAATCGACACGTAGGAGAACAGGGAGCCGCTGCGCTCCCGTTGACCTCGCATCTGGGCTGGACAGCTGGCCCATTCTCGCAGAGATGGCCGGGTTTTTCAGCAAACTCGTAAAGCAGCCGCATCGTCAACCGCTGCGCGGAAGCCTGCGGCTACATCCGCGGATCAAAGCCCTTCTCCCCGCGGGGATCCTTGGCCAGAGCGGGGATCAAGACCTGTGAGAGAGCCAGCGCATCGACCAGATCAGATCCAGCCGGAACTACACCCGGTGGTCATCCGGGAGCCAATCACTCGGTGATGGCGGCAGCAAGGTGGTCTGCTCCGGCTGCCAGGGACGGAAGGGCCTGGGCTTCTGCACACCGTATTCTCTCGCCCGAATCCATTGCAGTCACTGGGATCTGGGCAGATTACGGGGCGTCTGTGAAGAGGCTGAGTGCGATCGTTCTCCAGCCGCTGTGGCGGCCTTGTTCCCCGATGAGGTGGCCATCGATGGGACGCAGGCCGAGGTCGGGATAGGCAGCGCCCCGACTGAAGCTCCGCAGAGCGACACCGTTGCTTGGCCCTGCGGCCTGGCGCCGCCTCATCAGGCAAGGGCACTCAACCCCGGGGGCTGTGGGTCACGGGCACGGGAATCGCGAGCAGGTCGCCAACGTCGCCAGACGACACAGCCGAGTCGGAGGCAGCGACAACGCTCATGTCATCGAGCACGGCCGGGATGATGCCGGCATCAAAGGAGAAGCGGCCAGGGCCGTTGAACAGCAGCGCAAGGCTGCCGCCCAGGTACAGCAGCACCAGCTCGAGCACGTAGATGTTGAAGCCGGCGGTGGAGATGTGCTGGTAGGCCGCCACGGTCATCGTGCCGCTCAGGGCCAGGGCGCCGAGGGGTGTGAGCAGGCCGAGGATCACCAGCCAGCTGCCGATCAGCTCGGAGAAACCGGCGGCATAGGCGAAAAACAGCGGGAAGGGCAGATGCAGCGAGGCCACATAGGTGTTGGCGAATTGCTGGGGATCGGCGAGCTTCTCCTGGCCGTGGTGAATCATCAGGGCGCCGATGGTGAGCCGCAGCAGCAGCAGACCGAAGGACGCCATGGGGCCGGGCCTCAGATAGGCCTTCACCGCGGGAGCCAACGCCGTGAGCCGAGCCGGAGGGGCAAAGCTGGTGACGGGCTTGCCGAGGGCGACGAACCAGAGGGCGAAGCAGGCGGCCATGAAGGCCACGAAGAGCTCGAGCAGGGTGGACGTGGACACTGGGAGGAAACGTTTGCAAAAATCATGGCAAGCCTTATGAAGGAACGTGAAGCGCCGGGTGCGCGTCCGGGCCAAGTCACAGCAGGCCATCCGAGCAACAGATCGGTGGTGGAGACCTCGCGGAGGTCCCGCCGAATCGCCAGGATGTAACAGATCCGTTACAAGCCGATGACCGCTGGCGAGCTGTTCCTCGAGAGCCTCAGTTCCGGGGTGATCACCCAGGCCGAGATCGACTGGCTGGTCAGCCAGCAGGGTCGCTTTTCGAGATCCGAACAAGCGGCGATGCAGCGGCTGGGACGGCTGCTGGATCATGGGCAGATCCAACTGGGGTGCCGAATTGCACCGCACTGGCAAGGGAAACGGCAGGTGCTGCGCGAGTGGTTCGTGCCGCTGGACCGGCGGAGCAGATCCTCCCTGCTCCGAACCACCTGACGGCAAGGCCAGCATCAGGTGGCGTCCCTCCAGCGAGGTGGAACCAGCCGCTTGCCCTTCACGTTGCTGAGACTGGAAAGATCGCAAGCATGCAACACCCCATCCCCTTGCAACTGTCACGCAGCCTGCTGGGTGCCGCAGGGATTTCAGCGTCATTGCACAATCTTGAGAGAATTCCCACCAGGAATCGATTACTCATTGTCAGCAACCACCGCAGTCTTTTTGATGCTCCCCTGCTGATGACGGCGATCAGTCGGCCGGTGCGGTTCGTCTATCACTATTACATGAGTCAAGTGCCGCTACTGCAGCAGGCAATGATGCTGATGGGTGCCTTCCCGCTCAAGACTGGTCAAGGAAGGCAGTCGTCATTCTTTCTGAAGTCAGCAAGGTTTTTGCAAGACAATCAGGTGGTAGGCGTGTTTCCCGAAGGCGCGGATCCGATGGTGAAGGTCAACGCCCCCCATCAGCTGAGCCCGTTCCACAGGGGTTTTGCCCATCTTGCCCTGAGGGTGCCGGTGGATGACCTGGCGATTCTGCCAGTTGCCATCGCTTCAAGGGATGAAAAGCAGGGAAAGCTTGCACCGCTTGAATGGTTTCGGCGTTTCGATCCATCGGAAGCACTGTTTCAAGGTGATGGCTGGCATTCTGCGGTCGTCTATCGACATGTTGATGTTTTCTTTGGCTATCCTCTGCTGATCGATAAGGGTTTGAGATCCCGCTATCGAGGCAGCAGCGGAGCCACTGTTGTCAGAGAAATCACCCAGGTCTGCTGGAGCCAGATTGCTGAATTCTTGGCTCACAGACGCTGCTGAGGCTTCCAGATTCATGATCACCACCTCCAAGATTTTACGGCTAATCCCTTGCACGCCTGCAACACCATCTCGGCCGTTGTTTGTCTTTTTGCCTGGCATGGACGGCAGCGGCACCTTGCTGCAATCCCAGGTTGCCGGACTCAGCCCGCACTTTGACATCCGCAGTCTGTCAATTCCCCCAGACGACCGCACAGGATGGGGCGAACTGACCGAGCGGGTGGCCACTCTGATCAGGATGGAGCAGCAACGGCATCCTGGCCACACGACCACAGTTTGTGGCGAATCGTTTGGAGGTTGTTTGGCGTTGAGCCTGATCTCGCACTTTCCAGACCTGTGTGACCAGTTGATTCTGGTCAATCCCGCTTCATCAGCCGGGCGACAACCATGGATCAGTGCCTGCAGTTCGTTGACTCAGCTGTTGCCGGCACCGCTCTACCGACTCTCCACCCTCAGTCTCTGCAATCTTTTGATTGCATCCCACCGGGTCAGCAGGCCACGACGGCAGCGGCTGCTGGCTGCCATGCAGGCAGTCAGCCCCCAGAGTGCCGCCTGGCGATTGGCATTGCTCCGGCAGTTTCGTCTGGAGGATCTTGCAATCGATCGCGTTCGTCAGCCTGTTCTGATCCTGGCCTCAGGAGCGGATCGCCTCCTCCCTTCCCGGCGCGAGGCGTGGCGATTGGAACGCTGTCTGCCGAGGGCAACAACCCTGCTGCTTCCCGATAGCGGGCATGCCTGCCTTATAGAGAGTCAGGTCAATTTATCTGCCATCCTCAAGTCGCAGGCTCAGTGGTCTGATCGGTTGTCACTCACCCGGGCGATGGGCGCTCCAGTCCAGCCTGCCGCGATTCTCCGGTAGCCCCGGCGGCCCTGGCGATGCCTGCAACGACGTTGCCGAGCTCAGGCGCATCGCCAAAACCCTGCTCACGGCCTGGCGCCTGCAGTCTGATATGACGAGGTCCTTCGGTAGCCAGGCGATGGGCATCACCCCTCCATAGCTATGGGGCTGTTCTGCTCGTGGCCTGCTGGTGGGGGCCGGGGCTGCTCGGCTTGTTCGGCATCAGCTTTGTGATCTGCGCAATGGCGATGGGACTCTTCCTGTTCCTGCTGGTTACGCCGCAGCTGCGGCAATGGCTTGGAATGAACCCTGCCTTCCAGCGGTGACCCGGAGTGCCATGGCTGCCGAAGTGGTGATCGGGAGGAAAACGCTGCGATTGGCAAGGCCCAGCGATGTGACTGTCGCGCAACGCGTGGCGGCCCATCTGCAACGCCGCATCGCTGAAGACGACTGGCGTCCCTACCGGAGCAGAGAGGATGCGGTGCGAGCCTGGAGCCGACTGGGCGGCATCCGTCTCCAAGTGATGCAGGCCCTGGGCCTGCTGCACGAGGCCTGAACCTCTGGTGCAGCTCAGCTGCCAGCCAGTTCCAGTTCCGCTCGCGCTGGTGGTGCTGCAGCAGAGCGAGGCCTACGTCACCGCTGAGGGCGAGACCTTGAGCAGCGTGGCGGCCAAGCCGAATCTCAGCCTGAGCCTGCTGTGGCAATTCAAGCCGGAGCTGGCCAGCTGGCCCAGCGAGGAACCGCTGCCGGCTGGCACCACCCTGCTGCTGCCCGTTTACCGCTCCACCACGCCGATCCCGGCCGGCCTGCAGCTGCTGGTGCCGGGATTCAAGCTCTCCAGCCCGCTGCCGGCGGGGGAATGGATCACCCTGCCGGCCCGGCGCTCCCACCATTCAGGCACCCATGCGGGAATCCGCCATGTCCCAACCGCTTCACATGGCGTTACAGTTGTCGTAACGAACTGAAACACTCATGACTGATCCCGCTCCCCGCTTCGGGTTTGTCGCCTTCGCCGAGACCTGGAACGGCCGCCTGGCCATGCTGGGCTTCGTGATCGGCCTTGCCACCGAGCTGCTCACCGGCCAGGGCATCCTTCAGCAGATCGGGCTCGGTTGATCGCCATGAGTACCGACTACTCCGCCGCCATCACCGCCGTCGTCGCACTGGTGGTGCTGCTCACCGGCATGACCGCATTCGTTCTGACCCGCCCCAGCGATCTCGCCCCCACCCCCCAGCGATGACCGGCACTCTTGCTCTCCTGCTGATCGGCGCCTGGATCACAGGTGCCCTGCTCCAGCCCCGACCGGCCGACTGAGCCATTCGTCCAAGACCACCATCCACCGCACCGGAGCTCCCATGACCAACACCCCTGCCAACGACAAATGGTTCGAGAACCGCGCCGAGCAGCTGATTCACATGGAGCAGCTCAAGCGCGCTGAACTGTTCAACGGCCGCGCCGCCATGCTCGGGATCGTGATCGGCATCGTGGTGGAAGGCCTCACCGGTTCTGGAATCGCCCATCAGATCGGCCTCGGCGCCCTGGTGGATGGCTACGCCGCCTGCCGCACCCAGTTCCTGCCCTTCTGCTTCTGAGCTCCTGCTCCGCTCAAGCTTCCCACCACCCCCGGCAACCCCGGGGGATTTTGATGGCCACCACTCCCCTCTCACTCCTATGACGGGCAACCTCCAGGCCATCGGCTTCCTGTTCACCTGGGTGCTGGGCTGGGGCAGCGGCGGGGTCTGGTTCTACCGGCGCTGGATGGGGCCCGTCACCCCGAACCGTTGATCCGCTGGGGCCTTTTGGCCGACTCGATCAGCAGGTTGCGCAGCAGCTCCGTGGTGCTGATCAGCAGGTGGGCCATCCAGGTGCCGGTCAGCTTGGGTTCCGCGATGAGATCGCCGCGGCAGCGACCGATGGCCTGTTCGATCTCCGCCAGCTCCCGGCCGATGTTGCGCACCATCGCCTCGGTGGTCTCACGGGGCGCGGGGCGGGGTGGTGTCTGCATCTGTCCCACTCTGCGGCAGTGCTCAGCCAAAGCGGTAGTGCTTACGCACCGGGGCGTGCACCTCCCAGGTGCAGCTCAGCCCGGCGTCAAACACCACCAGATCACCGACCCCAAAGCGCACCGGCTTACCGCCATCGGGGGTGACCGTCACATCCCCCTCCAGCAGCAGGCAGGTCTCCTGCTCGTCGTAGGTCCAGGGAAAGGTGCTGACCTCACATCCCCAGGACGGCCAGCTCGTCACGCCCAGGCTGGCCAGCTGAGCCGGATCTGGATTGGACGTAACCGTGATGCCGGAGGCCATGGCTGTCTGCTTGAGAACCAGAGGCCATTGTCTGCTTCCAGCCTGACACTCCTCTGGACTGTCAAGCCCCGCCTCACCTCCGTCATCGGCAGGTGGTTGCCCGGTACTGGAGGGGCACGACAGCTGAGCAAAGATGGAACCGATACCGCCTTGCCCATGCTGTGGAGCCGATCACCACATCGAACCAGCTTCTCCTCTTGGAGGCTATCGATCGGGTACGAAACGACGTGGATGCTCCGCGTTTGCCACTCGAAGAATTGACCGAGACCACGTTCACCCTGGTGGCGGAGCAAATGGCGCTGACGCAGATCATCGAGGCAGCGGAAGGCCTGATCGAGCTCGCTTCCCATCCCACCAGGCCAAAACAAGCGCCACCGATGCCTATGGATGAATTGCAGGCCCTGCTGGAGAAGGTCATTGATCTCCGGGATTGGCAGGAGCTGGAGGAGGACGACGATCGCAGCGACATCCAGAAGCTGATCGACAACTCCACCGATGCCGACGCCGTGCTGGTGCGCGACCCCTCCGGCACCCCTGAGCTGCAGGAGATCGGCATCCTCGAGCTTCTGCAGCGCTATCCCTGCCGCGGCAGCGAAGCCCGCTGGAGTCCCGATGACGCGATCGCTTTTCTGGAAACCAAGACCCGCTGGCTGGATGCAGCGCTGGAGAGCTGGGATGCCGATAGCGAGGCCATAGCTGACGACAGCGATCTGATCGAGGCCAAGGCCGTCGTCCTCGTTGTGCCGGAGCAACCCGGCCAGCCGTTACGGACCGAGCTGCTCGATGTGCTGATTCCCGTCGACAGCTGAACCACCGGCCGGCTCTGATTCCGCCGGAACCGCCGCCTGCCTTGGAGGGGCAGGCAACGGCTCCGGCGGGAGCCTGGAGGACTGTTCCAATCCGGCTGCTGATCAGGCCGGGTGCCGTTCGCACCGCAGGCCCCCCGCGCAGGATGCCAAACACCTCGCGGGCCACGAATCGCTTGCTTGATTACCCAGCTCGCTCCGTGCAGGCCATTTGTCCCGACTAGAGTGGTACGCAGATACTGTTCTGGCCATGGCGCGCAACGGCATCCAGTTCCAGAAGGGCCTGTCTCTGCCTGAGTTCCAGCGGCTCTACGGCACAGAGGAGCAATGTGAGGCTGCTCTGGAGAAGGCTCGCTGGCCGGATGGGTTCCGGTGCCCTCGCTGCAATAGGCATGAGCATGGCCTGGTTTACGGCCGACGACTCAAGCGCTACCAATGCCGCAACTGCGGCCATCAGACAACACTCACGGCCGGCACGATCCTGCAGGCCACCAAGCTCCCTCTGACAAACTGGTTCCTGGCCTTTTATCTGATCGGCCAGGCCAAGAACGGGATCTCCTCGCTGGAATTGAGTCGTCACCTGGGCGTCAACTACGACACCGCCTGGCTGCTTCACAACAAGATCCTGCGGGCGATGAGCGAACGGGAGGAGGAGTATCTGCTGCGGGGAAAGATTCAGATAGATGATGCCTACCTCGGCGGAGAACGCACTGGCGGCAAGGTGGGTCGCGGATCAGAAAACAAGATTCCGATCGTGGCAGCCGTCTCGTTGAACGAGTCCGGCCATCCGATCCACGCAAAGATCGCGCCGGTGAATAGCTTCAGTTCAGAGGCGATCGCTAACTGGTCCTTGAATAATCTGACTCCCGGTAGCGATGTACTCTCCGATGGCCTGGCCTGCTTCCGCGCCGTGACCACGGCCAACTGCCACCACAAGGCGAATGTCACCACCGGCCAGCACCCCAACGACCTGCCGCAGTTCCGCTGGATCAACACCCTGCTGGGCAACCTAAAGACCAGCTTCAACGGCACCTTCCATGCCTTCAACTTTGACAAGTACGCCAAGCGCTACCTGGGCGGCTTCTGCTTCCGCTTCAATCGGCGCTTTGCCATGGCTGAGATGACCGAGCGCATCGCCAATGCAGTTTGCTGCTGCATGCCTTGCACGGAGCGGGATCTCAGGCTTGCGGAGGCTTATGGGTAATCAAGTCAGCTGAAGGTAGCCGCTGCGTTTGGCATCCAGCTTGAGGCTGCTCAGCCGGCCGCCATTGGCGCTGCGCTCATGGCGGCTGGGAACGGGAGGGGGTGCAACCAGCCGGGCAGACGGACAGGCCATTGACGGGACGGGAACGTCGGACTGCAATGGGGTCACGGGACTCCCCAGTTGGTTGCCCCACCGCACGGACCGACAGGTGCGCTTGGCAGCGTGCCAGCCGATTTTCGGACCCTTCAAGACCTCTGCATCGAGAAGGGGGCCTGACAACCCCCATCTGCAGCGGCTCCTGCGGCCGTCTCCTACAGCCCCTTGCGGTCGAGCGCCTCGGCGAGCCTTGTCACCGCCGAAGCCAGCTGGGCCTGAGTATCGGGAGGTGCCACCGCCTCCTCCTTGCGTTTGGTGGCCTCGATCGCCCGCACGATCAGGAACACCACGAAGGCGATCACCAGGAAGTTGATCAGCGCCACGATCACGGCGCCGGCCGGCCAGGCGTTGATCGAGTCGACCTGGGCAGCCTTGAGCGCGGGCTCCAGCAGGCTGGTCATCACCAGGCTCACAACTGCGTCGACCACCTTGCCGAAGGCGCCGCCGATCACCACCGCTACAGCAAGGTCAACCACATTGCCCTTGTTGATGAAGGCCTTGAAATCGGCAAGGAAACTGGAGCGACGCGGGGCCATCAGCCGAACATCCGGAGGACTCGCGACAACCTACCGGCCGGAAGAACGGACAACCCTCGAGGCGGCATCGTTGGCAATGACCTGGCAATGACGTGGCAATGGCGTGTCAAGCGATGGCGCCAAGATCAGTGGAACCCTTCCAACAATCCATCCGCCAGGCTCACCGGTATCCCCTTCAGGCTCGCCTTCACCCATGCCCGAGGCTCCGGTCCAGTCCGCCCGCATCCGGCACGCCCCCTGGTGGACCCGGGCCTTCCATGGCTTCAACCTGCTGGTGCTGGTGGTGATGGCGGCCAGCGGCCTGCAGATCTACAACGCCAATCCCGTGTTCGGCGGCCGCGAAGGCGCCACCATTCCGGATCTGTTGACGCTGGGGGGCTGGCTGGCGGGGGGGCGCGACTGGCACTTCGGGTTCATGGGGCTCTACGCCCTCAACCTCGGCGTCTGGATCGCCCTGCTGCTGGTCCAGCGGCGGCGGCGGCTGGCCCAGGCCGGTGATCTGAGCACCCTCAAGGGCAGCGGCAACGCTGGCAAGCGCCAGCTGGCCAGCCACCGGCTGGTGTACAGCCTGATGCTGATCCTGCTGGGCTTCAGCCTGATCACCGGCCTGGCGATGTACAAGCCGGCCCAGTTCTGGTGGCTTTCGAGCCTGTTTTCCTTCGGGGAGGCCTTCGGTGTCACCGCCTGGCAGACCCTGCGGGTCTGCCATTTCGCCACGATCCCTGCCATCGCTCTGTTGCTGATCGCCCACGTGCTGTTGTCGTGGCGGATCGGCGGGATGCGGCTGCTGCGCTCAATGCTCGCTTGAGTGCAGGCCCGTCTGAATCTCCATGCCCGCCTGAGCCCTGCCATGCCCAGCACACCCGTTCTCAGCCGCCGCCAGCTCCTGGGCCTGGGCATCTCCGGTGGCTCCTCGCTGCTGCTGGGCGGTTGTGCGCTCAATGACCTCAGTTCCTCGGTGGGCGACGCCACCCAACCCCTGAACGAACGTCTCGAAGCCCTGCTGCAGGGTCGGGGGCCGGTGCCGCTGTTCCGGCCCGATCAGGTGGAACCGGCTGCCCTGCTGATCAACAGCTTCAATGGCGTGCCCAGGCTTGATCCCAGCAGCTACCGCCTGCGGGTCGATGGCCTGGTGAGCCGTCCCCAGAGCCTGGGTCTGGCGGCTCTTGCGGCCCTGCCCCAACACACGTTGGTCATGCGCCACGTCTGCGTGGAGGGCTGGTCGGCGATCGTGGCCTGGTCGGGCGTGCGCCTGGCCGATGTGCTCAGCCTGGCGGGGATCTCGCCCCTGGGGGGCTACGTGGAGATCAGCTCGGCCGATCAGTATTTCTCCAGCTGGGACCGGGCCTCGGCCCTCCACCCCCAGACCCTGCTGGCCACGGGCATGAACGGCGCGCCCCTGCCGGCGGCGAACGGGGCCCCGGTGCGGATCGCCACCCCGATCAAACTGGGCTACAAGCTCAGCAAGTGGGTCACGGGCCTGCGGGTGGCCTCCAGCCTGGGCGAGCGCCGCGGCACCTGGGAAGACCAGGGCTACGAGTGGTTTGCGGGGCTCTGAGGTCCGCCGTCTGATCAGTGCGTGGCGGAGGGGTTGTCCATTTCCCCAGAATGCTGCGTTCCCAGGCTCGTGCCATGGATGCCTCCGGCCTGCTCGAGCAGATCCTTCCCGCCCTGCGCTCCCCCGCCGGCGCCGTGGCCTTCGTGCCGCTGTATGCCCTCTGGGTCACGCTGCTGCTGCCCGGCGTGTGGGCCTCGATGCTGGCGGGCGCCCTCTACGGCACCTGGTGGGGCAGCGTGGTGGTGTTCGTGGGCGCCAGCCTCGGGGCGGTGGCCGCCTTCCTGCTGGGCCGCCACTGGCTGCGCGACTGGGCCCGCCGGCGGCTGGCGACGGTGCCGAAGCTGCAGGCGATCGAGGTGGCCGTGAGCCGCGAGGGGCTGCGCCTGGTGCTGCTCACCCGCCTGTCGCCGGCATTTCCCTTCAGCCTGCTGAACCTGGCCTACGGGCTCAGCGAGGTGAGCCTGCGCGACTACTGCATCGGCCTGATCGGCATCCTCCCTGGCACCGTGCTCTTCTGTGCCCTCGGTGCCCTGGCCGGCGACGTGGCCCGCTTCGGGGACGTGCTGCACGGCCAGGCCGATGCCGGCACCTGGGCCCTGCGGATTCTGGGGGTCATCGCCACGGTGGGCTCGGTGTGGGTGGTGGGCAGGGCGGCCCGGCGGGCGCTGGAGCAGCAGGAATCCAGCTGAAGCGCCTCGCGTCAGGATCCCTGCCCGGGTTCAGGGCCCGGCCTGCGCGTCCGGATCGGGCAGGGGCCAGTCGCGGATCGCTGCGATCAGCACGAACCAGGCCAGCCGCAGCCTGGCCGGCAAGCCGGGGCGCGAGGCGAGCTCCAGGTAGCTGGCCCGGCCGCACTCGGTCTTGATCCAGCGGAAGACGGCCGGAGGGACAGGCGGGGGCGCAGAGGAGGCAGGAGGTCTGGGCATCGGACAAAGAGACGGTCAAATCAGAAGCGGCAAGGGCCGCATGCGCCAGGTTGGCCTAAGAGTTCGCTGAAAAGCCATGTCCTGTCTGCGACATGGGTCAACCGCTCAGTCGTGATCAGAGCTCAACAGGAGCTCAGCAGCTCTCTGTCCTCCCTCCTGGATTCTGCGGGTGGGCCCACCGGCACGCCTCTGGCCCTGGAATCGCTCTGATCGAGCTCAGCACAGGGCTCAGTGCATCAAGGAACACAAGCCGACATGTCAGCAAACACCTTTGCCAGAATAATTTCAGGCTCTTAAACAGTTGTTAGTGATCACAAGGCGGGGCCTCTGAGAGCTTCAAGAGCCTAGGATTTCATCCATGGTCGCTTCATCAAACGGCTTCTTCGGTCTGAATCAAGCGCTGCATGGTGGACGTGGACGCCGGAGGTCATTCTCCTTCGATCGATTTGAGGACAAGCTTTCCAGGTTTGCTCGCAGGTTCCGTTTCAATGCGGACCCTGCCGATCCCTTACTTGGCAGTCTCGATCTTTCGCCAGGCGGCACCACTGGCGAACAGCTCCAGACCGAGATCTCTGCCTATGTGCGACTCGGCAAGAAGCTGTTTCTGCTCTCCTCGGGGGGAGGTCAAACGCTTCAGATCACCGATGCAACCAATCCGGCCTCGCCGCAACTGGTGGAGCGCCGTAGCTACGGCGGTGCCTACAACAGCACCTCGGTGGCAGCCTACGGAAACCTGGTGGCTGTGGCCCTCACGCCGGCGGACTACGACGACATCCCCTCCAAGGGCCTGGTGCGCTTTTTCCGGATGGGGAGGAACGGCCGGCTCACCAAGTTGCGAGATGTGGAAGTCGGCTATCTGCCTGACGGCATCGCCTTCAGCAAGGATGGACGCCAACTGGTAATCGCCAATGAGGCCCAGCCCAGCGGTGACTACGGCATCGATCCTGCGGGCTCGATTGGCATTATCGACATCAAGGGCTCCAGACTCAACCCTCGCTTCAACTATACGGATCTCAGCTTTGACGGCCTGGATCTACCCACTGGCCTGCGCATTTCCGGTCCCGACGGCACCACCGCATCCCAGGACATTGAGCCAGAGTACATCAGCATTCTCGGTGACAAAGCCTACGTCAGCCTTCAGGAAAACAACGGCGTGGCCGTAGTTGATCTGAGGACCCGCCGCATCGTGGCGATTCACGAACTGGGCTCAGTCGATTACAGCCAGTTAGCCGTAGATCTCTCCGACAGAGATGGCAGCAACGGTGGCGAGGACTTCCTGCCCCAACTGGGACAGGATTTTGTCGGCTTACGCATGCCCGATGGTATCAGCGCCTTCCAAGTGGAAGGCAAGACCTACTACATCACCGCCAATGAAGGGGATGCCCGGGAATACGGAGACTATGAAGATATAGCCCGCAATCCCGCTGCCGCCAATGGCCGACTGGACACCATCCTGGCCTCTGATGGCACGCCCACCAACGTCTCCCTTGGTAGTCGCTCGGTGAGCATCTTTGATGCCCAGACCGGCGAGCTTGTCTGGGACAGCGGGAACAGCCTTCAGACAATCGCCTTCGCAGCGGGCACGTATGACGACGGCCGCAGTGATGCCAAGGGTGTGGAGCCCGAGACGGTGACGACCATCCAGGAAGACGGCCGCACTTACGCCATCGTGGGGATGGAGCGTGGCCTCAAGACCACCCTGGTCATCTTCGACATCAGTGAGCCGACGAATGGCCAGTACGTCAGCCACAGCGTGATTGAGGGCAGTCTCTCCCCCGAGGGCCTGCTGGTGATTCCCGCCAAGGACAGCCCCACACGCCGCAGCCAGTTGGTGATCTCCAATGAGGTCAGCAACACCCTGGACATCCTCGACCTGAGTGCTCTGATCAACACCCCTGGCCCCGGCAGTGCGGGCGTCTTCGAGCATACGATGCTCAAGGATGTGGCCGGAGGGCCCGAGCTGCAGATCAGCAGTCTGATCACCAATGGTGAGTTCACCAACGGCCTGGAGCCCGGCGCCAGTGTCTACACACCCACCGGCATCTTCGATGGCCTTGGTGCCTACGACAACGGAGATGGCACCTACACCGTGCTGGCCAACAGCGAGCTCAACAACGGCACCGGCACCCCCTATGTAGTGGGCGGTGTGGCCCTCAACGGCGCCCGCATCCACAAGCTGATCGTTGACAAGGACGTCGATGATGACGCCAGCAACGGCTACCAGTCGGCGGTGATCGATGGAGGGATCGCTTACACAACCATCGTGGATGCCAACGGCAATCTGGTCACCGATGCCGCCCAGCTGAACGGAGGTTTCAATCGCTTCTGTTCTGGCAGTTTCGAGATAGCCGACCGTTTCGGGGCCGGCCATGGCTTTGTGGATTCCATCTACCTCACCGGTGAGGAGACGGATGAGGGTCTCTTCTATGCCCTCGACACCGCCACCGAAACCCTCTACGCCCTGCCGGGGCTGGGCCGCGGTGGCTGGGAAACCGCCGTGCAGGTGGACACGGGCAGCGCGAACACCGTGGCTGTGATCCTGATGGATGACAACACCTCCCCCCTCTATCTGTGGGTGGGCAGCAAGTCGGTGGATCCGGCGGCCTCTTTCCTGGAACGCAACGGCCTGGCGGCGAGCCAGGGCAATGTCTACACCTGGGTTCCGACGGGTGGCAGCATTGGCACGGATGCTGGCCTGGTCGAGCAGGACTACACGGATGATGATGTCGACAATCCGGTGGCTGTACCCGATTCCGCTGACCTCACCGCTGACCTCAATGGCCTGGCCCTGGGCACCGCCGCCGCCGGCAGCTGGGAGCTGGTGGGCGACGGCTCCACAGTGGCCAGCTGGGATGAGGCCACCCTGCGAGCCAACGCCAACGCCCTCGGGGCGCTCCAGCTCAGCCGCCTGGAGGACGCCAGCATCAATCCCACCAATGGCCAGCAGGTGGTGTTCGCCACCACCGGCAATTCGGCCTTTGCTGGGGCCGACACCTTCGGCAACCTGATCACCCTGGATCTCAGCGGTGCTTTCAATCCTGATGGAGAGATTGTTGCGGGAAACAACAGCACCAATCTGACCGTGATTTATGACGGCGATCGAGAAATTTCTGATTGGGAGACTACCAACGGGAGTGCGATCGATACGCCCGAAGAACAGGCCGCCTTCGGTGCCACGATCATCCGCAGCCCCGACAACCTCACCTGGTCGGCTGATGGGTCAATCTATGTGCAGGAAGATCGCTCGGTGCCTGCGCCTTACTTCGCCCAGGAAGAGGCCTCGATCTGGAAGGTGAGCCCCACCGAGACAGATTCCATCACGGGCCAGGCCTCCACTGAACGCTGGGCCCAGATCGATCGGACCGCAGTCCCTACCGACTACGGCCAGACCGACCCCAGCGCTACCGATCCGGGCAATTGGGAATCCTCCGGGATTCTTGATGTCTCCACCCTCTACAACCAGCTCCCCGGCACCAGTTTCCTGGCCGACGTACAGGCCCACAGCCTGCGCGACGGCAACATCGGCGAGAACGGCAACCTTGTGCAGGGTGGCCAGCTCAACCTGATCCAGGACACCGGCGTGCTCTGAGCCTTCGGGTGACCCGCCGATGATGTTGAGGGCCCCCAGCTGGGCCCTTTTTCATGCTTCGGCCAGCAGGGCCAGCAGAGCCGCTTCATCCAGCACCGCCACTCCGAGGCTTTCCGCCTTGGCCAGCTTGCTGCCGGCCTCCTCGCCGGCCACCACGTAGCTGGTCTTCTTGCTCACCGAGCCGGTGACCTTGCCGCCGGCGGCCTCGATCCGCTCCTGGGCCTGGCGGCGGCTGAGGCTGGGCAGGGTGCCGGTGAGCACGAAGGTGGAGCCAGCCAGGGGCGCCGCCAGGGCCGCGGCCCCCTCGCTGGGACCGGCCATGGCCTGCTGCTCGGCCGCACTGAAGGCCAGGGAGAAGCCGAGCTGCTCCAGCTCCGCCAGCAGGGCCTGGTTGGCCGGGGTGCCGAACCACTGCTGCAGGCTCTGGGCGATCTCCCCGCCGATGCCGAACACGGCGATGATCCGCTCCGGGCTGTCGGCGGCGGCGGCGGCCAGATCGGCGGCGCTGGGGAAGGCGCGGGCCAGGGCCTTGGCATTCACCTCCCCCACGTGATGGATGCCGAGCCCGTAGAGCTGCCGCGGCCAGGGCTGGGTTCTGGAGGCCGCCAGGGCCGC
This sequence comes from Synechococcus sp. CBW1002, assembly GCF_015840915.1. NCBI lineage: Bacteria > Bacillati > Cyanobacteriota > Cyanophyceae > Synechococcales > Synechococcaceae > Synechococcus > Synechococcus sp. CBW1002. Next base: position 931,113 of record NZ_CP060398.1, read on the forward strand.
CACCAGATTGGCGGCACTCTTCTCGCCCATCCGCTCCAGGCTGGCCAGCAGGGCTGCATCGAGCCGGTAGAGATCGGCGATCGAGGCCACCAGGCCCCGATCCACCAGCTGCTCGATCAGCTTGCCGCCGAGGCCGTCCACATCCAGGGCCCCCTTGCTGACCCAGTGGCGCAGGGCGCCCCGCAGGATCGCCGGGCAGCTGCTGTTGACGCAGCGGGTGGCCGCCTCGCCCTTCTCCCGCACCAGCTCCGAGCCACATTCCGGGCAGGTCTGGGGCAAGGCCAGCCGCGGAGCCGCCGCAGGCCGCAGCTCCGGCAGCACCCGCACCACCTCCGGAATGATCTCGCCGGCCTTTCGCACCACGATCGTGTCGCCGGCATGGAGATCCAGCTCCGCCAGGCGGTCGGCGTTGTGGAGGGTGGCGCGGCTCACCGTGGTGCCGGCCAGGGGGACCGGCTCGAACTCGGCCACGGGCGTCACCACGCCGGTGCGTCCCACCTGGCAGGCCAGCCGCAGCAACTTGCTGGGGGCCTCCTCGGCGGCGTACTTGAGCGCGATCGCCCAGCGGGGTGCCTTCTGGGTGAAGCCGGCATCGGCCTGCAGGCGCAGATCGTTGAGCTTCACCACCACGCCGTCGGTGGCATAAGGCAGCTGCCGGCGCCCCTCCTCCCACTGGGCGAAGAAGGCCTCCACCGCCGCCAGATCGTTCAGAAGCGAGGCATTGGGATTCACCCGGAACCCGGCCCTCTGCAGCCACTGCAGCGCCTGCCACTGGCCGGTGGGGCGCTGGGGATCAGCGGCGGCGGGCTGCCAGTCGTCCGGCAGATGCAGGGTGTAAGCGAAGAAATCGAGCCGGCGGGCGGCCACCACCCGCGGATCCAGCTGGCGCAGGGTGCCGGCGCAGGCGTTGCGGGGATTGGCGAACAGGGCCTCGCCCCGGGCCTGCCGCTCGACATTGATCGCGGCAAAGGTCGCGTCGGGGATCAGGGCCTCGCCGCGCACCTCCACCCACTCCGGCGGGCGCTTGAGCTGGAGCCGCAGCGGCACGCTCTGGATCGTGCGCACGTTGGCGGTGATCTCCTCGCCCCGCTCGCCGTCGCCGCGGGTGGCGGCCCGCACCAGCAGGCCGTGCTCGTAGCTGAGGGCGAGGGCGTTGCCGTCGATCTTGAGCTCGCCCACCATCGCCAGGGCCGGCAGGGGAGCGCCGGGCTGGGGCTGGCGATCCAGCACCTTGAGCAGCCGTCCGTACCAGGCCTCCAGCTCCTCGAGGGAGAAGGCGTTATCGAGGCTGAGCAGGCCGATGCGGTGGGCCACACTCACGAACCCCTCGGCCGGGGCCCCACCGACGCGCTGGGTCGGGCTGTCCGGCGTGATCAGCTCAGGATGGGTCCCCTCGAGCTCCAGCAGCTCCCGGTAGAGCCGGTCGTAGACCGGATCCTCCATCGCGGGGGCGTCGAGCACGTAATAGGCATGGGCGGCGCGGCTGAGCAGCCGCCGCAGCTCCTCGGCCCGCTGCCGCGCGGCCCCCGGGGCTGGGCCGCCACCGCCGTTGGGGGCGCCGCCCCTCGGGTCCGTCGTGCTCACGGCGGCCATCCTGCGCTGGCGATCAGGCCGCGGCCAGCCGCTGGATGCGGTCCACCCGCCAGGCCTCGTCGACCTTGGCGAAGGTGAAGTCGAGCGGCAGTTCCTCGTTGCCTTCGGATTTGAGCTTCACCGTGAGGATGACCTGGCCGTCCTGAATGCGGGGGCGGCCGCTCTTGAGGTTGCGGTACTTGTTGAGCTGCAGGCCGGCCAGGAAGCGGATGAACTGCTGGCGGTTCACGTGGGAGCGGTAGTTCTTGGTGGTGAGCAGGTAGGCCCCATCCACCTGGCCGCTGGCCACCTGGGTGAAGAACTGCTTGATCAGCGGGTTGATCCCCCTGGCGCTGATCACCAGCCGCACGGCACTGATGGTCCAGTAAAGAAGCAGGGCGCCGGCTCCGGCCAGCAGGGCCTTGCTACCGATCGTGCGGGCCAATCCCCAGTCCATGTGCGCGCGGCTGCAGTTCAGAGCACCGGAGTCTGACGGACGGGCCGGTCAGACTGTCGCCGCGGGACCACCAACCCCATGACCCTGGAGCCCCTGCTGCCCCTGTTCCACCGCCTCGACCGGGAGCATTTCGACGGCAGCCTGGCGCCCGGCGGGCAGCCGCTGGTGACCCTGCGCTGGAGCGATGGCCGCCTGTCGCGTACCGCCGGCCTCTACCGCCGTGGCCGCCGCGCCGATGGCAGCGACCTCTGCGAGATCGTGCTGTCGCGCCCGCTGCTGGAACCGCTGCCGCGCCAGGCCACCCTGAGCACGCTCTGCCACGAGATGATCCACGCCTGGGTGGACCGGATCCTCGACCTGCGGGAAGTGCATGGCCCCCACTTCCGCGCCCGCATGGCATCGATCAACGCCCGCCAGCACGACTTCGTGGTGAGCCTGCGCCACAGCTTCCCGGTCCCCACCACCGCGACCCGCTGGATCGCCCACTGTCCCCGATGCGGCCTGCAGGCCCGCTACCAGCGCCGCCGCCGCAACCTGGCCTGCCGCCAGTGCTGCGAGCGCTGGCACAACGGGCTCTGGCACGCCAGCTGCGTGCTGGTGTTCAGGCCGGCCCAGGAGCCTGTCGGGGCCGCTCGGCAAGGCCTCTAGGGTCGCGCCATGGACAGCTTTCTCTGGGCCCTGCAGTTCGGCGGTCTCACCATCGCGCTGGTGGGCCTGCGCCGGGAGCGGTGGCTGGCGGGGCGGCGTCGATAGGCTGAACCGAGCAGGTGGCCCGATGAGCGACGAACCCCGTTGGAACTCCCGGCCGGGCAGTGGGCGGCGCGGCGATGACCCGCTGGAGCAGCGGCTGGATCGTTGGGTGAGCGCGGGACGGCAACTGGTGGATGGGGTGTCCGGGGCTCGCCCTGGCTCGCGTCCGTCAGGGCGTGGAGCCACCCCCCGAGCCGGTTCACGGCCACGCCTCGACGACCTGGGCCGCTGGATGGGCGACAAGCTCGACTGGCTGCTCGATGACAACGACGACGACTGGCGCGAACCCTGGCAGCAGAACGACCCGACCCCCCGCCGGCCTGAACCCGAGCCGCCGGTGACGCGCTCCCGTGATGACGGGTCCGGTGATGGGCGATTTCCTGACGAGCGTTCGACCCGTTGGCGTTCCGGCTCCGGAGCATCCAGCGGCGGATCGTTCAACGCCGAACCGTTCACCACCGAACCGTCCGGGGCTGGACGTTCCAACCGGGGAGCGTCCCGTGCTGGACAGGGCACCGGTGGTCGGCGCCCCCTCGAAGCCATCTCCCGGCGCCAACGGGCTGGTGGATCCGCCGGCACCAACCCGCGGATCGCCAGCTCCGGCCCACGCGCCTCCCAGCCGGTCGACTCCCGTTCAGACCAGGCCAGGCCAGCCGAAACCAGGCCGCCCAGGAGCGAACCAGACACCCAGGAAGAGTGGCCTGATCAGGCCAACTTCAGCCTACCCCGCTGGCAGCGTCCCAGCCCCGGCACGACTCCAACGGCGCCCACGACGCCCATCGAGCGGGAAGCGGGCGGGCGGCCCCTGCCCCGATCCAGCCGTCGCCGGCCCTAGAGCTGACCAGCGGTACCCATCCCCCTGCTTAGCCTGAACCTGCATTGGCGCAGAGATCATGAGCAGTCTGGTGGTGGTGAGCTTCCCGAAGGTGGAGGAGGCCGAGCAGGTCCGCCGGGAGCTGGTGGACATCCAGCGGGAGCAGCTGATTTCCCTGGAGGATGCCGTGGTAGTGGAGCACGACTCGGAAGGCCAGGTGCACCTGCGCCAGGCGATCAACCTGGCCGCCGCCGGTGCCCTGGGCGGCGGCTTCTGGGGCACCCTGGTGGGCCTGCTCTTCCTCAATCCCCTGCTCGGCGCCGCCGTGGGTGCCGGGGTGGGCGCCGCCTCCGGGTCCCTGTCGGATCTGGGCATCAACGACGCCTTCATGCGCGAGCTGGGCGAAACCCTGCCCAAGGGCAGTGCCGCCCTGTGCCTGCTGGTGCGGGAGGCCACGCCGGATCGGGTGATCGAGCGGCTGCGCACCCACGCCCCCCACGCCAAGCTGCTGCGCACCAACCTCAGCCACACCGACGAAGACCATCTGCGCGAGCTGCTTGACAAGGCGAGCAAGCAGGCCCAGGCCCTGCGGCTGGCCTGAGTTTCGCGGCACCCCTGGCCCTGGCGTGGGCAGGATCATGCCAGGGGTCTGGAAACAGGGGTCTGGAAAGGCCTTCCCCGCTACCTGAGGCTCTCGCGCCGGCCACCTTTGGGCTGAGCCATGCCGCTGCGTTTCGGTGGCTGGACCCGAAAGCTGGAGCCGAGCTGACCCAGGGCCAGGTTCACGGGCCGCACCAGCTCCTGGGGCAACTCGCTGGCCATCTCCTCGGCCGAGGTGCTGATTCCAGGCGCTCCCAGTTGGAGGGCGCTGAGCAGGTCGGCCCAGAGCGAAACCAGGGAGCGCTGGGCCATGGGCATCAGACCATCACCCTCCAGCACCGAGGCACAACCCTGGCGGCTCCAGAGGGCGCTGTGGTGGTGGTGGCGAGGCGGCCCCATCACGGCCAGGCCGAGTCGCAAGGCCTCCGCGGTCGGCTCGCCGCTGCGTTCCCGCAGGCCAGCCGCCACCAGGATGCGCCCCGTCTGCACGGCCGAAACGCCATAAAGGCGACCGAGGTCGGTGAGGCTCAGCCATTCCACAGCCGGGCCGGGAGAGGGCGGGCCAGTGCGCCGGGAGTGAGAGTTGGCCATGGCGGCATCGATTCAGACGTCCACATGCTCCGGCGGCCACGAAGGTCGTCAATCTGTCAACAACAAACAGTGACAACGCGTTACCAACTTCATAAAGCGTTGTTCAGAAGGGTGCCAATGGACATCAGGTCGATCGACATCAGAAGCGGCCGCCGTTAGAGGCTGTGGGCCAGCCTGGGGGCAACCGAGGCATGGCTGGGTATCGCTGCGGAGGATCCAACTGCCGGGGTACCAGCGGGCCCTAGCCAATGCTCCAGCAAGGGAGAGAACACTTCGCGGATCACAGTCAGTTCCTGACCACCGCGAAAGAAGCGGTAATGGCGGCTCCAGAACGGTCCCGCCACCCCGAAGCCCCGCTCCAGCCAGGGAGCCTCCACAAGGGCCAGGCCATCCACCTCCCGGAACAGCTCCGCACGGTTAGTGGTGAGGCTGCGCCAGATGGGCAGGCGCCGATCCTGGAGATGGGCTTCCGCCTCCGCCTGATTCCACCAGCTCTCGGCCCAGGCCAGGGTATGGGCGCCGCAACGCAGCCACACCTGGCGGCGCAACAGGGGAGGGGCCAGTTCAGCCACCTCAGCCGGGGGATGGGCGCCAGCTGGCTGTTCGGGCTCGGCTGCCATGGCAATCAGCTCCACCTGCACGGGCGTACCCGTAAGCAACTGCAGATGGCGGGTCGGGCTGCCATCGCCGAGCAACAGCAACTTCCAGGGCCCGGTGAGCGGCTGGGTGGCGGCGGCATCCAGGCCCGCCGTTGCCTCCACCACGTCCTGATACGGGGCCTGCCAGAGAATCCGAGGCGAGGGCAGCAACGGAGCGGACCCAGTCATGCACAGCCTCAGGCCCGGAGATTCACCCTAGGCAGAGGCTTCGATCGACCGCGCCGAACAAGGAACTGAGGATCCAACCGGGATGGCGGAACCCTGGCCTCAGAAACCGCTGCTGATGCTGATGCGGCGTTGCTGGCCACCACGCTCGATCACGGCGCTGTCGCCGGTGGCTGAGCGCAGTCGCCAGCCACTGCCACCGATCGACTCGCCCACTCCGGCCGTGGTGGAGGTGCCGCCCATCTGGAAGATGGCCGAACCTCCCCGGCCGGGGATCTGCACCACACCCACGAGCTGAGGAGCATCGCCACCGCCGCCGCCTCCCTCAGAGCCATCTGCACTGGCGCTTGAAGCCTGAGCAGAGCCCCCACCGCCTCCGCTGGAGGCCGGGGCAGGTGTGGCGATCGAGGAACTCACGGGCACCCTCAGGGGCGCGGCCGTGGGGGCACCGCCCTGGGGCAACGTGGCCAGCTCCTCCATCCAGGGCTCATCGGGCGGCGGCGGCGGCAGCGATGCACTGACTCCCTCCTCGGGGGGAGCGCCACGCTTGCCTTCGGCAGGGTCGGTGTTGCCGGCCGGCGTGGTTGTGGCGGCAGGGCCCAGTGCCCGCAGCCGCTCCACCAGCAGCAGATTTCTCTCCTGACGCAGGGCCTGCTGGGTGGCGTTCCAGTGGCTGAGCAGGAGCAACGAGCTGGCTCCCATGGCCAGGCAGGTGCCACCAAAACCAGCGAGCGCCAGGCCGGGACGCTCACTGACCCACTCGCCGAGCCGGCGGTGCCAGGGAATCCGGGTGATCTGGACTGCATTCGGCACCATGCCACGCCGACCGCTCGCGGCCAGGGGATCAGCGACGAGCTGATGGTGCGGCAAAGGGGCATCCGGGGGCTCTGGCGGGGCTCCAGCCATCGGGGCGGCAGCCGCCGCCGGCGCTGTGGCTGCCGCCATGGGTTCGGCAACAGCCATCGGCGCCGGGACAGAGCCTGGAGATGTTGCAATCTGCAGTCCGGCTTCCACAGCCTGCATCGCAGGGGGGACGGCCTGTTCTGCAGGCATCGGGGTCGCCGCCGCAGACACCCCGGCGGCGCTGAACAGCGAGCCGGCCACAGGCGTGTCGCACAACTCCACCTCGATCGTGGGGGCCGGATCGAAGACCCGGTTGAGGAGTTGATCGGCCTTGAGCTCCCAGTAGGCCCGGGAGGTGGGAATGCCTCGACGGGGCGACACGCGTGCGTCTCAGGAAGAGCGCCTCAACGTACCGACCTTGTCCAGGGTTGACGAGGTCGAAGGGGACGGTGCTGCGGCCGCCTCACGACGCTTTCGCAGCTCCAGCCAGAGCAGCAACGCGGTCACATCCGCCGGACTCACTCCCGGAATACGGGCCGCCTGCCCGAGGCTGAGGGGCTGGATCGCCGCCAGCTTCTCGCGAGCCTCCCTGGAGAGGGTGGCGATGGCGGCGTAGTCCAGGTCGGCGGGGATCGGGCGATGCTCCTGCCGTTGCACCTGGTCGATCTGCTGCTGCTGGCGGGCCAGATAGCCGCTGTACTTGATGTCGATCTCAGCGGCTTCCCGCACCACGGCCGGCAGCTCCGGATCGGCCAGCCCATGGCGCACCAGGGCAGTGGCATGGAATCCGGGGCGGCGCAGCAGATCGGCCAGCAGGATCGATCCCTTGATCGGCGCGCCGGTTTCGGCCTCCACCGCCGCGGCCGCAGGATCGCTCCCCTTGAGACGCACGGTTTCGAGCCGGCGTTTCTCGGCCGCGATCGCCTCCTGCTTGCGCTCATAGATCGCCCAGCGGCGGTCATCGATCAGGCCCAGCTCGCGGCCCAGGGGAGTGAGGCGGCGATCGGCGTTGTCGCCGCGCAGCATCAGGCGGTATTCACTGCGGCTGGTGAGCACCCGGTAGGGCTCGCGCAGATCCTTGGTCACCAGGTCGTCGATCAGGGTGCCGATGTAGCTGCCTTGGCGGGGGACCTGCACGGGCGCCTGGCCGCGCAGCCGCCGAGCCGCATTGAGGCCAGCCACCAGGCCCTGGGCCGCGGCCTCCTCATAGCCGGTGGTGCCGTTGAGCTGGCCGGCGCTGAACAGCCCCGCGATCCGCTTGGTCTCCAGCGAAGGCTTCAGCTGCGTGGCCGGGAGGTAGTCGTAGTCGACGGCGTAGGCGGGCCGCAGCATCACGCACTGCTCCAGCCCCGGCAGGGTGCGCAGCAACTGCAGCTGCAGACGCTCGGGAAGCCCGGTGGAGAAGCCCTGGATGTAGAGCTCCGGGGTGTCGCGTCCCTCCGGCTCCAGAAAGATCTGGTGGCTGTCCTTATCGGCGAAGCGCACGATCTTGTCCTCGATCGAGGGGCAGTAACGCGGGCCGGCGCTGTCGAGGAAGCCGCCGTAGATGGGGGTGAGGTGAAGGTTGTCGCGGATCAGCTGATGGGTGGCCGCCGTGGTGCGGGTGAGGTGGCAGCTCATCGGCTCGCCGCTCACCCAGCTGGCCGGATCGAAGGAGAAGAAGCGGTCGTGGGCATCGCTCGGCTGCTCCTCCAGCTGATCGAGGGCCACGCTGCGGCGATCGACCCGGGCCGGGGTGCCGGTCTTGAGGCGATCGGTGCGGAATCCGAGGGCCTGCAGGGCTTCGGTGAGCCCCTCGGCGGCCTGCTCGCCGGCGCGACCGGCCGGCATCGACTGATTTCCCACCCAGATCTGGCCCCCCAGAAAGGTGCCGGTGGTGAGCACCACGGCACCGGCTTCGTAGGTGCTGCCGAAATAGGTGCGCACCCCCAGGATGCGGCCAATGGGGCCGCTGATCGGGCCACTGCCCTGGGAAGCGGCTGGCGGCAGGGGCTCACCACTCTCCAGCTCCACCTCCAGCCCCGTGACCATCGCCTCGCGCAGGTGCAGGTTGGGGGTGTGCTGCAACAGCTGCAGCATCTGGCGGGCGTACTGGCGCTTGTCGGTCTGGGCGCGCAGGGCCCACACCGCCGGACCGCGGCTGGCATTGAGCACCCGTTTCTGCAGGGCCGTGGCATCGGCCAGGCGACCAATCACGCCGCCGAGGGCATCGACCTCGTGCACCAGCTGGCTCTTGGCGGGCCCGCCCACCGCCGGGTTGCAGGGCTGCCAGGCGATCCGATCGAGGTTGAGGCTGAACAGCGCCGTGGACAGCCCCAGCCGCGCCGCCGTGATCGCCGCCTCGCAGCCGGCATGGCCACCGCCCACCACGATCACGTCGAAGGATTCGGTGGGGGGTGCGGAGAAAGCCATGAGGGAAATGTATGGCGTGTGCCGCCACGGCGGGCGCGGGCGAGGTGCGAGCACCTGAGCACCTGAGCAGCTGAAGCTTCAGCCGATCAACGCGCGGGCGTGGTGTCGCAGATGGTCGTCGATGAAGCTGGCGATGAAGAAATAGCTGTGGTCGTAGCCTTGCTGAAGGCGCAGCTCCAGCGGCTGGCCCGCAGCCCTGCAGGCGGTTTCGAGGTCGTGGGGCCGCAGCTGCTCGGCCAGGAAGGGATCGGCCGTGCCCTGATCCACCAACAGCGACAGGAGATCTCCGTCGGGTCCCCGCAGGGTGGCGCCGCCCTCCAGCAGGCCACAGGCATCCCAGGCAGCCCAGCTCAGAGGATCGGGACCGAGCAGGTGATCGAACGCCTTGCGGCCCCAGGGGCACAAGCTGGGATGGGCGATCGGTGCGAAGGCCGACACGGAGGCGTAGCGACCCGGGTGGCGCAGGCCGGACACCAGGGCCCCATGGCCCCCCATCGAATGACCGGCGATGCCGCGCCGATCGGAGCGAATCGGCAGCTCCGCCTCGACCAGGGCCGGCAGCTCCTCGACCACATAGCTGTGCATGCGGTAGTGGCGACGCCAGGGCTCGGCGCAGGAGTCCACATAAAAGCCGGCGCCATGGCCGAAATCCCAGCCGCCATCCGGATCGCCCGGCACCTCGTGCCCGCGCGGGCTGGTATCGGGCAACACCAGGGCCAGGCCCAGTTCCGCCGCCAGCCGCTGGGCACCGGCCTTCTGGCCGAAGTTCTCATCGGTACAGGTGAGGCCCGACAGCCAGTGAAGGGCCGGAACAGACCCGCCGGCGAGGGCCTGGGGAGGCAGAAACACACCGAACACCATCTCACAGGCCAGCTGCCGGGAGCGGTGCCGGTAGCGGCGATGGAGACCGCCGAAGCTGCGACTCTCGGAGAGCAGGGTGAGCATCCCAGTGGACCCGCAGTGATTCGGCCTATCTTATCTGTCCTGGAAAGATGTTCCAAGAACGGATGGATGCTTGATCAGGATGCAGAGCCGGGTGCGGACATGCTGAATTGAAGCCACTGCATCAACCCCCAGGAAGACAGCCGGGGCCACCCAAGACGACCCACCGCCAACCATACCGCGGCCAACAAGAGATAACTTTAAGGCGGAATCTCTATATCCAGACGCCTGTGGTCTTCGAAGACACATGTCGTGTTCATTTTGAATCCCTGCTCAGGAAACCATGCGAGATAGCGCCGATCACCTTTCTTCTCGTTCTCTGAAAGGTTTTTCTCGAACTTCTCTTCTGGCTTGTCGGCAAGAAACAGGTAAAGGCGATCATTGCGAATGATCCATGCGTTCAGGCTTACGGCTGGACCCAGGCAGTCACGTGCCCATACAAACTCCGGTTCGAATTCATTGGAGATTCCCCAGGAGCAGAAACCGCCATTCCTGGGGATGAACCGGCTTGGCGACTCAGCGAAACGCCTCATGTTTTCGCTGTTATGAAAATAGTATGTATAGCCAAGATGAACGTGCCTATAGGCCGGCTTGCCCCGCGCGGGAGGAGTGCCATCCGCACGGCCGAAAAAGGAAACGACATCGGCGCCACCCAGAACCGGATACGCCTTATTGGTGCAGTTGACGAGCGTTGGTATATGCGGACATTTGGGAATTTTAGATGCCGCGTAGAAGTTCGCCAGAAGAAATAGAAAGGTGGCCATGCCCGCCAAGCCTGCCAGCGCCTTGGCGAGACTATTGAAGGACTTTCGAGTCCCTGCGGGATGGCTCGCAGCAGCTGGAAGAGGCATGGATGGGTGTTCAGTTGGTTGTCGGCTAGATGGCCATCCATCGATTCACCGGATCAGGCGTCGAATCTGTCGACAGCAATTCCGTGAGATCCCACTTTCAATCGATCCCCTTGTCTCCGCCTCGGCTGTCTTGCCGAAGAATCATCAGCATTAGGATTTTTCACATCATTCAATTTACCCTGCAATGGTTTTGCCTGCCTGAAGAGGACCCATCATTCGCCTGCCAGAACGATGACCCTTCGGGTGAATACCCTTGGAGAGGCAATCGCCGGTCTGACGTCATGGTGCAGCCGATCAGAAGTGAATCACCGAGCGGATGCTCTGGCCCGCATGCATCAGCTCGAAAGCGCGGTTGATCTCATCCAGCCCCATCGTGTGGGTGATGAACGTATCGAGGGGGATCTCTCCCTTCTGGAATCGTTCCACGTAACCGGGCAACTCGGTGCGGCCTCGTACACCACCGAAGGCCGAGCCACGCCAGACCCGGCCGGTCACAAGCTGGAAGGGACGGGTGCTGATCTCCTGGCCGGCACCCGCCACCCCGATGATCGTGGATTCACCCCAGCCCTTGTGACAGGACTCCAGGGCGGCACGCATCACATCGACGTTGCCGATGCACTCGAAGGAATAATCCACACCCCCATCAGTGCGGTCGATCAGCACCTGCTGAATCGGGGCAGCGTAATCATGCGGGTTGAGGCATTCAGTGGCGCCAAGTTGTTGGGCAATCGTGAACTTCTCCGGGTTCAGATCAATGCCGATGATCCGCGAGGCCTTGGCCATCACCGCGCCGATCACCACCGCCAGGCCGATACCACCCAGACCGAACACGGCCACCGTGCTGCCGGGCTCCACCTTGGCCGTGTTGAGCACAGCACCGATGCCAGTTGTCACCCCGCAGCCAAGCAGACAAACCTTGTCGAGCGGTGCCTGCTTGCTGATTTTCGCCACAGCGATCTCCGGAAGTACGGTGTATTCGGAGAACGTAGAAGTACCCATATAATGATGAATCATCCGCCCCTGCTTCGAGAAGCGGCTGCTGCCGTCGGGCATCAATCCCTGGCCCTGTGTGGTGCGAATCGCCTGGCAGAGATTGGTCTTGCCGGAGAGACAGAATTTGCATCGTCGACATTCCGGCGTGTAAAGCGGAATCACGTGATCGCCCACCGCCACCGAGGTCACCCCAGCGCCCACCTCCTCCACGATCGCGCCACCTTCATGGCCCAGGATCGCAGGGAACAGGCCCTCGGGATCAGCGCCTGAAAGGGTGTAGGCATCGGTGTGGCACACGCCCGAGGCCACCACCCGCAGCAAGACCTCACCCTCCCGAGGCGGAGCCACGTCCACTTCGGTGACCTCCAGGGGCTGGCCTTGGGCCCAGGCCACGGCGGCGCGGGAGCGGATCATCGGCTGTGTGCTTCGGGTTCTCATCCTCTCCTGTCGCCGGGGCCAGGCCGACCCAACGGCGGCGGCCAGACGCATGGTGCAAGCCCCCCTGGCCCACCGCCTCAGGTTGCCGTGTTGAGCCAGCACGAGTAACTCCTGCCACTCGCCCTGCCGCAGGGCTACGTCCCAGCGGGGCGTAACCGCAACAGCCGGCCCTGCGGAGCATCGGTGAGCACATAGAGATCACCATCGGGGCCCTGACGCACATCACGCACCCGCTCGCCGATGGGAATGATCGATTCAGCGATCACATCGCCTGATTCATTCAACTGCAACCGGCGCACGCTTCGGGCCACCAGACCACCCGCGAAGAGGTTGCCGCGCCACTGGGGAACCCGATCTCCCTGCATCACGGCCAGGCCGGATGGAGCGATGGTGGCCATCCACACCCGACGCGGATCGGCGAATCCCGGCGAAGAGCTGGTGGGTGCCACGGAACGACCACTGTCGTATTCCCTGCTATGGGACACGATCGGCCATCCATAGTTGATGCCGGGGCTCAGCAGGTTGAGTTCATCCCCGCCGCGCGAACCGTGCTCCGTGGCCCACACGCTGCGGCGCACCGCGTCATAGGTCATGCCCTGGATGTTGCGGTGGCCGAGACTCCACACCGCCGCATTGGCTCCCTTACGGCCTACGAAGGGGTTGTCTGGAGGAATGGAATGGAGCCGTCCTCGCGGAGGCGGACCACCTTACCCAGGTGACTGGCCGGATTCTGGGCCTGAAGGCGGATCCAGGCGCCGTCCAGGCTCACCGGAGGATTGCCGCCATCACCGATCGACACCAGCAGGGTGTCATCGGGCAACCACACGAGACGGGATCCGAAGTGCTGGCCACCGGCCTTGGTCCGGTTCACCTCAAAGATCACCTGCCAGCCTCGCAGGGTCCGTCCATCGAAGCGAGCCCGGGCGACCCTGGTGCCGTTGGCCTGCTGATCGCCATGGGCATAGCTGAAATACACCCAACCGTTGTCGGCGAAGCCGGGATGCACCGCGACGTCGAGCAGCCCCCCCTGGCTTGAGGCGAACAGCTGCTCGGCCACCACATCCGCGGCGACCGGGGCCACACCAGCCACCGGAACAGGATCAAGCGTCCCCGCCCGAACGATCCGCAGGCGTCCCGGCCGCTCGGTGATCAGCAGATCGCCGTTGGGCAGCCAGTCCATGCCCCAGGGGTGCTCCAGCCCTTGCACCACCGGGGTCAGCGTCACCGGCTCCACGGGCAAGCCCTCTGGATCCGGACTCAACAGGGTGGCCGGGCGGGCGGCACCGGAAGCGGCAGTTTGAGCAGAGCCACCAGTTTGCGCGGCACACTGCGACAGTCCAAGCCCAAATGCCGCAACGACGGCACAACCGATCCCCAGGGTGATCCAGGGGGCCGAGTGGCTGCGAAACCGCTGAAGGGAGGAGAGCATGCCTTCTGGGCTGAGGGTTCCAGTCTGCTGGGATCACCGCATGTGGTGGAACCGTCGATCAGCTCAGGGCAGGCGCGATACCCGTTGGGGCCGTTGCAGGCAAGGCTGATTCAAAGTGCGTCACAGTCGCTCTGGCGCCGGTGCTCCCCATGGGGTGAACTGAGCAGGCTTGCCCCTGCTTGGTGCCTGAAATCGCCTCTGCCGCAACCGATCTCGATCTGATCAACTACCTCAAGGCGATTCCGGACGCTCGCATGCGCCGGGGCGTGCGCTTTCCGGCTTGGTACCTCCTGCTGGTGGCGGTGCTGGGAATCCTCAGCCGCTGCCAGAGCTTGCGGGATCTGGAACGCTTTGCCCGCCGGCACCACGGTGCTCTCACCGAGGCGCTGGGCCAGGAGCTGCGGCGACCGCCATCGGATTCCTCCTTCCGCTACTTCTTCCTGCAGGTGGACGTGGCGGCCCTCTGCGCTGCGATCCGTGACTGGACAATCGCCCAGATCCCAGGTGGTGCAGCGGATCTCGACCAGTTGATCTGTGACGGCAAGACCCTGCGAGGCTCCATCGAGTCCACCGCCGGTGGCGGCTCGGCGTTCATTGCCCAGGTGACGCTTTACTCCGCCGCCCTGGGCGTGGCGATCAGCCAGGCCTGCTATGCCACCGGAGAAAACCACGAGCGAGCTGTGTTGCGCCAGCTTCTCGGTGAGCTTGATCTGGACGGCGTGCTCATCCAGGCGGATGCCCTGCATACGCAGAAGCCGTTTTTCGGCAGCTCCAGGAGCAGGGGGCCGACTTCCTCCTGACCGTCAAGGCCAACCAGAAGACGCTGCATCGCCAGATCCGGAGCCAGTTCCAAGGGAAGCGCAAGATCCCTTTCGTGGCAACGGATCACGAGATCAGCCACGGTCGGGAGATCACCTGGACCCTGCGGGCTAAAGAGGCCCCGGACCATATCCGTGAGGCCTGGGGCGGCAGCAGCTGGATCGTCGAGGTGGCGGCCACCGGCAGCCGCGAAGGCAAGCCCTTTCAGGCCACCCACCTGTTTCTTACCAGCCTGCGCACCACCCCAGTGGCCCTGCTGAAACTGGTGCGAGACCGCTGGAGCATTGAAGGCTGGCACTGGATTCGTGACACCCAGCTCCAGGAAGATGCTCACCGCTACCGCGGGAACGGCGCTGGGGCGATGGCCGCGCTGCGAACCCTGGCATTGAACCTGCTCAGGCTTGCGGGGTTTCCGTCGATCCGAGCTGGGATGCAGGCGGTGATGCACGACATCACGGCGATGCTGAAGATGGCGCGGCGGCGGGCACTGCCCAACCCGTGCTGAAACTTTGAATCAGCCCTGCCGTTGCAGGAGTGCTGCTGAGTGGCAGATGCTTGTCCGCCGCGGTGTCAGTCGACAGATTGACGTCCCAGGCCTGGAGTAGTTCAGCGCGTAGCGTCCGCTCGAACTCGCCGGCTTCAGCCGGGTACTGGCTGCGATGCGCGATCAGGGTGGTACTCAATTCAGCCCAACGGCGGGGTGTCAAGATGTCAGGCAGAAGGGGTTGCCCAGCCCAAGGACTGCGAGGGAACAAGGTCGCGAAAGATTCAAAACCTCAGCACCATCTTGATCGTTCAGCTGGAGCTGGCTTGGTCAGCCTGCCAAATCTACAAACCAGTTCATCGCCTACAGCAACAGCGGAAGCTTTTCGACCATGCATGACCCTTGTATTGTCAATCACAACCATTTCTTTAGGGGCCAGAGTCAAGATATGCATGCATCGCTGATGCGCCTTGATGATCTCCACCAATTCTCTATCAGCAAATGGCCCTCCCCCACCCCAGGAAATGCCATTGCTTGCATGGCAATAGATTTGGCCAGCATTATCGACACCAGCCGGTAATGATGCAAGATGGGCGAGCATGCCATTGGCAAAAGCTTCACGGCCTGAAGACCAGGAGCGACGCAGCGGGGATTGACGCCAAAGAAGACTCAGAATTTCCCCTTTCCATTGATAGGACAGTTGAGGGCAAGTGCTCAATAACATCTCAAGATCATCTCGATGATCAAGCCCGAATTCAGATTGCCACCGCTCCTTTCCCCACTCCATCTCGTAGACAACTCCCTCACGTCGCAGTCGCATCTCCAGGCTGCTCGGCAAATGCCAAAGCATGCTTTCTCCATCAACCAATGTGAGTTGGCCACCAAGGTGGACTGGTATGGATCGGAGTGCAGCAAAGATACAGAGATCAGGCATGGGCAGAATTGGACGATATGCACGCTCAGAATGTCCAAGCACTTCCTTTTGCCCGCAGGGAGCATGATGCAGAGTGCCCCCTGGAAAGGGAGCCTGATAAACTTGCCTGCCGATACTGGGAAGCACCTCAAGGGAAAGCTGTTCCGAAAGTTTTCGAAGTCCAGTAATGCCCCCATGGGGAGCAGGCACCAATGCCCATCCGCGCTCTTGCAACGACTCCATCACAAAGCGAGTCAGTCTCTGACTATTAAAAACAGACGGATTCACAGCTCACGCACCAACCAGCACAGGCAAGGACTGCAGAGATCGGATAAAGCTATTCCGGGACCAGACAACTTCCCCTGAAATGCGAGCTCTAGGGAAGTGCTGGAGAAAAGCCTGCACAGCAACCTCGGCTTCCATGACAGCAAGATGTCTCCCAAGACAATGGTAGCTGCCGCGACCAAACGCAAGATGCGGATTAGGGAATCGATCAATCTGGAATGTGTCGGCATCAGTGAATATCTTTTCGTCTCGATTTGCGGAGCCAAGGATGACCGAGACTTGATCACCGGATACGAAGCGATGCGCTCCGATGGCTACCTCATCGATAGCCATGCGGAAGGTCGAGCGCTGAAGGGGAGCTTCAAAACGCAGAGTCTCATCAACTGCTCCCTTGATAAGACCAGGGTTGGCATGGAGCAAGCCAAGTTGATCTGGATTGCTCAACAATAAGTTCAGACAACTACCAATTAAAGCAATTGTGGTTTCATGCCCAGCAAACATCAGCAGCATCAACATCGCAGCTGCCTCGTTGCCAGCAAGAAGATGAGCCTCTTGAGCATCTAGCAATGCCTCTAGCAAGGAATCCTCACGCGGTCGCCATGCGCCCTTGAGCCCCGCTTGAAACAATTGCTGAAGTTGGCGGAAAGCCAAAGCTTTGGCCGCGAGTGAACTATCGTTGACGGCAAGATCATCAGAGGCGGCTGTAATCCTACGCGAAAGGTCTCGAAGGAGTGGTATTTCTTCCTGTGGCAGCCCAATGAGACGAGCAATAACAGAGAGAGGCAGCAGCTCCGCATAAGCTGGAACAAGATCGATCACGGAATTGAGTTCCACAACCTCTAGCAGCTCAATGGAGCTACACCTCACAACTTCTGCATAGGAAGAAACGGGTTTCCCTCGGAAGAAGCCCTCGACCAAATGGCGCAATCGCTTGTGATCAGGATCATCCTGAAACAACATGCTGTCATCAAATCCTGCCTCAGCTTCCTCACCCTTTGCATCTGCACTGCGTTTGCTGAAGTGAACAGTATCCGCAAGCACCGCCTGAGCTTGAGCATAAGTACTGAGCAGCCATTTCCCTTGAGCTCGATTAGCCTCACCAGGATGATGGGGGATAAAGAGCGGCTGGTCAAGCCTTCTCATCTCTGCATACACAGCATATGGGTCATTCACCAAAGCACTCAATAGAGAGTGCGAAGACCAGGATCTCTGCATGTTGCTTTCCAAGCCTAGATTGAATTCTAACAACGGAATCCTCCTCGCTGCTCCAACAAGAAGAGACCGTCGCCAGAATCGCGAACCGTAAATCGTGCATGGATATAGGCCATGCCACCGATAACCCGAAACGACTTGCACTTCATGTCGACACGGATGTTCTGCCGTGAGCGGATCGGCCTGCGTAGAGAGCATCTGCACTCGCGCATCCATGCTTCCTGGGCCTTGCAAGGCAATTCAAGTTTTTTGAACAACCAGAAAAGACTGAGCTCTGCGCAGAACTCCTGCGAACTGAACACTGAAAGATGAAAGCCTCCTGGATCTGTTGACGAGGAGAAAGGATTGAGAATATCCACCATGGCTTGAAGGATCTCGCCATCAATGCTCACTTGCTGAATACACCATTGCTCCTTAGCTTTACCGCCATGCAGATAAGCCGACTGATACGGCTCCAAGTCATTCGGATAGAATTGCTTGGCTGCTGAGCTAGTTTCTATCATCTTCCTATTCTCGGCCACCATTTACAAAATATTCAAGCAGGGCTTCAAGTGTATCAGTGCGATGACAGGAATGGCACATCTGCTTCAGCGTTGACCACAGCTTCCCTTCCGGTTGGAGGGATTGGCTCTGCCCATTGCATAGATTGTCAGCACTCGTGCAAACAATGAGTTTGTCGAAGCGATCAATGGGCAACCCATCCACGGCCAAAGAGTCATGCCAAGGCGCCAAGATTAGATGTCGTAGATGCTGGCAGCCAAGCAGCATAGATGTTGCCAGAAACTGATCCTCAGGCGGCCCACTCAAGCACTCATCATCAAGGAAGACGCCATCCTGGCCCACCAAGCCAATACCACCAGAATCGCCCTGCCGGCGACGTCGGTCAAGGCTGTCCTTCAAAGGCAACACACTCTCAAATCCTAGCACAACATCAATGGGGATACGTCCATCCCCTCCGAGTAATTTATTTAGGAGTACATCGTGTCCAGTTGCTATTTGAGGCTGAGCATTCACCTCGCAGATGATGCCACCTGTCTGCAACCATGATTCACTGATATCAGGGAGCAGAAGATCTACACCCGCAAGGTCAAGATGTAAGGCCTCTGCTGCTCGAATTGCGAGGCGGAGATTATCGGGATGAGCACTGTCAAGAGCAGGAACAATCTCACCTCCGCGGGAGATGTTTGCAGCCCCACGAAGATAAACAGTATCCCCATCAGTTGGGATGCTCGCCGGGGTGAGCCCCTGATAGGCCAACATCCGCTTGGCCTCCAGATCAAGCTCAATCGGCATGCGTTGTCCACCCTGACTGCCAACGACTTTCGCAATCTCGAGATTCTTAAGACTTAAGAGCTCAAGAATGGTACTTTTACCATCACCCCTGACAAATCCAGGGCGACGCTCAACCACTCTGAATATTGAGCCTTGATGAACATGAACCCGATAGTCACGACTTGAATAGTATCTTTCAACCAAGACTTGATGACTGCGCGCAAAAATCGCATTAGCGGCTTCTCTGACTTCTTCCTCACTGGATAACCTCACGTGGACTTCCAGGCCCCCATCAGCATTTCGGGGCTTGAGGACAACAGGCAAACCAAACTGACTCGCGAGTTGCCAGGCATGGTCCACTGATCTGGCCACTTCGCCCTCAACGACTGGCAGGCCAGCGTCACGGAGAATATTTTTTGTAAAGAGCTTGTCTTTCGAGGCATTGCAGCCGATGGCGCTGTCAAATTGCGTTACAGAACTATCCATAAGAATTGAAGTGAAGCCCCATCCATATCTGTGCAATCTGCCGGTGATTCGTTTTGTCGGAATGTTCATCGCTTGAGCTGCCGCAAGCAAGCGCAAGGAGTTGACTCCTTGCGGGAGGCTCTCCTGCATATCTTTTTTGCATTTGAACAATCTTGCAGGGATTTGAGCTGTTTCCTGGCGATCCTCCTGGTTCAAAGATAAAATAGTGCATAATCGCAACAATTCCAAGGCTGGCCTCCACGTGTATTCACTTGCGGGAAGTATTAGCAAATAGGAATCGACACCTCGAAGCGCTCGGCCCCTTGGAATAGCCCTTGAGGGCAGGCCTATGTTCCGCTGGGTTGCGTCAGCTATTGCCAGGAATACTCTTCCGGCTGGATCGCAAGTTTCGACAGAAATATTGCGAAGGCTATTTTCGTATTCAGAGCTCGTGATCTGAAGTGTGGACAGACACAGATCCTTTACTGTTGCCAGCCTGTTCATTCCTATCTTAAAGTACCTTGCCAGCTCCCACTTAATCCATAGAGAATAAGGCTCAATACCCGGTAGAAACCCGCGCTGAACGCGCAAGAGCTTGAGACAGTGTGCAGCTTTGACCATAAACTTCAATCGCAATCAAGCCTACACAAAAGCATCTCTTGCGAAGATATAAAGAGGCTAGCATGCAATATTGATGAATAATTTGCCCAGAACAAGCCCCGCATGTCTGGCAGGGCCTGCTCTGGGACAGGGTGGCGTCTCAGTATGTGCTTCTCAACGGATCAGCCCAGAGCCTTGGCCTTGGCCACCACGTTGTCCACGGTGAAACCGAACTTCTCCAGACACACAGGACCAGGAGCCGAGGCACCGAAGCGGTCGATCGAGACAGTGTCGCCATCGAGGCCCACGACTTTGTGCCAGCCGAAGGAGCTGGAGGCTTCCACAACCAGACGCTTGCGCACGGCCGCCGGCAGCACGCTGTCGCGATAGGCGGCGTCCTGCTCCTCAAACAGTTCCACGCAGGGCATCGACACAACGCGCACGTTCTTGCCGTCGGCGCGCAGCTGGGCAGCGGCCTTGGTGCAGAGCTCAAGCTCGGTGCCGGAGCCGATCAGGATCAGCTCGGGGGTGCCGTTGCTGTCTTCCAGGATGTATCCACCCCTAGCCACAGCGGCGGCGCTGGAGTTGGCCTGGTTGGCCATGGCCTGCCGGCTGAGGGCCAGCACGGTGGGGCGCTTGCGGTTGGTCACCGCCACCTGATAAGCGCCGCTGGTTTCATTGCCATCACCAGGGCGGATCACCAGCAGGTTGGGGATCGAGCGCAGGCTGGCCAGGGTCTCCACGGGCTGATGGGTGGGGCCGTCTTCGCCGAGGCCGATCGAATCGTGGGTCAGCACGTAGATCACACCCAGTTCACTGAGGGCCGAAAGGCGCATGGCGCCCACCATGTACCCCGCAAACACCAGGAAGGTGCCGCCATAGGGGATCAGGCCACTGCCGTGATAGGCGATGCCATTGAGGATCGCAGCCATGGCGTGCTCGCGCACACCGAAGTGGAGGTAGCGATTAGCTTCGCCGCCCTTCTGAAAGCTGGCCTCACCCTTGATGTCGGTGAGGTTGGAGTGGGTCAGGTCGGCGGAACCGCCGATCAGCTCGGGCAGGGCAGGGCCGATGGCGTTGAGGCAGTTGTAGGAGTGCTGCCGGGTGGCCAGACCCTTGTCCGTCGCGGCGTAGGCGGGCAGCTTGGCGTCCCAGCCCTGGGGCAGTTCACCGCGCAGCATCCGCTCGAACTCGGCGGCTTCAGCCGGGTACTGGCTGCGATAGGCGCTCAGGTTGGCGGTCCACTTGGCTTCGGCGGCTTCACCGCGGCTGATCGCCTGGCGCCAGTGGTCGTAGGCCTCCTGAGGCACTTCGAAAGCGCCGTAGCTCCAGTCAAGAGCCTTGCGGGTCAGCTCGGCCTCGTCGGCGCCGAGGGCTGCGCCGTGAACCCCGGCGGTGTTGGCCTTGTTGGGAGAGCCGTAGCCGATCGTGGTGGTCACCTTGATCATCGACGGCTTGTCGGTGACCGCCTTGGCCTCTTCGATGGCCCTGGCGATGGCGGCCACATCCGTGTTGCCGTCGGGCACATGAATCACATGCCAGCCATAGGCTTCATAGCGCTTCAGCACATCCTCGGTGAACGACACCGCAGTGTTGCCATCGATGGTGATGTGATTGTCGTCGTAGAGAGCAATCAGCTTGCCCAGGCCCAGGTGGCCGGCCAGGGAGGCGGCTTCGCTGCTGACGCCCTCCTGATGGCAGCCATCACCCATGATCACGTAGGTGGTGTGATCAACGAGCGTGCAGCCGGGCTTGTTGAACTTGGCGGCCATGTGAGCTTCGGCGATCGCCAGGCCCACCGCATTGGAAATGCCCTGACCCAGGGGTCCGGTGGTGACTTCAACCCCGGGGGTCTCGAAGGTTTCAGGGTGGCCCGGAGTCTTGGAGCCCCATTGGCGAAACTGCTTGATGTCGTCGAGGCTCACTGAGTCGTAGCCGGTGAGGTGCAGCAGCGCGTACAGCAGCATGCAGCCGTGGCCGGCCGACAGCACGAAGCGATCCCGGTTGAACCATTTCGGATTCCGGGGGTTGTGCTTCAGCACCTTGTCCCACAGGGCGAAGGCCATCGGCGCGCAGCCCATGGGCAGGCCGGGGTGGCCCGAGTTGGACTTGTTGATCGCGTCGACCGCAAGGAAGCGGATGCTGTTGATGCAGAGACTTTCGACCGACGTGGGGGTGGCGACGACCATGGGTGGCAGCAAAGGGGTAAGGGGTAGAGGAGTCCGTGGGCCGGGCCCGGGAGAGCCGGGATCAGCGCATCCGACGGAAGGCGAGACAGACGTTGTGACCACCGAAACCGAAGGAATTGGAGAGCACCACGTTCAGCTTCTGTTCCCTGGCCTGATTGGGAACGACATCCAGATCACAGGCCGGATCCGGATTTTGGTAGTTGATCGTAGGGGGTACGAGGTCGTGGCCAATCGCCAGCACCGCCGCCACGGCCTCGATGCCACCGCTGCCGCCGAGAAGGTGGCCGGTCATCGACTTGGTGGAGCTCACCGGAATCCGGTAGGCATGATCACCGAGGGCCGCCTTGATGGCCGATGTCTCGTTGCTGTCGTTGGCCTGGGTGCTGGTGCCGTGGGCGTTGACGTAGTCGACCTGCTCGGGTTCGAGGCCCGCATCGCGCAGGGCCAGCCGCATCGCCTCAGCGCCTCCAACGCCTCCCGGAGATGGGGAGGTGATGTGATGGGCATCGCAGGTCATGCCGTACCCCACAACCTCGGCCAGGATTTCAGCATCGCGGGCCCTGGCGTGTTCCAGGCTCTCCAGGACCAGAATTCCCGATCCTTCTCCGATCACGAAACCGTTGCGCTCGGCGTCGAAGGGGCGACTGGCAGTAGCGGGATCATCGTTGCGGAACGAAAGCGCCTTGGCGCTGGCAAAGCCAGCCACACCCAGGGGCGTGATCGCCGATTCGGCACCACCGCAGATCATCACGTCCGCCAGACCCATCTGGATCAGGCGGTAGGCATCGCCGATGGCGTTGGAGCCGGCGGCGCAGGCCGTGGCCACGGCGGTGCTCGGTCCCTTGGCGCCGAGGGCGATCGCCGCGAGGCCGGTGGCCATGTTGGGGATCATCATCGGCACGCAGAAGGGACTGACCCGATCCGGCCCGCGATCCTTGAGCACGTGCGCCTGGGTCTCCATCATCAGCAGGCCGCCCACGCCGGAGCCGATCGCAACGCCGACGCGGTGCTGATTGCTCTCGTCGACCACGAGGCCGGCATGGCCGACGGCCTGTTTGGCCGCCACAACACCGAACTGGCAGAACCGGTCCCAGCGCTTGGCTTCCTTGGGCTCCAGCCAACCCTTGGAATCGAAGTTCTTGACTTCCGCAGCAAAGCGGCAGGCATGGCGCGCCGCATCGAACAGGGTGATCGGTGCCACCCCATTACGTGCAGCGCTCAACCCTTCCCAGTATTGGGAAACGTCATTTCCGATCGGTGTGACCGCGCCGAGACCTGTGACGACGACGCGGTGGAATCCCTCCACCATCAATCGCCTCAGGCTTGCTTGTCCAGGATGTACTTGACGGCATCGCCGACCGTGGTGATGCCTTCGGCAGCCTCGTCGGGAATCTCGATGTCAAAGGCCTCTTCCAGGGCCATGACCAGCTCGACGGTATCGAGCGAGTCGGCGCCCAGATCGTTCTGGAAGTTGGATTCGGGCTTCACCTCGCCGGCGTCGACGCTGAGCTGCTCGGCAACGATCGAACGGACTTTCTCGAAGATCGCTTCCTGGGACATGGCCGCTGGGGAGGGAGGCCGCATCCTACGGGTCGCCCTGAACCGCCCCCCTCGGACTTATGAACAAGGGTGACGGCCTCGCGCCCCGCCGACCTGCTCTCCGGCCGGTGTGGGTACGTTCGTGGCCACGCCGTTCGTTACCGGCCACCTCCGCACCGAGGCACATGTCCCACGCCGTCAAGATCTACGACACCTGCATCGGCTGCACCCAGTGTGTGCGCGCCTGCCCCCTCGACGTGCTCGAGATGGTGCCCTGGGATGGCTGCAAGGCCGGCCAGATCGCGTCCTCTCCCCGCACCGAGGATTGTGTCGGCTGCAAGCGCTGTGAAACCGCTTGCCCCACGGACTTCCTCTCAATCCGCGTATACCTGGGCGATGAGACCAGCCGCTCCATGGGCCTGGCCTACTGAATTGGAGCTGAACAGCCAGCTTCAGCTCAGCGACCAATCAGCTTGTCGCAGTGCGGCAGAGAGAGGGCCTTCCTGAGGGAATGCGGTCTCCATGCTACTGCCGCAAGCCATCTGAAAGAATCGGCTCCCAATAAGCTCAGCTCGGCCCACCGCCGGGCTTTTTTTTGCCCTTCCCGCTGCAGACGCCCCTATGTGCGGCATCGTTGCCCTGATCGGATCGCGGGAGGTGGCTCCCCAGCTGCTGGAAGGGCTGCGACAGCTGGAATACCGCGGCTATGACTCGGCCGGCATCGCCACTGTGGAGGCGCTCTCCGTAGACGCGGCCGCGGTGAATGCCGGCTGCGTGGATGGCGCCACATCCTCGGATGTGCCCAGCACGAAAGGCCTGCTGCACTGCCTCCGGGCTGAGGGGAAGCTGGTCAATCTCACAGCCCGTTACGAGGCCGATGGGGCCCCGGGCCACTGCGGCATCGGCCACACCCGCTGGGCCACCCATGGCAAGCCGGAGGAGCGCAACGCCCATCCCCATCTCGATGGCAGCGGCCGTCTGGCGGTGGTCCAGAACGGCATCATCGAGAACCATCGCAGCCTCCGGGAGGAGCTTCAAGCTGGCGGCGTTGTGTTCCGTTCCGACACCGACACCGAGGTGATTCCCCACCTTGTGGCGAGGCGACTGGCGGAACTCCGCCAGCAGGGCCGCCGCATCGGTGGGCGGCTGTTGCTCGAGGCGGTGCAGGACGTGCTGCCGCTGCTGCAGGGCGCCTATGCCCTTGCCCTGGTCTGGGCCGAGGCTCCTGGGGCCCTGGTGGTGGCCCGGCGGGCCGCGCCGCTGCTGATCGGCCTGGGCGAGGGGGAATTCCTCTGCGCCAGCGACACCCCAGCCCTGGCCGGATTCACCCGCACGATCCTGCCGCTTGAGGATGGCGAGGTGGCGCTGCTGACACCCCTGGGCATTGAGCTCTACGACGCCCAGGGGGAGCGGGTGGAACGCACCCCATCGCTGCTGAGCGGCACCGAGCACGTGGCCGACAAGCGCAGCTTCCGCCACTTCATGCTCAAGGAGATCCATGAACAACCGGAAACAGCGGCCCTGTGGGTGGCCCGGCACCTGCCGCACCCCAGGCCAGAGTCTCAGGACGATGGCGGCGGGGCGGGGCCCGGTGCCGATGGGCTGGCCCTTGTGGCCCTACCGCTGGATGAGGTGGTCTATGAGGAGGTGGAGCGGATCCAGATCCTGGCCTGCGGCACCAGCCGCCATGCCGCCCAGGTGGGAGCCCACCTGCTGGAGCAGCTGGCCGGCATCCCCACCAGCGTCTATTACGCCAGCGAATTTCGGTATGCACCGCCGCCGTTGGTCCCCCACACGCTCACGATCGGGGTGACCCAGTCCGGCGAGACGGCGGACACCCTGGCGGCCCTGGCGATGGAGCGGGACCGGCGCCGGCTGGTGGCCGATCCGGCCTATGCCCCGAAGCTGCTGGGCATCACCAACCGTCCGGAGAGCTCCTTGGGCCGTCTGGTGCCCCACATCCTCGACATCGGCGCCGGCATCGAAGTGGGGGTGGCGGCCACCAAGACCTTCCTCGGCCAGCTGCTGGCCTTCTATGGGCTGGCGCTGGCCTTCGCGGAGCGCCGTGGCGGCGGTCGGGCCGGCTGCCCCCCGGAACGGCTGCGGTCCCTGGCGAAAGACCTGCGCCAGATCCCGGCCCTGCTCCAGGACCTCGTGAACGACCACGACCGCCGCTGTGAGGAGCTGGCCCACCTGTTCGCCGACACCCAGGACGTGATCTTCCTGGGCCGGGGCATCAACTACCCGATCGCGCTGGAGGGTGCCCTGAAACTCAAGGAGATCAGCTACATCCATGCCGAGGGCTATCCGGCCGGCGAGATGAAGCATGGCCCGATTGCCCTGCTCGATGCCCGGGTGCCTGTGGTGTCGATCGCCATGCCCGGCCCGGTGTTCGAGAAGGTGCTCAGCAATGCCCAGGAGGCCAAGGCCCGCGATGCCCAGTTGATCGGCGTGGCTCCTGAAGGCCCGGACACCACCCTGTTCGACCAGTTGCTGCCCATGCCAGAGGTGGAGGAGATGCTCAGCCCCCTGCTCACCGTGATCCCGATGCAGCTGCTCAGTTATCACATCGCTGCCCACCGGGGCCTGGACGTGGATCAGCCGCGCAATCTGGCCAAGAGCGTCACGGTGGAATAACCTGGCTGGTAATCAATACGTTCACCTGACAGGCGCAAGCCCCAGCGAGCGTCGATGCAGATTCTGACGCAATCGCCATCTTTTATGGTGGCGTGATGCAATGCGAGGGAGGTCGTGGCTCAAATCACCCTGCACATTGGCGCCCCCAGAACCGGCACCACTGTTCTCCAGAAATATATTTTCCCGCACATTCAAAACTCTTCTTATTGCGGGAAAAGACCCCATCACAGCGCACTGATTCATTCGTGGGGCCTTCGTGATGCCGGGCAATTCTTTGCGGGGCTGCCCGCAGGTGGCATGACCCAGGAGCTTCGAGAGCAGGCACTCCGATACATCCTGACCATGTCTTTCCACCTTGCCCTGGAGTCGCCCCCGCGGGAGGATGCGGTCAGGGCTTTTCTTTCGGAGGCGATCAGTCGCCTTGTGCGTGTTGCGGTTGGCGGCAGCGTTCTGTTGTCGACTGAGCGCCTGCTGGATACGGCTGCATCCCTGAATGGATCGCATCTGGTAGATCCGGGTCGCGACGTGGTCTTTCCTGTTCACCCCCTGGCCAAGGCTTGCACAGCGGCGGGGATCACGCCTCGGATTGTGGTTTGCCTGCGAGAGCCCGTTTCTTACTTGGCTTCAAAATATAGTCGTACATCCTTCCAAAGAACTGCAGGCGGCCTCCCTGAGGTGGTCTGGTTTTTCTGGACAGGGCCCATCGTTAACCTCTGAGGCGGGGCACCGCCCCTGAAAGGGGCTCCCACCGATGAGCAAACGCCGCACTCACAGCCCCGAGTTCAAGGCCAGGGTCGCCATGGAGGCGATCAGTGGCCGCAAGACGATCCAGGAGATCGCCGCTGATCACGCTATTCACCCAATCCAGGTGAGCCAGTGGAAGCGGCAGCTGCTGGACGGCGCCAGCGAGCTGTTCACCAGGGGCAAGAAGACCAAGGACAAGGACGAGGGGCAGGCCAAGGAAGCGGAGCTGTTCCAGCAGATCGGCCGGCTCCAGATGGAGCTGGAATGGCTCAAAAAAAAGTCTCAGCTGCTCTGATGCCCATGAACTGCGCAAGCTGGTCGATCACGACCACCCTGAGCTCAGTGTCAGCCGCCAATGTGCGCTGCTGGGGCTGCCTCGATCCACGCTGTACTACCAGCCCACACCGGCGCGGGAATCGACGCTGCGGATCATGGCCAGGATCGATACTCTCTACCTGGAGGATCCCTGCTGCGGCAGCCGCCGGATGGTGGGCTATCTGGCCAGAGATGGGATCCCGATCAGCCGTGACCGGGTGCGAAACCTCATGCGCCGCATGGGTTTACGGGCGATCTACCAGAAACCGCGCACGACGATTCCGGGTCATCCATCCGAGCGCTTCCCCTGCCTGGTGGATCTCAGCCTGGTCACGGCAGTGGATCAGGTCTGGGCCACTGATATCACCTACATCCCGCTTCAGAAAGGCTTTCTCTACCTGGTGGCGATCGTGGATCTCTTCTCCAGGAATGTTCTCAGCTGGAAACTCTCCAACAGCCTTGACACGGAATTCTGCCTGGAAGCCCTGGACGTGGCGCTGGGGGCTGGCCGCAAGCCACAGATCTTCCACTCCGACCAAGGATGCCAGTTCACCTCCACGGACTTCGTGGCAAGGCTGCAAGCCGAGAAAATCGGGATCAGCTGGTCCGGAAGGAAACGCTGCTATGACAACATCCTGGTGGAAAGGCTGTGGCGCACAGTCAAGTACGAGGAGGTGTACCTACGTGCCTACAGCGATGGCTGGGAGGCAGAAATCAGCCTGGCCCGCTTTCTGTGGAGGTACTGCCATGGTATCCGTTCAGGGGCCGTTACGCAGCAGCGCAGCATTCCACCCTTGATCGCTGATCAACGAGCAACCACAGACACCACGATCGATGACGGCCGGCTCAGGGATTCGGCAACAGCGATGGCATCTCACCGCCGCGATGATGGGCGATCAAGGCCTGCTCCAGGAACTGCCAGATATCACGGCCCTGTTGCCGCAGGCTGGTGGTGACCGTGAGCAGCCTGCTGCGGCAGATCGCACCCTGGCGGGATTGGACGCCATGGCTGATCTTGCGCTGAATCACCGAATGGCGCAGGGCACGCTCGGCTGCGTTGTTGGTGGGCTCGATCCCTTCAATCTCCAGGAAGGTCCAGAGGCCATCGCTCACTTGCAGCAACTGATGGCAGGTACGCACCGTCTTGGCCCACGGCGTTCGCTCGCCGCGCTGGCAGCCCAGCTCCACAACCCGCTGCAGCGTGCCCACAAACGCCTGGCGGATCGGCCGACAGCCCTGCTGCAACGTGGACCAGTCGATCGTTCCGTCTTTGTAGCGGTGCCACTGGGCAAACAGCTGCTGCTGCAGGCCCAGCAGCTCCGCTCCAATCTCACCGCTGGCGCCCTGACGGTCAGCGATGGCAGTGAGATCGCGGATCACGTGCGCCCAGCACAGCTGGCGCTGCTCCAGCGGGAGATGGTTGTAGGCGGAGAAGCGATCGCTCACCACAATTCCGCCAAAGGCATTCCCGAGCAGGTCGATCGCGGCGGCAGCCGAGCGGCTCAGGCTCTGCAAGAACACTGTCACCCCCATGGCGGTCACCATGACCCACTCCCAGCCGCGCCGGCCATCGGGGTTGCCCCCATCGGCATTACCGGTGGGGGCACCGGTTTCATCGACATAGACCACCGACTGCTGACGGGCAAACGCAAGGGCCTCCTGCATGGGCTGCTCCAGTGCTGCACTCAAGCGCTGGCGGATAGTGGCCATCGCTCCCCGGCTGATCTGTACCCCCAGCAGCTGATCCAGCAGCGCCTGGGTCTTGCTGAAACTCAACGGGAAGGCACTACCCAGCAGACCCACCAGAGCACTGAGCCGGGGACCGTAATGGCTTACTTCCACCTCCGCCGGTAACGAGGCACAGGTGCTGGTGGTACAGCAGGGGCAGACCAGGCGGTGCAGCCGGTGCTCGATCACCAGAGGCGTGATCGGTGGAATCTCGATCACCTGGTGCCTCAAGGGCTCGGGATCCTGACCCTGTAGCAACGTGCCGCAGCGGCGGCAGGCCTGGGGGTGGTGCTCGACCACCTCATCCACCCGCTCGATCGGCAGCAGCTCCGGCCCAGATCCGGGATGGCCCGGCTGGCCGCCGCGCTTGCGGCCACTGCCCTTGCGTCGTTCGGGCGGCTTAAACCCCTGGCCATCACTGGAGGGAGGCTTGGAAGAATTTCGGGAGCTGCGGCCGATCCGCTCGCGCAGATGGGCCAGTTCGGTCGCCAGGGCGGTGAGCTGGATGCGGAGCTGCTCGATCTCCTGTTGCTGCCTCTGGCACTGACTGACCAGCTCAAGAAATCCAGCCTTCACTCCCACCGGGGTGGCGGCCCAATCGGCTTCTGAAATCCCGGCCGGTGGGGTGGTCATCGCAAGGAGTCTCTTACTGAGATGCAACCAGGAATCAAGCCACCGTCAAGGGTTCAGCAAGCCCGATGTTCGTTGCGAGCTGTCCCGACTCCTGAACGGGTACCTGCCATGTAAGGCCCCACAGCTCTCTGGGAGGTCGAACTCCCCATGAGGTCTACACTGAGAACGAATCCTGTCCCTCCCGCCCAGGGTTAACGATGTCAGGGACCAAACCTGTCCAATAAAAGGCACCCACCTCACCCTGCACAGACCCCCCGCGAATACATTCAGTCACAGTCAGAGCTTGAGAGCACTCTTCCAGGAAGCTCCGTTCTTTCGGTGGCTGAACACACGCCATTCCTGAAAGCAATGCACGCACTGGGATTCGTCAAGGCTGTCGGCTTCAAAGAGCTGATCGGCTCTGACGATGTCCTGGGAATGCTAGGCCTGGAAAACGAGGGAAAATATTCTTTTCAACAGTTCCCAGTGGAAAATGATCTTGGCGTAAACGCCGCGAAAAAAGCTCTGATCATGGAGAAAATCCACTCGTCCCTGGATCAGTGCGGCTGGCTGGAAAGGGTCAAGAATGCCCAAATGTATGACTGACATCTTCAACCGATGCCTATTCAAGCCTGCTCTTGCGACCGCCTGCTTCCTGGGACATAGACTTCAGGCCAGCGTTCCCAGTCTTCTTTCGCTGCGGCCGTAGCGATCCTCGAAGCGGACGATGTCGTCTTCGCCCAGGTAGGGGCCGCTCTGCACCTCGATCAGCTCCACAGGAATCTTGCCCGGGTTGCTCAGCCGGTGCTTGGCCCCCAGCGGGATGTAGGTGCTCTGGTTCTCCCCCACCAGCTCCTCCACACCGTCCTTCTCCACCATCGCCGTGCCCTTCACCACCACCCAGTGCTCGGCCCGGTGGTGGTGCATCTGCAGCGACAGGCTGGCACCGGGCTTCACCTGGATCTTCTTCACCTGCCAGCGCTCCCCTTCGGTGACGCCGTCGTAATGGCCCCATGGCCGGTAGATGCGCCGGTGCGCCTTGCTTTCCGGCGCACCGGCGCGCTCCAGCAACCCCACCACCCCTTTGACGTCCTGGGCCCGGTCCCGATGGGCCACCAGCACCACATCGTCCGTTTCCACCACCACAAGGTCGTCCACCCCCAGCCCCACCACCAGCCGGTGTTCGCTGCGCAGATAACAGTTGCGGCTGTCCTGGCTGATCACCCGGCCCCGCAGCACGTTGCCCGCCTCGTCCTGGTCGGCCGTTTCCCACAGGGCGCTCCAGCTGCCGACATCGCTCCAGCCCGCCGCCAACGGCAGCACGGCTCCCAGCTTCGTCTTCTCCATCACCGCCACATCGATCGCCACGTTCGGGCAGCCGGCGAAGGCCTCACGCTCCAGCCGCAGGAATTCCAGGTCGCTGCTGTCGTGATCCAGGGCCGCCCGGCAGGCACTCACCACCTCCGGGGCCAGCCGGTCCAGTTCCGCCAGAATCGCACTGGCACGGAACAGAAACATGCCGCTGTTCCAGGTGAAGTGGCCGCTGGCCAGGAACTGCTCAGCGGTGGCCCGATCCGGCTTCTCGACAAATCGTCTGATCGGCAGCGGGGCCGCAATCTCACCGGCCGCCATCGGCTCCTGGGCCTCGGCTTCGATGTAGCCGTAGCCGGTTTCCGGAGCGCTGGGCACGATCCCGAAAGTGACCAGCTGGCCTGCCGCCGCCGCCGGGATGCCCGCCAGCACCGTGGCTCGGAAGCGGGTCAGATCGCGAATCACGTGATCGGCCGCCAGCACCAGCAGCAGGGGGTCCTCACCACGGCTGGTGGCCTGCAGCGCCGCCACCGCCACCGCCGGAGCCGTGTTGCGCGCCACCGGCTCCAGCAGAATCGCCGCCGGTTCCACGCCGATCTGACGCATCTGCTCAGCAACGATGAAGCGGTGATCTTCGTTGCAGATCAACAGCGGCGCTGCCAGCCCAGGCAGACCCGCCAGCCGCTGCTGGGTCTGCTGCAGCAACGTTTCCTCGGCATCACCCGCCAGGGCCCAGTACTGCTTGGGGTAGCTCGCCCTCGACAGCGGCCACAGCCTGGTGCCGGTGCCACCACAGAGGATCACCGGCACCAGGGGGGCGGAGGAGGAGGGCGCCATGGAATGTCCCGGTGCGGATGTGGGGGATTCCCATTCAATCGGAACCGCTGTCGCTCCAGGCCACCGGGGAGGCATCAACCCTGAAGCCTCATGAGGTGTCGCCTCAGAGATCGAGCAGGCCGGGGGGCGGGGTCAGGCCGATCCAGCCTTCGGTGAGGTTCACCTCCGGAACGATCGCCTCCACAAACGGAATCAGGAGGGAGCGGGACGCCGAGTCTCCGCCAGCGGTGCGTTCCACCTCCAGCAGGTCATTGCCGGCATGGATCAGGTCGCGCACGGTGCCGATCACCTCCCCGTCCGGCAGCAGCCGCACCTCCAGCCCCACCAGATCGAGCACATGGAACTCACCATCGGCCAGCGGCGGGCGGTCGCTGGCGGGCACCAGCATCTCGTCGCCCACCAGCGCCTCAGCGGCCTCGCGGCTGTTGATGCCCTCAAAGCACACCACAAACAGCTCCTTGCCCGGCAGCTGCCGGCCCCGCTGCAGCACCAGTTGCCGCGGTGGGCCCTGGCGACCCTTCATCCAGCGGGCACCGGGGCGGGTGAACCGCTCCGGGAAATCGCTCAGGGGCAGCACCCGCACCTCCCCCTGCAGGCCCTGGGCGGCCACCACCCGGCCCACCACGAGCAGCTCGGTTTCGCTCATCGCCTGTGTCCTGCCCCCGAACCCCCGATAATGACGCCACGCGCCGGCCCGCTCCGGGCTTCTTCCATGGCTGACCTTCCGATCCTGCCCGGCTCCACTGTGGTGGTGAACGACGCCCGCTCGATCTACAACGGTTACCGAGGCTTTGTGCAGCGGATCAGCGGCAGCCGGGCGGCGGTGCTGTTTGAAGGCGGCAACTGGGACAAGCTCGTGACCATGCCGCTGACTGCCCTGGCCCAGGAGTGACGTTTCCATTTTGCCTGTGCCTCCCTTGCTGACGCTGCGCGTCGTGCA